>CAZSYG010000001.1:0-50462 GCA_964610655.1 uncultured Candidatus Saccharibacteria bacterium
CTGGTAGCTCGTTTGGCTCATAACCAAAAGGTCGTTCGTTCAAATCGAACCCCCGCCACCAGATTGAAATAGAAACAAGAGACGAATCTCGCCTCCAATAACGGCGTTAGAATTGCCCCCCCAATTCTAACGCCATTTTTGTTGCTAACTATTTCCGCCTGAATAGTCCCACTATCTCTGCTCTGTATTGGTATATAATATATATAACCCCCAGCGCAACTACTCCAATAATCGCGTAGGTCGCAATAAACTTCGACTTTTCCTCAAAAGTCTCGCTTTCTAACGGATAAGCCGCCCCGCTATTATCGACAATTTTCTTACATCTCCCCGTTGCCGGATTCCTTTCGTATCCCTCCGCGCAGGGTTTTAATTCTTTCGCCGCGGTCGTCGCGTAAGATTTACAACGGTTTGTCAATGGATTCCTATACTTCCCCTCTGGACAGGCTTCCAGCTCTGTCGAAATTTTCGTCTCGTTCACACAATTTCCCGTCTCCTCGTTAATCACTTTTCCTGCTGGACACGTTTTAAATTTTTGATAATTATTTTCCTCCGCCGGCGTCGGACTATAAGTCTGAAGCCATTGCTCGCTTCCGTCCGCCACATACCCAAATTGCGCCAGCGCTACTCCTTTTTTCTGTCCCGAATAATAAACTAACTTGTCAACAACCACTCCGTCCGCGTCAACTAACCTTAGTTCATTCGAGCTTGTTGGATTTTTTGTCAACCTAAGCTGAAACGCCAAAAAGGGATAAATCGCGATTAACCCTCCCGCGCTTATCGTTCCCGAAAGCTCATAATCTTTATTTTTATATCTTAAAATACAACCATCTAGATTTACTGCCAACTCCCCATCATTATAAAACTCAACAAACTGTTCGCTCGCTTCCGTCTCAAAATAAGTTAAAATCTCATTAAACCGAATCGCGCGACACTTCGGCTCGATAATTTCCTCTTCCTTTTTTTCTTTTTCGACTTTGACTAGACTCGGCTTCTCCGAATCGTAATTCGGCGTATAATTTTCTAAATGCTTAAATAAGTCCTCCATCTCTTCTGCTTCATCATCTCGAACTAGCGTCGTCGGTGTTTTTGAATTAAACTTCAAATAACAAGTTTCTCCGCCTTCCTCTTCTAATCCCCAACATAACGAATCGACCGTCTCGTATTGATTTTCTTCCTCGACTTCCCCTTCCTTAACTAACTTTAAAATTTTCAGTCTTCCCCCTCCTTGCGCCATATTTCTTGTATAAATTGCGTCCGCAACTTCGCGATAATCTTCGACTGCTTTAACTTCATCCGAACTTTTTAGCCTAAAAAGGAGAGACTCGCCGACAGTTTCTTCGTCTTCGGAAAATTCATAGACAACATAATCCTTTCCTGAAGCAGTCGTATAAATTATCGAAAAGCCGGCGAGCGAAAATGAATCCCCCCTGAGTCTAGCCCCAACTTCAAAGAATTCTCCAATTCCTGAATATCCGGGGTTAAATGACTTAATAAAAATCCTCTCTTGATTTTCCTCTTCTTTCTCCTCTTCCTCTTCTTTCTCCTCAGCTTCTTCCGCAGTATTTTCTCTTTCTACTTCTGTTGTCTCTTCTTCCAAAGTTTCTTCCGCAAAAACCGCTACCGTCCCGCCAACTACATTTAAAACTAAACTTAATATAATTCCCAAATAAACTAACCTCACTTTTTTCATACCCTAAGATTAGCACTCAATTTTTTATACTACAAGCATAACTGTGATATAATTTAAGTATGAGAAGTTTGCCTGAGCTGGGAATCATCTTTTTCTCCGCGCTTATTTGCGCTCTCTTTCAGCTATCCCTCGGAACTCTCCTTCTTCTTTATCACTCTTCCCTCGGTCGCTTTGTTAGAAAAAAGACGAAATCTCTCGCCTCCAGTTTTATCTCCGGCGTTTGTTTAATGAGCTTTTTAATTCTCGCGACCAACTGTTTCTTGAGTCTAGCTCTCTTAGAGGGAGTTGAAGAAAAATTAGTTTACTCAATTTCCGTTGGAATCCTCTTCTCAATTTCTTTAATCATTTTCTTTTTTTATTTTCGCTCCGGAAAGTCCGCTAAAGGTTCAACCGAACTTTGGCTCCCGAAAAAAATCTCTCGTTTTATCGACTCGCGTGCGAAGTTAACCAACAACAATTCCGAAGCCTTTTCGCTCGGTCTCTTAACCGTCTTCGGCGAACTCCCGTTTAGTTTCGTCCTATTTTTCCTCGCCGGCAACGAAGTCATAAAACTCTCTAGCGGCTACGAAGTCCTTGCCCTTAGCTTCTTTACTATAATCTCCGTTCTCCCGTTAATAATTTTACGTTTCGTTATCAGAAAAGGGAAAAACGCTGTCGAGATTCAGCGTTTCCGCGTCAAAAACAAACTTTTCTTCAAGATTCTCGCCGGTTTTTCGTTTATTATTCTTTCTGCGTTCATTCTAACATTTAAACTTCTCGGAGTTGGTCTATGACGAAAAAATCTTTTGAAAAATCCGATTTAATCGATGAGCTGCGCCGCGAGTCGAAGTCAGTCGGGATTCCTGCCGGCTCCGCCGAACTAATTATTAGAAAAGTTATTGAAGGTATTTGTCCTTGGCTCGAAGAAAGGAACATGATAACAAAAAGCGATTTAGAAAGGGTCGTCTCGCGTGAGCTTGATAAATATAACGCCGATCTCGCCTATATTTATCGTAATCGTGATAAAATAATTTAAAATGTTGAGAAAAAAATTTGACTTTGATTATATCGTAATTGGCTCTGGTGTTGCCGGAACCGCCGCTGCTCTTTCCGCCGCGAAAATGAAGAAAAAAGTCGCCATCGTCGAGTCAGGCCGTTGGGGTGGCTCTAGTTTAAATTATTCCGATATTCCTGCCCGCGCCGCCTTTAATTTTTCTCATCTCTACATGGATTCCGTTCGTGGTTCGCGTTTTGGGATTTCTTCCGCTTCGCTCCGCTATAATTATCCGACCGCTCTAAACTGGATTACGCTCGCCTCTCGTCGCGCCGGCGCGAACTCGAAAAAGATTTTCGAGGAGAATAAAATCACTTGTTTCTCCGGTTTTGCGAACTTTTTAACCCCATACGAAATCTCTGCCGGAACCTCCCAAATCTCCGCGCCGAATTTCCTTATCGCCACGGGCGCAAAACTCTCAAGCGGTAACATTTCCGGCGTCGAAACCGTAAAATGTCTAACCCCCGCGACCGCTCTGAGTCTAAATCGTCCCCCGAAAAGCGTTTTTATTATTGGCGCCGGCTCGACCGGAACCGAACTCGCGAACTATTTCGCCGAACTCGGCTCCGAAGTTTGTCTTGGTGAGCTTGCCGGTCGAATCCTCCCGCGCGAAGACGAAGAAGTTGGTCGCGTCCTTGCTCAATATTTTGAAGATAAGCTCCATATTAAAATCTTGACCCAGTCGCGCGTCGTCGCAGTCGCGAACGACGCTGGGAAAGTTAAAATAACTTTCCTCCGCGGCGGTCAGGAAAAATTCGTCCGTACCGACGCCGTCGTTCTTGCGACCGGCTCGGCGCCAAACGCCGACCTCGGTCTGGAAAACGCCGGCGTCGAATACTCTAAAGACGGAATCGACGTTAATAATATGCTACTAACCTCAATGAAACACATCTCCGCCGCGGGCGACTGTATCGGCGGCGAAAGCTCCCCCGAGCGCGCTGCTTATGAAGGCGCCCTTGCCGCCTCGAACGCTTTTTCTCGCCAAAAAAATCTTCGCAACTACGAAGGCTTTATCCGCCTAACTAATACTTTCCCCAGCGTCGCTAGCGTCGGTCTAAACGAAGAAGATTCTTTAAGATTAAACCTAAAAATTAAAAAATCCGTCCTTCCGCTTTCTAGCGTTTCCGCTTCTAACCTTTTCGACTTCCGTTCTGGTTTCGTCAAAATTATCGCCGACCCGAAAGACAAACTTCTTGGCGCGACCGTAATGTGCCCGAACGCCGAGCTCGTTATCCAAGAAGTCGCCCTCGCCGTCCGCCATAAATTCACCATCACCCAGCTCGCCTCCGCGCCCCATTCTTCCTCCTCTTGGTCTGAACTCGTCCATCTCGCCTGCCGTAAACTCAAAAAGTAATCCCTATGAAATCCCGAAGAGAAAAAATAATCATCAAAACCAGCCTAATCGGCATTTTCGCCAACTTTATTCTCGCTGGCTTTAAAGCTGCCGTCGGTCTCCTCTCGAACTCAATCGCCATCCTTTCCGATTCCGTTAATAATCTAAGCGACGCCCTTTCGAGTATTGTTACGATTTTCGGAACCAAACTCGCCGGAAAAGCCCCCGACCGAAACCATCCTTACGGTTACGGTCGCGTTGAATATGTCGCTTCGCTTGTCGTCTCCGCGATTGTCTTTTATGCCGGCTTGACCGCCCTCCTCGAGTCTATCGAAAAAATCATCCATCCCGAAACGCCCAACTATAATTCTTTTACGCTTGTTGTTCTCGTTGCTGCTATTTTTGTTAAACTCGTCTTAGGTTTTTATACCAAAAAGAAAGGGAAAGACGTAAAATCTGACTCTCTCGTCGCGAGCGGGATTGACGCTTTTAACGACGCGATTCTTTCTATCTCCGTCCTCGCCTCTACGGTCGTCTATCTCCTTTTTCATCTCAACCTCGAAGCCTACGTCGGCGTTTTAGTTTCGCTTTTTGTTATCAAAACCGGTTTCGAGTTGATTAAAACTTCTGTTGATAGCGTTTTGGGCTCGCGTGTCGAGGGAAAACTTACCCGCGCCATTAAAAAGGAAGCCTTAAAAGTCCCCAAAGTCGAGGGCGTTTATGATCTAGTTTTAAACGATTACGGGCCCAATAAATATCTCGGCTCGCTCCATATTGAAGTTGCCGATACTTTAACCGTCGCCGAGATTGATAAAATTTCTCGCAACATTACCAAAATCATTAATAAAAAATATGGAGTTTTGCTCCATACCATCGGGATTTATTCAATCAACACTCAAGATAAAAATACCCTTAAATTTAAGCAAGAAATCACGAAAATCGTTTTCTCGTATGACCATATTCTAGAAATGCACGGTTTTTATTTCGACGAAGAAGAGAAGACGATTAGTTTTGATATAATCATAGATTTTAACGCGAAAAACAAAGAAGAAATTTACCAAAAAATCTACGACGAAATCCATCAACACTACAAAGACTATAAACTCAACATCACTTTAGACATAGACGTCAGCGATTAAAAATGGTCGGGGCTAGGAGATTTGAACTCCTGACCTCACGCACCCCATGCGTGCGCGCTACCAAGCTGCGCCAAGCCCCGATTCCCTACATTATACCACATTTCTCCCTCTTCTCAAAAAACTTCCTCAAAAATCTCTCTAAAAATAAAAAATTTTAAAATCTACTTGACAATTTTAATTAGAAAGGCGTATCATTGTATTAAGTAAATAATACATTAATACAATATGAATTACGTTTTCAATAATAACCAGCCCATCTATCTTCAAATCATCGAACAGCTCGAAAGCGAAATCATTTCTGGCGCTCGTAGCCCAGGCGAACGGATTGAGAGCGTCCGCGATTTAGCGTTAAAACTTCGCGTAAATCCGAATACTGTCCAGCGTGCCCTTTCTGAACTTGAAGCTGAAAAACTAGTTGAAACCGAACGGACGAACGGTCGCTACGTAACTAAAAACGAATTAAAAATTAAAAAACTAAAGGAAAAATATTATAAAGAAAAAACAAAGGAGTATCTAAACGAAATGAAAAAAATCGGTATCGAAATTATCGAAATCAGGAGGAAAGATGAAAACTAAACTTCCGCTCGTCGAGCTAAAATCTTTAACTAAAATTTATGACAACAAAAAAGTTGCCTTAAAAAACGTTAATCTAAAATTAGAAAATAATAAAATCTACGGTCTGCTCGGAAAAAATGGTTCCGGAAAAACGACGTTAATCAAACTAATTAACGATTTATTAACGCCGAGCGAAGGAGAAGTTTTAATTAAAGGAAAAAAGCCCGATATTGCCTCGAAAAAAATAATTGCTTATCTTCCCGAGCGAACTTACCTCGATAAAAGTCTGACCGTAAAAACCGCGATTAAAGAATACGCCGAATTTTACGAAGATTTTAGTTTTAAAAAAGCCGAAAAATTATTAAAAAATCTTGAACTCGACGAAAACCAAAAAATCCTTAAAATGTCGAAAGGCATGCAAGAAAAACTCCAACTTCTTCTCGTCATGTCCCGAAAAGCTGAACTCTATATTCTTGACGAACCGCTTTCCGGCGTTGATCCCGCGACTCGCGACGAAATCCTCGACCTCATTATCGAAAACTTTGAAGAAAATTCTAGCCTCTTGGTTTCTACCCATCTCATTTCCGACGTTGAGCGAATTTTAGACGAAGTTATCTTCATTAAAAATGGCGAAATCGTGGAATATTCTAACGCCGAAAAATTACGCGAACAAGAAAACGCGTCGATTGATGAAATTTTTAGAAGGAGATTTAAAAATGTTAAATAAACTAATTAAAATTGACTTACGCTATATTTTAAGGCTTACGCCGATTTTCTTTGGCGCGGGAATTTTCTTCGCGCTGGTTTCGCTGGTTTCTTCAAAAATCGAAGGTTCCGCAATCGCCGAAATCATTAAAAGGATTTCTGAAAACTTTGCGTTGTCCGCAGTTATTTCCGGAATTATTAACGTTCTTTCCAGAGCAGTCGGCGTTTTTTATAAAAAACTTTATGGCGACGAAAGTTACTTAACGCATACTCTACCGATTCCGAAGAAAACAATTTATTTATCAAAAATCTTATCAACGCTTTATAGTTTTCTAATCGCGCTTTTTATTGGGATTTTAATTTTAGCGATCAACTATAATTTATTCGAAAATTTCGAAACGCTAAAAACGTTTATCGAAACGACGGCAGGAATGACGGGCGGAAACGTAACTGAATTTCTCGTCCTAATTATCTTAGTCGGATTTTTCGAAATAACGACCTTAGTCTCACTCATTTTCTTAGTGATGATTATAAAAAATCGAACAACCAAAACTAAAACTGCTCTCATCGCGGCGGGAACTTATTTAGCAGCGCAAGGAACGTTTCTTCTAAGCCTCTTCCTAATCGGAATTATAAATCCGGAAGTCATGGAATTATTTAATTCTGAAATAGTTTCATCAGAAACGATGCGGCTCGTTTTTATCGACGCGATTATAGTTTATTCTGTTGCGACTTTAATTATTAACATGGTAAATACGAAACTGCTCGAAAAAGGCGTCAACGTCGCGTAAAATTTAGTATAATAGTTTCATAAGAATTAAAAAGGAATTTTTATGAAACAAGAAAAAACTAGAGAAATAGTCTCAGCGGGAGTCCTCTTCTTCGTTGGGATTCTTCTCTTTGCTTATGCGGATAAAATTTTAGATTGGATTTCTGTTATTCTCGGTGCGCTCGCGATTGCTTATTCGGTCATCACCCTACTTTCTTATATCAGCGCCTCCCCAAAAGACCGTCGCGAGACTTCAATTTTCCTTATCGTCCTCGCTGCCGCCGCGGGTATTGTTCTGATTTCGAAGTCAACTTTTATTCGCGAAATGATTTCCTTCATCATCGGAATTTATATTATTTTAACTTCCGCTCTCCAGCTTTCCGCAATCATCGATTTTAAACGTTTAACCGGAATTAAAATTAAATCTGTCGTTCTCCCGATTCTTGGGATTATTATCGGCGCGTTTTGTATTTCTGGCGATCTCCTCGTTCCTGATGCCATAATTCAATATACCGGCATTCTCCTCTCGGTTTATAGTATTATCGAAATTGCTTCGATTTTATTATTTAGCAAAGAAGAAAAGAAGGCGAAAAAATCTGCGCCGAAAATCCAAGAAGGCGAAGTTGTTTCTGAGCCTAAGTCCGAAAAGAAATCGACAAAGAAATAAAATTATAATATAATATCCCCTAGAAAATTCTTCTAGAAATAAAAAGGAGTTTTATGGCTAAAAATCCACGTTTAATTTTAATTACCAATCCAGGGTCTTCTTCCCGAAAATACGCGCTTTATCGCGAGGACGAACTACTTTGCTCGCTCCATTTCGAGTTCGAGAAAAAGAAAGTTGTCTGCACTCTAAAACGTGCCGACGAAACAAAAAAGAAAATCTCGACCGAAGCAAAAGATTTAAGCTCGACCGTCGGGATTTTGAATAAAATCTTAACCGACGAGGGTTATCTCGGCGGCGTCTCCAAAATCGACGCTATCCTCGCTCGTATTGTTGCAACGGGAGAATATTTTACTCACGACCATCTCGTTGATCAAGAATGTCTCAAAAATCTCGAAATTGCTAAAAAACGCACTCCGCTCCATGTTCCTGTTGTCGCGAACGAAATCGAAGCGTTTGTCAAAGAGTTTAAAGGAACTCCCGTTATCGCGATTTCTGACTCTGCTTTCCATTCCGACCGCCCAGAGTTAATGAAATACTACGCCATCGACAAAGACCTTGCCGACCAAGCCGAGATTAAGCGCTACGGCGCACACGGTCTCTCCGTCGGTTCAATCGTAAAATATATGGAACGTGAGAAAATTCTTCCGGAAAAATTAATTGTCTGTCATCTCGGCTCCGGCTCCTCAATCACCGCCGTCTATAAAGGCAAGTCTCATGATACGACGATGGGCTACACCCCGCTCGAAGGTGTTATGATGTCGACTCGAACCGGCTCAATCGACGCGGCCGCCGCGCTCGCGATTAAACGCGCTCTAAAAATTAAAGACGACGAAGAGCTCGAAGAATACTTAAATAAAAAATGCGGTCTGCTCGGCGTTTCCGGCTCGACCGACGATATGCGCGAAATTATTCGTCTTCGCGACGAGGGCGACGACCGCGGGACTTTCGCTCACGCTCTCTTTGTATATCGCATCCAAAGCGCGATTGGCCAAATGGCCGCCTCACTCGGCGGCGTTGACGCGATTGTCTATACTGCGACTATCGGCGAACGCTCCGACGAAATCAGAAAATGCGTCTCCCAAAAACTCTCCTACCTCGGTTTCGAGCTCGATAATTCTAAAAACGAATCCGAACTTGAAAATCGTCATGAAAACATCGCGACCGAAAATTCCAAACCGATTTATGTTATTCGCACCGACGAATTTGAAGAGATGATTCGCCGCGCGAAAGTTGTTCTCGATGGTGAAACTTGCGACTGTGGTTGCGGCGATAACTGCGAGTGCGACGACGATTGTGATTGTAAAAAATCTTGCGACTGTAAAAAATAAATGACCGATTCGCTCAGACAAGTTAGCACAAAAGAAACCGAAAAAATTTTAGAATTTGCGCAACTCGCCCTCGATTTTGAGGGCGACTTCGTTGAGCTGGGTTGTTATCGCGGCGACACGTCATTGCTCCTCGAACGCCTCCTCGAATCAGCCGAAAAGACTAAAAAAATCCCTCAAAATTCTAAAAACCTTTGGCTTTATGATTCTTTCGCTGGTCTTCCCGAAAAAACTAAAGAAGATTCTTCCGTTGCTGGCGACGAATTTAAAGCGAGCGAACTTTTTGTTTCGAAGCGCGAAGTCATCGAGCGTTTTAAAAAAGCGAATTTAAAACTTCCGATAATTAAAAAAAGTTTTTTTGAAAATCTAAATCCCGAAACCGACCTACCTGAAAAAATTTCTTTCGCCTTTCTCGACGGTGATTTATATTCTTCGATTAAAACTTCGCTCAATCTCGTTGTCCCGAAATTATCCGAGCGGGGAATTATTCTTGTCCATGATTATAATAATCCAAAACTCCCTGGCCCCGCTCGCGCCGTTGATGAATTTCTTAAAACTCATCCTACCTTTAAGCTGAGACTTTTTGAGACGCTTGCTTTCTTATCGCGTTAATTCGTGAAAGTAATAATTTTGTTTCTTTTTCTTCTTCGAGTTTCGTAATCGCGAAACTTCTTTCGCCTGCGTCTTTGAGCGACGCGCCGATATGATAAAATTCTTTTTTGTCCAAAATCAACAGTCGATCATGAAAATCATTCGTTTTATAAACTTCGAGCTTCGGATATTCCCCGTTAAACTTCCGAATTTCATTTAACGACAATTTCGTTGATGGCAAAGTCAGCGCGGAGACTAAAACTCCTTTTCGTTTATTTCTTAAAATATCTAAGGTATTTATATTTATATATCCATCAATCAGGAAAATTTCTTCCTTCGCGCGTTTAATTAAATCGACCAAGAAACTATACGCGTCATAAATCTGACCAGAAAAGAAAATTTTCTGCGCCGAGCCGAGACATTCATGTTCATCAATATGTTTAAGCAATTTAGAAATTTGCGCGTTCGTTTCTTTTTCAAATTCGAGTTGTTTTAATTCAATCGAGGAAATCCGCTCGAAAAGTGGCGCGTTTTTCGCGACGAAATTTCTCATCTCGACAAACGCTCGAATCATACTTACGCTAGATTCAACATCTTTTAAAGCTAACGCGAGCATCACGATTCCTTGTTCCGTATAAACGTATGGCGGTTTTTCTGTCTTCGCTTTTTCCGGAAAAAGGGAATTAAACTCATTCTTCGTTAACTTAAATCTAAAATCACTCGGGAAAAAGTCCGCGCTCCGATTTGCGATTCGGTTTAACTCTCTAGTTTCCATCTTATATAACGACGCCATATCAAAATCAAACACAACCGGCTTTTCGTGGATAATATGGATTAAGCTCGCTATATCAACTTTGCTTAATGGCGCAATATCTCGACTAATACTCATATAATATATTATACCATAAAAATCTTAAAATTAAAACTGCTAATTACCTCTATTTTGGCACTCTTGACATATGACTGCTAGTTTGCTACTATGAATATAGAAACTAGCACTCATTTAATAAGACTGCTAACGAAAGGAGATAAATATGTCAAAAATTATTGGAATTGACCTCGGAACAACTAACTCGGCGTTTGCTTATATGGTCGCCGGAAAGCCAGAAGTTATCACCAACAGCGAGGGCGACCGAACTACCCCGTCGGTCGTTGCGGTAACGAAAAAAGGCGACCGCCTCGTCGGGAAAGTTGCTCAACGTCAGCGCGTTACTAACCCGAAAAATACGATTTACGGGATTAAACGTCTAATCGGGCGTAAATTCTCCGACAAGGAAGTCCAAAAAGACCTCGACATCATGCCCTATAAGATTGTCGAAAAAGGTAGCGGCGTTGCGGTTGAGATGGACGAGAAAAAATATACTCCGGAACAAATTTCCGCGATGGTTCTCTCAAAGATTAAAGCTGATGCTGAGGCTTTCCTCGGCGAAAAAGTGACCGAAGCGATTATTACCGTCCCCGCCTACTTCGACGATTCTCAACGCCAAGCGACCAAGAACGCCGGTAAAATCGCCGGTCTCGAGGTAAAAAGGATTATTCCTGAGCCAACCGCGGCGGCTCTTGCTTATGGTCTTAACAAAAAAGACGACGAAAAAATCGTTGTTTTCGACCTCGGCGGCGGAACGTTTGATGTTTCCGTCCTCGAACTCGGCGACGGCGTTTTTGAAGTTAAAGCGACTAATGGCGATACTCATCTCGGCGGCGAGGATTTCGATAACATTATCGTCAACTATCTCTGCGACGAATTTAAGAAAGAATCTGGCGTCGATATTAAAGGTGATGCCGCGGCGATGCAGCGCATTAAAGATGAAGCCGAAAAAGCGAAAAAGGAACTTTCTTCCGCCGTCTCGACTGATATTAACCTCCCGTTCCTAACTGCTGACGCGGACGGCCCGAAACATTTTGAGCATACTCTAACTCGCGCAAAACTCGAAGAACTCGTCGCGCCTCTTCTCGACCGTCTCGAAGAACCAGTCAAAAAGGCGTTAAAAGACGCGAAACTTTCCGAAAAAGATATTAACGAAGTTGTCATGGTCGGAGGTATGACCCGTATGCCGGCGGTTGTCGAAAAAGTTAAAAAGATTTTTGGTAAAGACCCGATGCAAGGCGTTAATCCCGATGAGGTCGTTGCGGTTGGCGCGGCGATTGAGGGCGGCGTTCTTCAAGGCGACGTTAAAGACGTTCTCCTTCTCGACGTTACTCCGCTTTCTCTCGGTATCGAAACTATGGGCGGCGTCTGCACGAAACTAATCGACAGAAACACCACCATCCCGACTTCGAAGTCTCAGGTTTTCTCGACCGCTGCCGATAATCAGCCCCAAGTCGAAATCCACGTCCTCCAAGGCGAGCGCGAGATGGCAAACGACAACAAATCCCTCGGTCGTTTCATTCTCGACGGTATCGCTCCTGCTCCCCGCGGTATCCCTCAAATCGAAGTCACCTTTAACCTCGACGCGAACGGCATCTTAAACGTTACTGCGAAAGATAAGGGAACCGGAAAAGAGCAGTCAATTACGATTCAAAACTCTGGGAATATGAGCAAGGAAGATATTGAAAAGGCTCAAAAAGAAGCCGAGCTCCACGCCGACGAAGATAAGAAAAAACGCGAAGCTATCGACGCACGCAACGTTCTCGAAAATAAAGTCTACCAGTTCGAGAAGATGCCAGACGAATACAAAGACAAAATCTCCGACGAGGATAAAGAGACAATCAAAAAGGCTTGCGACGCCGCGAAAGAAGTCTTAAAGGACGAAACCGCGGATAAGGAAAAACTCGAAGCCGCGACTAAAGACCTCGATTCTCGTATTATGCCCATCGGCGCGAAACTCTATCAACAAACTTCTTCCGACGCCTCTGCCTCTTCCGAAAAGAAAGATGACGACGACGCCGTTGAAGGTGAGGTGGTTAAATAGAATAACTTTTAACTTATAATTCAAAAAAACAAGGTCGGAATTGACTTCCGCCTTGTTTTTAATCCCAAACTATAAAAAAATCGGGGGGAGAGGGGAACCGAGCTGGAACCCTCTCTCCGGCCAACAGGACTACTACCGAGCCACGCAGCGAACCGCGCGACCGTTGCCCTTACTGTTGTTGTTCTGTGGGTTGATGTTCGTAGAGTTGAAGTTCAAGTTGCGAGCGTTCGTAGGCGACGAAGCATACGAGGACCAGAAGTTGCCGTTGTTGCCGCGGTTGTTGAGGCCGCCATTAGGATAATTGTAGTTGCCGCTTCTTATAACTGGAACGAACTATTCCCACAAGGAATCGCTTTATTAACTTTACTTTCGTAAAAGTAAAACACCCTGACCTTTTAAAAAGGGTATTCCTCGATTTTTATCATTCTACTCCTAGAGATAGCGCCTCTCCCAGCAACGATTTTCTAAAAGTAGATGCAACTATATTATATAATAATCTCCCGCTCTCTAAAATTTTACCCGTTTTAGATGTTCTTTCGCTTTCAAAGTTACCATTCTTCCCCTTGGCGTCCTCTCTAACATTCCGAGCTGTAATAAGTATGGTTCATAATAATCCTCAATCGTCGAGGGTTCATCTCCCGTCAGCGCCGCAATCGTCGTTAGCCCAACCGGTCTATCTCCATAATTCTCCAACATCAACTCCAACATATTTCTATCCGCCGGATCCAACCCCAGCTCATCCACTTCCATCATCATCAGCGCCTCTTCTGCGGTTTTCCTATCAACAATCCCGTCTCCGTTGACATCTGCATAATCCCGCACTCGTTTAAACAACCTGTTCGCAATTCGCGGCGTCAACCGCGAGCGTGTCGATAGTAGCGCCGTCGCTTCTGGCGAAATCTCCGTCTTTAAAATCCCCGCCGTCCGCGTAATAATTTTCTGAATCTCCCCCTCTTTATAATACTCAAGCCGATGAATTATCCCGAACCTATCTCTTAGCGGCCCCGCCAGCGCTCCCGTTCGTGTCGTCGCTCCAATCACCGTAAATTTCGGTAAATCTAGCCGAACCGACCGCGCCGCCGGCCCTTTCCCGATGACGATGTCGAGTTTATAATCTTCCATCGCCGAATATAAAATCTCCTCAACCGTTCGCCTCAACCGATGAATCTCGTCAATAAATAAAACGTCCCCCGATTGTAAATTCGTCAAAATCGACGCCAAATCCCCCGCCCGCTCAATCGCCGGCCCCGACGTCACCCTTAAATTCGCCCCAATCTCATGCGCAATCACGTTCGCCATCGTCGTTTTCCCCAACCCTGGCGGGCCATACAACAAAACATGGTCAAGCGCCGACCCATCGTTGCGTTTTTTCACGGCGTCAATCGCGAGTTTAAGATTCGTTTTTAGCCGCTCCTGTCCGATATAAGAAGAAAAATCCGTCGGCCTGAGCGAAACCTCAATTTCCCGTTCTTCCGAGTTCGATTCATTCAACTCCGAATCAACCAACCTCTCTTTTTTCGCGGAAAAAACCTCTCCTGTCTCCTCGTTAAAACTCCTCTTGATACTCATTCTGTCTAAAATTATACCATAAATTCTTGTCATTTTCCCTCCGCGCTCCAATCACGCCTCGACCCCTGTAAAATGCGTAAAAATGCCTTTAAACTTGTCCGGAAAATTCCGCCCATGCTTGCAATCGGGGGGGGGGTGCTAAAATTTTAGCTAGCCGGGGCTATAGCTAGCCTATCCCGACGAACTTTTCTAGAAAAGGAGTGAGAAAAATGGCGACGGATTTCCTCGCGAAAATCCCGAATAATCTCCGTGTTAGCTGCGATATCTACGAATATCTCGGCTACCAAGACGTCCTCGACCGCCGTCTCTATCTGAGCGGCGCGATTTCCTACGACAACGACGCTTTCTCCGACCCCGACGTGATGTCGCCCGAGGACATCGTTCAGTATATCCTCCAGTTCAACCGCGAGGATAAGGAGCTCAAGCCCGAAGAGCGGAAGCCCATCCGCCTTTACATCAATTCCCCGGGCGGCGACATCGAACAGGGTTTCCCCATCGTCAGCGCGATTCAGCTCAGCCGCACCCCCGTCTATACCATCAACGTCGGCGAATGGGCGTCGATGGCTTTCCTGATTGGGATTACCGGCCACCGCCGCTTCTCCCTGCCCTATATGCAGTTCTTGATGCACGACGGCTCGAACTTCATTCTCGGTTCCACCGGTAAGGTTCAGGATCAAGCGGACTTCAACAAGCGCTTCGAAAAAGAAGTCGTCAAGCGCCACGTTCTCTCCCACAGCAAGATTTCCGAAAAGGAATATGACAAGCGTTTCCGCGAAGAGTGGTATATGCTCCCCGAAGACGCCCTCGAAAAGGGTTTCATCGACCACGTCGTTACCTCCCTCGACGAAATCTTCTAACTCCTATGCCCCGCTTCTGCGGGGTATTTTTATGCTATAATAATAAAAAAGGAGTTTTTATGGAATTAAAGAAAAACAGTAAAACTTGGAAAAATCTCGAATTCGCTTTCGCTGGCGAGTCTCAGGCTTTCACGAAATATAACTATTTCGCCTCTCAGGCTAAAAAAGATGGCTACGAACAAATCGCCGACATCTTCCTCGAAACCGCCGGCAACGAAAAGGAACATGCCAAGATGTGGTATAAATATCTTAACGGCGGCAAAGTCGGCTCGACGAAGGAGAATCTAACCGCCGCGATTAACGGCGAGAATGCCGAATGGACAGACATGTATAAACGCTTCGCTGAGGAAGCTCGCGAAGAGGGTTATGAAGAAATCGCGAAAAAATTCGAGGGCGTCGCGAATGTCGAAAAGGAACATGAAGCTCGCTATCTAAAGCTCCGCGATAATATCGAAAGCGACGTTGTCTTTAAATCCGATAAAGTTACGATTTGGAAATGCCGTAACTGTGGCGCGATTTATGTCGGCGAAGAAGCGCCGGAACTCTGTCCGGTTTGCGCCCACCCTCGCTCCTATTTCGAAATAAAAGCGAATAACTACTAAAACCCCGCCCGCCGAGGCGGGCTTTTTCTTATCTTGAATTTATGATATAATTATCTCAATATGTCAGGACATTCAAAATGGGCAACGACTAAACGTCAGAAAGCCGTCGTTGACGCGAAACGCGGCGCCCTCTTTACTAAAATCGGCAATCAAATTGCCATCGCCGCTCGCGCCGGTACTGACCCCAATATGAACCCTAGCCTCGCGATGGTGCTCGAAAAAGCCCGCCTCGCGAATATGCCAAAAGCGAATATCGAACGCGCAATCGCTCGCGTCGCTGATAAATCCGCCGCTACTTTAATCGAAGAAACCTACGAAGCCTACGGCCCAGGCGGAACCGGAATTATTATCGAAGTTGCGACCGATAACAAAAACCGCACGATGCCCGAAGTTCGCCATACCCTCGATAAAAACGGCGGTCGAATGGCGGAGCCGGGTTCCGTTATGTTCCAATTCTCCCGAAAAGGCGTTATTTTTACCCCCGATAAATCCGAAGACAATCTCCTCCTCGCCCTCGACGCTGGCGCCGAAGATGCTGAAGAAGTCGAAGACGGTCTCGAAATCATCACTTCCGCCTCCGACTTAATGAAAATCCGCGCCGACCTAATCGAAAAGGGAATCAACGTCGAATCCGCCGAGCTAAAATATCTCCCGACCTCGACCGTCCCTGTTGAGGGCGAAACCGCCGAAAAGCTCGAAAAACTCCTCGACGCGATTGACGACCTCGACGATGTAACCGCTGTTCATACTAACGCCGAATAAAATAAAAAAGGAGGTAAAATGAAAACTTCTCTCGCCCGCATCCGCCACGCTCGCAGCAAACAGGAGTTTCCCTTTCTCCCTCTCGAAGAGGGCGAATATGTCGAGCTTTCGATTGAACGCTCGAAGCTCGGCCTCGTCCTAATTTGGGGTGGTAGCCTCGTTGCGATTCTCGGAATCCTCGCTCTCGGCGTAACTATCTCTAGCTCGCTCTCCACTAAACTCGGCTCCGTTCCAGCTTCGGCGATGCCCTACTTCTATCTCCTAATCATCTCTTTAGTTCTCGTTGTTATCGTTGCTTGCCTCGTTGGCTCAAAGGTCTATAAAGATAACCATCTCTACATCACCAACAACCGCGTCTTTGAATATGGAACCTCTAGCCTCTTTTCCCGCTCGACCAACATCATCGAGCTTTACCGAATCGAAGATGTCTCCTTTAAACAATCCGGTATTTTCGACTATCTTTTCCACATCGGAACTATCCGCATGTCGACCGTCGGCGACGAAACGACCTATACTTTCCCCTTTGTCGATACTCCGACCGACGAAGTCAATTTCATCGCCCATCTCATCCATCTCGCGAAAGACCGCCGCGGCTAAACCTCTCGATTTTCTCTTGACAAAACACCCCGCTTATGCTAAAATAGACTCAACGACTCCCCGAAGCCGATTTTTTCCTAGTTTCGGTTTTTCTTGATATAATCGTCTTCTTTCTCTAATTCCGCCCTTAAAGTATATTCTTTACATAACCCATCTTTACAATTCGTCGCCTCATAAGAGTACGAACTAAAATCTGTTCCAATATAAAACCCCAGCGGGTCGGTAAATAACGCCGGATCTATGATGGTTAAAATCTTCTCAGAAATCTCCTCCGGATAGCCATTTTTCGCCGGATAATACCCCTCTTCTAACGCATAATACATCGCGTTTATCGCGGCCTTCCTCTTTTCGTCTCTGTTCATCGCGTCTACATTTGACTTTTGCACAAAAAACAATATCAGCGCCAATCCAGCGAACGCCCCCACAATAATAATTTCTAAAACCGTAAATCCGCGTTTATTTTTCATAATTTTCTGGCGGAAGGGACAAGATTCGAACTTGCGAGGCGTTAACCTGCCGGTTTTCAAGACCGGTGCCTTAAACCACTCGGCCACCCTTCCGCTCCTTATTTTACCATATCTCCCATCTCGTGTCGATAAGCCTAAACTCGGCTCTCTCTACTCTTTCTCGCTCCACCCTGCCGCTTTCAACGATTCCCAAGTCTCTTCTTCGCTCATCTCCTCACTCTCGCTCGCAAAAACCGCATCAACATCCGCGTCCGTCACTCCGTCTTGCCCTCTCGACTCCGAAGTTTCCTCCGTTCCCGAGCTCTCTTCTGTCCCTGAATTTCCTCCTGTCTCCGAATCCCCTCCCCCTATCTCTTCGCTCCCCCCAAACCAACTAATCTCCCCGCCCTGTCCATTCCAAATCTTCACAAAAAGTACCCCAATCCCCACCAACACCACGACCATCACCCCAATTCCAATCTTTAAAGCTAGACTTCCTTTTTTCATTTCTCCTCCTAACTCTTCCTAAATGTATAAAAATATACGTTTCTTTTCGCGGCATCTCTCAATGTTTTCCAACTTATCGCTTTTCCACAATACGTACTATCATTCCCGCAATGCGTCGGCGACGAAACTTGAACCGTCCCATTCGACTTTGCCGCGTAAATTACCAAATATCTATCTCCATCTCCCTCAAACGGCTTATTCCCTTGCGCTCGCATAATTATCACATATCCACTTTTCAGCCCACTCGCTATCTTTTTCCAAACCGAATCTGAATTTCCGCTCATCCCAACAACGTCATACCCATATTCCGCCATGATGTCCCAAATAAAATTACGCGGCATACTACCTGATAGATATGCGCTCTTCCCACTTCCCGCAACCGAAGTCCAAATCCCCCAGTTATACGCCGCTTTCGCGACAGTCGACGGGGTAACAGAAAGTTTATATCGAATCCTCAGCGCCGCCGCGACCGCCGCAATCGACGTCCCATTAAAACACGCTACTCCCCTATATCCATGTCCTCCAGTATCACAAATCCCGAAATGTCCATTTTTCGTCCCCCAATATCTTGACTTCCACGCAAACGCGTTTTCACTTCGCGCAATCGACCCAACAATCGCCATCACCCCCACCAAGGCTACTATGGTTACTTTTTTAAACTTAATCATAATAAAATTATATCATACTTCCTTAAAAACTCCCATTTTTTGTTATAATTAAGCTAAAGATGTCTATTTTCAAAAAAAATCTCTCGAAAAAAACGAAACTAACCCTTGCTCTCGTCTTTTTTGTTATTTTTCTTCTGACTTTTTATATTATCTGGGACATCAAAACCTCTGGCCCGCTCACCTCATTCATGACCGACCGCGAAGCCCTTGTCGAAACTGTCGAATCCGTCGGAATTTTCGGCCCCCTCGCCTACATCTTGCTCCAAATCCTCCAAACCGTCCTCGCCCCGATTCCGGGTGGCGTCATCTCCCCCATCGGCGGCTTTCTCTTTGGCTGGCTCGGCGTTCTCTGGACTTCGATTGGCGCGACCCTTGGCGCATGGATAGTTTTTTACATTTCCAAAAGATACGGTCGTCGCCTTGTCGAAAAAATCGTCAAAAAAGAAGCCGTCGATAAATTCGATTTTATCCTCGGTCGTCGCGCCGCTTTGATTCTTTTTCTTCTCTTTTTAATCCCTGGACTCCCCGACGACACAATTTGCTACGTCGGTGGTTTAACGAAAGTCCCCATAAAAACCCTCCTAGTCATCTTTTTCGTCGGTCGTCTCCCCGCCGTTGTCGTGAATAACTATTTCGGCATGGGATTCAACGAAGGGAACTACCTCGCTCTTGGAATCTGCACCGCTCTCAGCATCGTCCTGCTCGCCTTTATCTATTGGAAACAAGATTGGATTATCTCCTCTCTGAAGCCTCTAAATAACTCTGAGCCTCCTAAACCCCCGAAAAAATAGCCCCTCTCCTCCTCTCCCTCTTGATTTTTTCTCGATTCTGTGATATAATATAAAGAGGTTTATTTTTGCACCTTTAGAATCAGTATCAAAGGAGGTAATTTTCGTGAGAAAAGTCCTGACCAGAGAAATCGTCGAATCGAAACTCGAAAAGTTTTACGGCGATTTGGAAACCGCGAAGCAACAGGTCTTCCGGCTCAACGTTGACTCCATGCGTGGTTTCAACGAAATCGGCAGCTCCGCTTTCAGGGGGTTCGGCAGATTGACCGAGGTAATCATCCCCGAAGGAATCGAGAAAATCGGCGATTACGCTTTCGCTGAGTGTCCTCGGCTGAAGTTTGTCAAGCTCCCCTCGACTCTCAAGGAAATCGGTGAGCGCGCCTTCTACCGCTGTCTCCCGCTGTGCGGCGTCGAGTTTCCGGCGGGTCTGGAAAAAATCGGCGACCGCGCGTTTGCCTATACCGACTTCCGCTCCCTCCCCGATCTCCCCGACAGTTTCCTGAAGAGTCGCAGTCCCTACCTCGAATTTATCTTCAGAAACACTCCCGCCATGATCGAAAACGACTCCAAATTCCTCGCCAAGGTCTGCCACTGGAACCATTCCCACCATCGTTACTCCCGTCTCCTCAGCTTCGTCCGCCCCATCCGTTCGGCCCATTCCTAAATGATACTGACCAAAAACCTCCCCGTAAAAGGGGAGGCTATTTTTTTATTTCGCGTATTCTATCGCTCTTGTCTCTCGAATGACGTTAACCTTGATTACCCCCGGATAGCTCATCGTCGCTTCGATTTTATTCGCAATATCTCGCGCCAGCTTCAACGCCGTTAAATCATCAATCTGTTTCGGCTCAACAATCACTCTAATCTCTCGCCCCGCGGAAATCGCATAGGCTTTCTCAATCCCGTTAAAGCTCGTCGCAATATTCTCTAAATCGCGCATTCTTTCCGCGAAGTTCTCCGCCGAAATATTTCTCGCCCCCGGACGCGCCGCGGAAATCGCGTCGCAGATTTTAACAATAATCGCTTCTGAAGTCGTCGGCTCAATATCATCATGATGTGCCGCCATCGCGTGAACTACCGCGTCGTTCATACCATATTTCTTCGCCAACTCCGCCCCAATCTCCGCGTGTTTCCCCTCGATTTTATGGGTGACTGCTTTTCCAATATCGTGCAGCAACGTCGCCGTCTTCGCGACTCGCTTGTCCGCCCCAATCTCTTCCGCGATCATCCCCGCCATATGCGCCATCTCTACGCTATGCAAAAGCACATTCTGTCCATAACTTGTCCTAAATTTCAACTCCCCCAATAAATGCAACAACTCTCTCGGAATCCCGACCACTCCGACTTCCCTCGCCGCGTCTTCTCCTGCGCGAACGACCTCTTTCTCAATCTCTCGCTCGGCTTTCGCGACCGACTCCTCGATTGATGCTGGATTTATTCTTCCGTCTTTCATCAACCTCTCTAGCGCGTATCTCGCGACTTGTCGCCTGATCGGGTCAAAGCTCGACAAAACCACCATCCCCGGCGTATCATCAACCATAATATCTACCCCCGTCGCCCTCTGTAACGCCTGAATGTTTCGCCCCTCTTTCCCAATAATCCTCCCCTTCATCTCATCATCCGGCAACTTCAACGCCGTAATTGTCCTGTCCGCCGTAACTTCGCTCGACATCCTCTCCATCGCCGTCAACAAAATCGCCTGCGCCGTCTCGTCAATATCGTGTTTAATCTCTTTCTGTTCTTTCGCGACTAGCCCAACCAAATCCTGTTTGATGTCGTTCTCGGTCATCATCATCAACTTCTCGCGCGCCTCTTGCTTTGAAAGTCCCGCGATTTTTTCTAGTTTTTCGTGTTGTTTAACTCGAATTTCGCGAATTTCCCCCTTGAGTTCTTCTAGCTCTTTTTCTTGTTTAGCGACGCGCTCAGTTTTTTTCTCAATCTGGTCGAGTTTCCTATCGAGCGTCGTTTCTCGTTCGGCTAACCTGTTTTCTGTCCTTTTCCACTCTTTCCTGCGTTCATTTTCTTCCGCCTGCGTCTTTTCGGAAACTTCCGCGGCTTGCTTTTTTGCCTCTAAGACAATATCACTCGCCTCGCGCTTCGCCTTGCGGACTAAATCTTCCGCCTTGTCTTTTCCGCCCTTTTCGTTCTTTTTATTGTAAGCTATTACTCCCCCTCCCCCGACCCCAATTCCAACGATTGCGGCAACAACTAAAACTAAAATGTTCATAAATCGTCTTTCTGTTTAATAAAATATATAAAATTTAATAAAAATCGTATAAAACGTATCTAAATTATATCACAATTCTAAAATTACTGCTAATTTTTCGCGTCTTCTATCTCTAGATTTTTGATAATTGTTTCGTCTTCTTGGTATAAGAAATATAACGCCGCCGCTGCCGAAATCCCCGCAACCGCCAAAAAACTCATCAAAATCGCCAAAACAACCAACCCCGTATTTTTCTTCGGTTTTTGTGCCGCCAAAATCTCCATCGCCCGTCTTTCCGCTTCCCTCTGGATTTGGAGTTGGCGCAAAGACTCGGTTTCGGCGCGTTTTTTCGCCTCAATCTCCGCCCGCGTTTCCGCATAGGAATCGCCCACTTTATTTTTCATTGGCGGAACAATAGTCTGTTCTCTTTTAAAATCTAAAAAGCTCGGTTTATCATTCATATACTTCTATTTTAGCATAAAAACTATTTTTTAGGACTAGAAATATTTGCTTCTCGCCCATAATCCGGAATCATAATTTTCTTCTTTTCGCCTTTATGATTATAAAGCGGAATCCCTAACTGGTCGGCTAAAGTATTTACAATCGCCGCTCCAATCCTCAACCCCGTAAAACTCCCTGGCCCCGAAAAAAACGTAATCTCGGAAATATCTTTAAAATCCTTCCCGTTTTCCTCTAACTTTTCGTGGATAAATCCGAGCAATTTCTCCGCCATCTCCCTCCCCTCGTTGAACCGATATTCTTTCTCGTCGAGCCTAAGTATCGCCTCAAAGTTCGCCGTATCTAAATACATTTTCATTCTAAAATCTCCCTCCCTCCGTCCTCTAGGTAATTTATTTTAATCGTTTTCGTTTCTTTCGGCAAAATCCCCCTTACACTCTCTCCCCATTCAATCACAACCACCGCATTTTCTTCCCCTAGTGTCTCCTCTAGTTCATTTTTCATCAGCCCGACTTCCTCTAGCCTATAAAAATCATAATGAACTAGCTCTCCTCCGCGAAATTCTCCCGAACAGGGAATCAAATACCGTTTAGAAATCATAAAACTCGGACTCGTCACCGGCTCTTTAACCCCCAACCCTTCTGCAATCCCCCGCGTCAGCGTCGTTTTCCCCGCTCCGACGTCCCCGACTAACTCAAAAATAACCGGAAATTTATTTTTTTCTAAAATTTCTTTCCCCATCTCCCGCCCAAATTCGACCAATTCCTTTTCGCTAGTTATTTTCATACATATAATTATACCACATTCTAGCACTCTTGCGTTTTAAGTGCCAATTATATATAATAATATATATGTCAAAACGCGATTATTATGAAGTTTTAGGTGTCGAAAAAAACGCCTCTGATGATGAAATTAAAAAAGCCTACCGAAAATTAGCGATTAAATACCATCCCGATAAAAATCCGGGCGATAAATCCGCCGAAGAAAAATTCAAAGAAGTTTCCGAAGCCTACGAAGTTTTGAGCGATAAACAAAAGCGCTCCCGCTATGACCAATTCGGCCACGCTGGCGTTGGCGGCAACGGAAACCCGTTCGGAGCCGGCGGCAATCCTTTCGAGGGCGGAAACTTTAACTTTAACGGAACGAACTTCAACTTCGACTTCAGTGGTGGCGGTCTCGACGATATTCTCGGGAATCTTTTCGGCTTCGGTGGCGGTCGTCGTCGCGCCTCTCGTGGCGAAGATTACGAAACTCAAGTAACCATTACCTTTGAAGAGGCTATCTTTGGAACCTCGAAAAAGGTAACCGACCCTTCCTCGAATAAAGACATAAAAATCAAAATCCCCGCCGGAATCGACGACGGAATGGCGATTCGTCTCGCCGGAAAAGGCGGCGAAGCTCCCTCTGGCGGCGTGCGTGGCGACCTCTATGTCCGCATCCGCGTCAAGCCCCATAAACACCTCACCCGTGAGGGAAACATTATTCTCTCCGAAGAAGTCGTCTCAATGGTCGACGCTGCTCTCGGTTGTGAAATCGACGTCGAAACCGTCGATGGAACCGTTCGGATGAAAGTCCCCGCCGGAACCCAATCCGGAACTCCTTTCCGCCTCTCTGGTCATGGCGTCCAATTCCGCGCCGACGGCGATCGCGGGCCGCATATCGTCACGATCATCGTCGAAACCCCGAAAAACCTCTCCAAGAAACAAAAAGAGCTTCTCGAAGAGTTTAAAAACCCGAAAAATAAAAAACGCGGTTTTTGGAACTAGAGATACAATTTCCCTAAAACCGCCCCCGAATTATAATCCGTTACCAAAACATCTACCCCGTTCGCCGCTTTTTCTAGTCGCGCAATCGCTTTCCCCCGTCGGTCCCTAATTAACCCCTGATTTCGAACCAGCGCGTCGTCTAAAATCCTCCCCCCTCTTAAATATCCCGCCTCAGCTAACATCTGCTGTAAGAACTCCATTTTTTAGAACTTTCTTCTCCTATGTTTACTAAATTTCCTTAATTTTACTTGAAAAACTTAAAATTTCAACCCCCTTGACTATTTACCTTAACCGTGATATAATAAGAGCATATGTTTAAGAATTTTCAAAAGAGACGTAACCTAGACATCATTGGCTCAACCGAGCTAGTTTCTCTTGAAAATTTTTCAAACATCCCCGCGAAAATCGATACCGGCGCCGATTCGTCCTCTGTCTGGGCATCAGGAATCAACGTCGACAAAGATGGCGTTTTGAGTTTCTGTCTTTTTGATAAAGATTCCGAATTTTACACCGGTGAACGTCTTTCGCGCAGAAATTTCCGCGCCCTTGTCGTCCGTAGTTCTAACGGCGACGAAGAAATCCGTTATCGAACCGAGTTGTCCCTAAAGCTCGGAAAGCGGAAAATTAAAGCCATGTTCACCCTCGCCGACCGCTCCAAGAACCATTTTCCGATTCTTATCGGCCGCCGAACCCTTAAAAATAAGTTCCTCGTCGATGTTTCTCGTCGCGCCGTCGATAAGGCGAAAAACCCGAAAACTACGACCCTGAATAAGGAACTTAAAGAAAACCCCTTTAAATTTCATCAAAAATATATAAAATAACCCTATGGGGGATTAAAGGAGAAAATTATGAATCTAGCTATTCTCTCTAACGGTAACGCCAACTACTCGACCAAGCGCCTCGTCGAAGAGGCGGAAAAACGCGGTCATAAAGTTAAGGTTGTTAAATATAAAAATTGTTATATCTCTCTCGACCAAAAACATCCTGACATCTATTATAAGGGAAAGAAACTTGAAGGTTTTGATGCAATTCTCCCCCGAATCTCTAATAACATGACTCGTTACGGTTGCGCTATCGTCCGCCAGTTCGAGATGCAAGGCGTCTGGACTTCCGCGAACTCCGTTTCGATTACTCGCGCCCGCGATAAACTCCGCGCCGCCCAGATTTTAACGAAATATGGCGTCGATACCCCGAAGACTCTCGTTTCGCGCAACACCGCTGACATCGACGATTTGATTGAACAAATCGGTCTCCCCGTTATCATTAAGCTCGCGACCGGAACCCATGGCAACGGTGTCATTCTCGCCGATACGAAAAAAGCCGCGAAATCCGCGCTTCAGGCTTTCTACCTCTACAACGAAGACGGGACAAACATCCTCCTTCAAGAATACATCAAAGAATCCGCCGGAACTGACATCCGTGCCTTTGTCGTCGGTAGTCGCGTCGTCGCCTCAATGCAACGTGCCTCGCTCGACGATGATTTTCGCTCCAACCTTCATCAAGGCGGCGCTGGAACCCCGATTAAACTAACCGACGAAGAAAAGAAAGTTGCCCTAAAAGCCGCGAAAGCGATGAATCTTCATGTCTGTGGTGTCGACTTAATGCGCTCAAGCCGCGGCCCGCTCGTCCTCGAAGTAAACGCTTCCCCTGGTTTCGGAATCGAAAAAGTAACCGGAAAGAACGTCGGCGGAAAGATTATCGAATATATTGAACATAACGCCCCGCGTAAAAACTCTAAAGACCGCGTCGGTGCTTAAAAGAATCCATCAATCCTCGCTCTTCCTCTCTTTCGTTCTCGGAATTATTTTTGGCACGATTTTCTCGGTTATCTTCCGAATCAACTTTTTCTCCTCCGCTCTTTGGCTCATTTTCGTCCTCATCTTACTCACATATAGTTTCTTTAATCCCGCTCGCCTCTTTTTGATTCTTATTTTTCTTGCCGGCGGTATTTTAGCGAATTTTCGCGTCTCGCTTTTTCTAAAAGACGAAGACCCCGTAAAAAACTTAGTTGGCGAATCTCTCGAACTAACCGGTAGAATTTCTGCCGACCCTAGTCTCTCCGGCGCGAACACAGTTCTAAAATTAACCGACCTAACTTTCTCTTCGTCTAGCTCCGAATTTTCCGAAAAACCTTTAAAATCTCTAATTTATGTCCAAACTTACGTCCCGAAATCCGAAACCTTAAAGCGCGGTTATTTTATAACCCTAAAAGGAAAATTGACCAACGGCTTCGGCGCTTATTCCGCCTCTCTTTTTCGCCCCGAGCTCTTAAAAATCTCTCGCCCCTCTGGCGAAACTTTAATCGACTTCCGCGACGCGTTCGCCGACTCCATAAAATCTAACCTCTCCGCCGACGAATCTAGCCTCGGTCTCGCCTATCTCCTCGGTCTCCGCAATGGACTTTCCGAAGAACTCGTCGAAATCCTCGCCGCCGTCGGACTTACCCATCTCGTCGTCGCCTCCGGCACCCACCTCTCCATCCTTATCGAACTGATTAAAAAATTATTCGGTCGCCTTTCCCGTTTTTCCGGTTTTCTCTTTTCGATTTTATTCATCTTACTCTTCGCCGAGTTAATTGGTTGGACTGCCTCGATTACTCGCGCCTGTATCGTTTCGCTTCTCTCCCTTTCCGCTTGGTATTCCGGTAGAAAACTCTCCCCGCTCCGAATCATTTTAATTTCTATGAGCCTAACGCTCCTTCTTGACCCCATGAACTTAACTAACCTCGGTTGGCTCCTATCGTTCGCTAGTTTCTCCGGAATTTTAATCCTCGCGCCGGCCTTAACTAAATTTTTCTACGAGAAAAAACCAAAATTCCTCTCCGAGATTTTTCTTGCTACTCTCTCCGCGACTTTAATGACCGCCCCGATTTTACTTTATTATTTCGGTAGTCTCTCGCTCATCTCTCTCCTCGCGAATCTTTTAATCCTCCCAACAGTTTCTCTCGCCATGGGCTTTACTTTCCTAACTGGAATTTTCGGGCTTCTTCCTGCCTCTAGTTTTCTCGGCGCGCTTCTCTCCCCGCTCAAATTCATCGTTGTAAAAATTACAACATTCATCTTGGATTACCATCTCCTCATCATGCGCTTTTTCGGCTCCGAAAAGGTATTTTTAATCACTCTTTCGCCGAACAACCCGCTCGTTTTTCTTCTTTATCTCCCGCTCCTGCTTCCGTTCCTCATTCTAGGTCTTAAAAAGTATTTTCATCAAAAATCTCTCCCTTGCCCGACTCCGCGTTATTTTGTCTCTTAGTTTAGTCGAAAAAACCTCTTTTAAAACCGAAATTTTCTTGTTATGATAGTCTTAGATTATTTAAGAGGTAATATTTATATGACGACGAAAAAACCGATGGAAAAAAATGATAAATCCGAATCTAACGCGCGTGCCGATGGAAAGGCTCAGGCTCTAAATCTCGCCATCGCCCAAATTACCAAACAATTCGGCGACGGTTCAATCATGAAACTTGGCGACACCAAAAAAATCGACGTCGCTCTTCTTCCTTCCGGCTCTCTTTCGCTCGACCTCGCTCTTGGTGGCGGTTACCCAAGAGGTCGTATTATCGAAATCTACGGCCCCGAATCTTCCGGAAAAACGACTTTAACTCTCCATGCTATCGCCGAGATGCAAAAATCCGGTGGAACTGCCGCCTTTATCGACGCGGAGCATGCTCTCGATCCCGCCTACGCGAAACGCATTGGCGTCGATACGAAAAACCTCCTCATCTCCCAGCCCGACAATGGCGAACAGGCTCTCGAAATCTGTGAAACCCTCGTCCGCTCTGGCGCTGTCGATTTAATCGTTGTTGACTCCGTCGCCGCTCTCGTCCCCCAAGCGGAAATTGACGGCGATATGGGCGACTCCCAAATGGGTCTCCAAGCCCGCCTGATGTCTCAGGCGATGCGTAAACTAACCGGCATCATCTCGAAATCGAAAGCGACCGTAATTTTCATCAACCAAATCCGTATGAAAATCGGTGTCATGTTCGGGAATCCCGAAACAACGACCGGCGGTAACGCTCTAAAATTCTATGCTTCCGTCCGCCTCGACATCCGCCGCATCGGCCAAATCAAAGACGGCGACAACATCGCCGGCAACCGAACGAAAGTCAAGGTCGTTAAAAATAAAATCGCCGCTCCGTTCCGAACTGCCGAGTTCGACATTATGTATAACGAAGGAATCTCGAAAGTCGGCGACGTTCTCGACCTCGGTGTCCAATTCGGCATCATCGAAAAAGCCGGCGCATTTCTAAAATATAATGGCGAAACCTTGGGCCAAGGCCGCGAAAACGTGAAAAAACTTTTCCGCGAAAAACCGGAACTTATGAAAGAAATCGAAACCAAAGTTCGCGAAAAAGCCAAAGCCGCGTCCGAAGAAAACTAAATGGGGAAAATTACCGCCCTAAAACCCGCCATAAAAACCGAAAATCGCGTCAATGTTTTTCTTGACCATGAATTTTCTTTTTCGCTCGACCTTACCCAAGTCGTCGACTTTAGCTTAAAAGTCGGAAAAATTTTAACGCCTGCCGAAATCGAAAAACTAAAACGCGCTTCGATTTTTGGAAAACTTTATACTTCGACGCTCGAATGGGTTTTAACTCGTCCACACTCGACTAAAGAAACTCGCGACTATCTTCATCGTAAACTTTTTCGCCGCGCTACACTCAACAAAAAACGCGAGCGCGAAAATCTTTCTCCGTTTGAACTTTTTTCTGAAGAAGATATCGAAAGCGTAATCAAAAAACTAACCGAAAAAAATTATCTGAACGATGAAAAATTCGCGAAGTTCTATGTCGAAAATCGTAATTTTAAAAAAGGAATTTCCGCACGCCGCCTTCGCGAAGAGTTAGGAAAAAAGGGAATCGCTCCCGAAATTATCAATCTCGTTCTCGAAACTTCTGCGCGTAATCAGGAAACAGAAATTGAAAAAGTCATCGAGAAAAAAGGCAAAAAATACAACTCTCCCGAAAAACTACTCGCCTATCTCCTCCGCCAAGGTTTTCCCTACGACCTCGCAAAATCTAAAGTTAGCGAACTAAATCTTCCGCCCGCGCTTTAATTTTTTCGTTAAAAATTTCGGTTATTTTTTCCGAAACCATGTTCGCCTGAATTTTTATTTCGTTATATTTTTCCGCGATTTCATTATTGTCTTCGCTCGTTTTATAAAATTCCAAAAACTCCGCGAATTTATTTTTAAAATTTTCTAACTCAACTTTAACTTTCTCAGCTTTAGTTTCGTTAATTAAACTTTCTAATTTTCCGATATAATTATTAAACCCTTCTTCGTCCGCTTCTTCCGGAATTTCGTTTAAATTTTCCGAAACTAATTTTAAAAATTCCGTTTTTTCTAAAACCGCCGCGCTAAGAGCCGTTAATTTTTCTTCGGTTTCAGTTTTAAAACTTTCTCGTCCGTCCTCGACACCTTGATGATAAATAAATTTAGTTCCATAAAACCCGCCAACAATTAAAACAACCAACAATAAAACTATAATAATTATTTTTCCGTTTTCTTTTTTCTCGTGCTTTTTCATTTTTCCTCCTTTATCTTAATGTCCAAAGTTCAGAATCCAGCGGCCAAGCATTAAACGAGTCGCACCCTCTCAGTCCCGTTGATTGCTGAAGCATTATCGGCGCCGGTCCGCCGTTTTCGCAACTCGTTTCGTGATTATAATGTCCGAGCCAATGCCCGACTTCGTGATTAACAACCATGTGTTGATAATCTCGCTGACCCATTCCCGCGCTTCGACTCGCCTCCGTCCCCTCGCGCCACCTTTCGTCGTTAATGATTACTTCATTATTCCACGTCGTGCAAGATAAATCTCCCGAACATCCTGCCGTCGCGTCGAGCGACGCCGCGTCTGAAAGAATAATGTTTAAATCTTGCCCCGATTTAACTTCAACAAATTTTAATCCCGCCCGTTTCCATCCTCTCGCGTCGTTTAGTGTCTCGCTAACCTTTCCTTTAAAATCGGAAAAATCTGCCACGACCGTCCCCCAAGTCAGTGTCTTATAATAAATCACTTTTTCGCCGTTAACCTCGTGCGCCTTCGCCGTCCCCGTCGAAAGCGTGTTCGTCCCGTTTGGATTCTGCGCGACCGAAACTTTTACTAAAATTTTTTCCTTAAATCTTTCCGGAACCGGAATCGAAACGACTTCGCTCGTTGCCTCAGCGATAAAACTTTGCGCGTCTATATTAAAAATCATACTTTTATTATATAATGAAATTATGCTAATGAGTGGACTAAACCTACTTAACTTTCCAGTTTTAAGTCTTCATGTCGGTGGCCCTATCGCGAAAACTTCTCGCGCCGTTATCGACCCAGATACCCTTAAAATCATCGCCTACGAAGTCCTCCCGACCAATCTTCTCGACGAAGAAGCCGGCAACATTCTCGAAACTCGTGATATTCGCGAATTTGCGAATATCGGAATGATTGTTGACTCTAGTGACACCTTTGTCGATCGCGGCGATGTTATAAAACTTGATAAAATCCTCGATTTAAACTTTGACTTAATCGGCCTCAAGGTTGAAACAAAAAAGGGAACTAAACTCGGAAAGGTAATCGACTATACCGTTAATACCGACAATTTCTCCATCCCTCAATTCATCGTTAAGCGTCCTGCGATGAAATCGCTAATTGACCCCGAACTCGTTATCTCCCGAAAAGAAATTGTCGAAGTGACCGACTACAAAATCATCGTTAAAGACGAAGAAGAAAAAATAAAGCAACGCGCCCTAAAAGAAGATTTTATCCCGAACTTTGTCAATCCTTTCCGCGAGCCCGACTTCTCCGCCTCACGTTTCAAACACGAAAAAGACTAATTATAATCTAAATTCATTTTTGTTGAGTTTAACTAACTTATCTTCTGGTAAGTTAAACTTTTTTCCGCTCCGATAAGTTTTAATCGCGTTCAGAAAATCCATTAGTTGCGGTCGCGTGGCGGAAATGTTGGCTCTTATGGTTATGTAGCGTAAAAACTCAAGACTTGACTTTTCGTCGAGACTATGGAACCAATTTCGTTCATAAACTCGATTTTCCGGCAAAATACTTTCTAAAATTTTTTCAACTTCTCGTTTAATTTCTTTTTCTTGAACCCAAAGTTGAAAAACTTGACCTTTAGTTTTAAAATCTAGACTTCGTGTTTTTTCGCGGAGTCGATTACGCAGATAATCGTCCGAAGAGTTCGTCGGGTCTTCTCGAAAAACAATTTTTTTCTCCGCCGCGTATTTTAAAATTGCTTTTTTATCAAAAAGTTTAAATCCAAATTCTTCTGGGCTAAAAAATCCATCAATCAACGGTCGTCGAATCCCGAAGCTAGAAAAAGACGCGAGCCCTCGCCAACCCGTCCCGCGTAAAAAATTTATCGCAATCGTTTCGATTAAATCGTCTAAATGGTGCGCCGTAAAAATTTCCCCGCGTTCTTTAAATGCAACTTCGCGCAAAAATTTATAACGCTCCTCCCGCGCTTTTTCTTCCGAAACTCCTGCGCCCAATTTCGCTTCACCATAATAACTTTTAATCCCGTTTTCTTTCGCTTTTTTCAGAACAAATTCCGCATCTGTCTTCGCGCTCTCCCGCGTTCCGTGATTAAACGTTGCGACGACTAGCTCATCTCGCTTAATTTTTCCCGCCAAAACTTCGCCCAACATCATATCGAGCATCACCATCGAATCCATCCCCCCGCTCACTGCTAAAACTTTTTTCACCATATATTATATATATTATTATAAATTATAATCCAAAATCAAAATCCGCCCCACTATAATTTTTGACTCATAATCCAAAATCAAAATCCGAATTCACTTCGGTTTTGATTTTAATCCTAAAGTTCTTTCGTTGGGACTTTCTTTCTAAGAAAGTCCCAGACTCTTTAAAAATCGGGGGGAGAGGGGAACCGAGCGGGAACCCTCTCTCCGGCCAACAGGACTACTACCGAGCCACGCAGCGAACCGCGAACCCGTTGCCCTTGTTGTTGTTGTTCTGTGGGTTGAGGTTTCTGCCGTTGAAGTTCAAGTTGCGAGCGTTCGTTGTGGATGAAGCATACGAGGACCAGAAGTTGCCGTTGCTGCCGCGATTGTTGAGGCCGCCATTATTGAAGTTGTAGTTGCCGCTTCTTATCTCGCGACAGGGTAGAGCCCAAGGAACATCTTTACTAATATTTTTCTCGTAAGATAAATATAGATATGGTCTTTATTTCTTAAAAGAGTGTTCCGCGATTTTTATCATTCTACCTTTAGAGTTAGCGTTCTCTCACCGGATTAAAACGATTTTCCAAAAGTAGATGCATATATATTATAACTCTACTCGTCTCCCTTTTTAAACCTCTGTTTTTATGCTATAATATATATTATGGATCTCTCGAAAATTCGTAATTTTTGTATTATTGCCCATATTGACCACGGAAAATCTACTCTCGCCGACCGCATGATGGAAATCACCGGAACTGTCTCGAAACGCGAAATGAAGGCCCAACTTCTCGATTCAATGGATTTGGAGCGCGAAAAGGGAATCACCATTAAACTCGCGCCAGTCCAAATGTCCTATAAGGGTTACGAATTGAACTTAATTGATACTCCGGGTCATGTCGATTTTAGCTACGAAGTTTCTCGCTCGCTTCAAGCTGTCGAAACTGCGATTCTCGTCGTTGACGCGACTCAAGGAATTCAGGCCCAAACTCTCGCGAACGTCTATCTCGCGCTTGAACAAGATTTATATATTATCCCCGTCATCAACAAAATCGACCTCCCCGCCGCCGACATCGAAAAAGTTAAAAAAGAAATTATTAACCTCCTCGGTTGCTCCGAATCCGACATCATCGGCGTCTCCGCGAAGACCGGCCTTAACGTCGAACGTGTCCTCGACGCCATCATCGAAAAAAGCCCTTGCCCTAATGCAACCGCAAGGCGCAATGAACTAAGAGCTCTCATCTTCGACTCTTATTTCGATGACTACCGCGGCGTCGTTCTCTACGTCCGCGTCTTTAACGGCTCTCTCCCGAAAAACTCCGAAATCCATATGCTCGCCAACAACTCCAACGGTCTTGCTCTTGAAGTCGGAAAACTTACCCCGAAAATGTCCCCGAAAGATTCTCTAAACGAAGGCGAAATCGGCTATATCGTCACGAACTTAAAAACAACTCGCGAAGCCAAAGTCGGCGATACCGTAACTTTAAAAAAATCTCCCGCGGCCTCTCCGCTTTCCGGCTACAAAAACGTCCTCCCGTTTGTTTATGCCGGTTTCTTCCCCGTTTCTAATGACCAATATAAAACCTTAAAAGACGCAATCGAAAAACTTGCCCTCTCCGACTCTGCTCTCGCTTTCGAGCCGGAAAACTCTCCTGTCCTCGGTTTTGGTCTCCGTATTGGTTTTCTAGGATTGCTTCATATGGACATTATTCGCGAGAGGCTAGAGCGCGAATTTAATCTCGACTTAGTCATCACGAACCCCTCGACCAATTACCAAGTCATCCTAAATTCCGGCGAAGAACTCGAAATCAAATCCGCCGCCGATCTTCCTGATATGAGCGAAGTTCTAGAAATTCGCGAACCTTGGGTTAAAGGCGAAATTATTTTACCAAAAACCATGATTGGCGGAGTTTTAAACTTAATTGTCGAAAAACGTGGCGTCCAAAAAAACTTGAGCTATCTCGAAGACCGCGCGATTATTGATTTTGAGGCGCCCATGGCGAATCTCCTTACCGATTTTTATGACCAACTAAAATCTATTACCTCCGGCTATGCTTCCTTTAACTACGAGCTTGCGGATTATCGTGCCGAAGACCTTGTTCGGGTCGATTTTCTCGTTTCGGGTCAAAAAATTGACGCGCTCGCGATTATGTGTCATCGTTCCGAAGCTGACGCGATCGGTCGAACCGTAACGAAAAAGTTAAAAGAAGTTATTCCGCGCCAAAATTTCGAGGTCGCTCTCCAAGCCGCTATCGGCTCTCGGATTCTTGCCCGCGAAACTATCGGCGCCTACCGAAAAGATGTTACCGTAAAAATCCATACCGGCGACCGCGATCGCAAAGCGAAACTCCTCGAAAAACAAAAACGCGGCAAAGCTCGCATGAAACGTTTTGGTAAAATTGATATTCCGTCCGAAGCGTTTACGGTTATGCTAAAGCGCGACTAACTTTAGAAAAATCTTTCCTCGTAGCCTAAGTTTCTCGCTTCCATAATTTTCCTTTGGGAAAAATCATACAACCGGTTAATTAGTTCTATATAAACTTCCTCTTTTTCCATATCCGCTTTAACTTCAACCAAAAGTCCCAACTTTCGATACGTCAAAAGAACCGGCAAAGTTTTATTCCTAAATTCCTCGATTCGCGTTTGGAAAATTTCCAAACTCGAATCGTCTTTTCTCTCCCCGCGGTCATTATTAAATGAAACCGCCTGAAATCTTTTTGTGACATCCGCTTCCGAGACGTTTAAAATAATCGCTACCTTAATCTCATGCCCAGCCTTTTTTGCGGTCTCAATTACAGTTTCTTCCTCTCCGCTCCATCTCCCAATCGACGACAAAACCAACGGAAAATCTTTTAATTCCGGTTTAGAAAAATACGGTAAAATCCATTTATAAAAAATATCCGAGTCGATTAACTTTCCCTCGCCAGTTAAATCCTTATTCTCTAGCGCTTCCATCGAGCGAATAATTAGCCCGCTCGATAAAAATTTTCCCTCTAAAGCCTCAGCTAACTTTACTCCGACCGTATCTTTTCCCGACATCGGCAGCCCAAACACATTAACGGATCCCGTCCCCAACCAATTTCTAATTGCTAAAATTTTCTGCGCTAAATCACTATTCATATATATAATATATCATATTTAGTAACGTATTCGACTACCTGCATCTCTCTATAACTAAAAATAAACCCATAAGGGTTTATAATCTTATCGCTAAATCTGGCAAAGGACGTCACTTTTGAAACATGTTAACGCTTTCCTCTCTCCTGTGTTATTTTATTTTTACCGTGTATGCAATCTTTCCCGCGTAGCGGTTGGTGTTGAGTTGGTGAAGGGCGTCCCATATGAACCGTACTGAACCGTACCCTACATTTCGGACATTTTCCACACGGTGTACCCCATTTTTCGGACACTTCAGTTTTCGCTTATATATGATTCTAATTCCTCTTTCCTAGAATAAAGGTGATAGAAGGAAACAAGCTTGTCTTGTCACCAGTTTGTGGATAGAGAAGTTTAGCCTCATTCCGGAGATAAACAGTTATAAGCAAAATATATAATACGATAATAAAATTATAATCCGTAGTTAACTGCAGCAGGACCATTGGTTTCAATATATTCTCATTTGGGAATAGGATGATTACTACACAATTAATGAGAAGGATTACAATGGAATAGAAATTCCATTTGACATTATTCCATGTTAAACAAAACAATTCTTTTGCTGCTTGCGAATTATTATGTTTTGATCGTTCAATTAGTTTTGCAAGGAAGAAACGCTTGTCGCGATAATAACCAGCCTTATTCCATATATAACCTAATACAAAGCCAATTACTGTGATAACCGCGATAAACGAAATCCAGTTGTTAATACTCTTTGTATATGCAATGGACAAATAAATAGAAATTGCTATAGGTAGGATGGTATAATAACGACGTCCTGCAACATGGATTTTCTTTAAAGCGTCAATCAATTCGCCCTTATTTGAAATGAGGTCTTGAATTTTGTCGTCTGTAGATTTAGAGTAATCCTGCACCCAAAAAAGAAAAAGTCTAATGAAATGCAGTATAAAGTATAATGTAACAAGTATTACCAGAAAACTTGGGAGAAAAATTAATAGTAAAGGATTTTGTATTTTTGTTATATCTTTGATGAAAAATCTAGAAAGCATCGCGATTAGTTCCATAGAATAGACTGTGATAGCACACTCAAACAATATATGAAAAATGGCTTCTTTAGCAAAGCCTATATACATGCCGAGATCTCCTTGAGTACGCATCTGTTCGAGCAAATCATATGTTGTAAGGCGCTTATGCTCGCACTCGTTCTTTATATTATCCATTTGAATTGACCTCTCATGTTTATTGCATCTATAATCTTGTCAACTTGTCACTTTGTCAATCTCCAGTAGGTAATACCACCTTTGGAGAATGAGACCGCTCCGATTTTCTTCATCGCCCGACGTACCGTCCGATCTCCGATGCCCTCGGCTTCACACTCCACAAATATATCCTCTATCGGCATCGGCCCATTCTCCAGCATATCCCTTAGAATCGACGATGCTTGCTCAAGCTTCGTCTGGAAGGGACATTCCTCCGTTTCCAATTCATCGCACTCCTCGAAGGATAGAACGCGGTTTTCGTCCAACACCAGCGCCAGCGGCGTATAGTCCGCCTCATCGAAGTTGCTCTTGATTGCCCGAAGATACCGTCTCGCCCGGTCGTTTTTATCCATCCCGACCAGCAGGATTGAACGAACAGAGGCGGCGATGTCGGCAGATCCGAGTCCTCGGTGGATATCCTTGCTGGCTTCATTTTTGTTGAGATGACCGACGAGGACGATAGCACAACCAGTATTCTTCGCTACATTGGAAAGCATCGTAAATATCGCCCTCATCTTCGAGACGTTACCCATGTGAGTCCCTGATGGCAGAAAGGATTGGAACGGATCAATGATAAAGAGTCGGGCTTTCGTCTCCGATATGATCGCCGTCACTTCTTCTTCGTTTAGGGTAATATGATGCTCCAGTTCGCCGCTATAAGCGAAGCGATTGATATCCCCGCTATTGCGGAGGAACCGAGGGATGGTGGAATCGGCAATCTCGTCCTCATTTGAGGCATAAAATATCGTAATCGGCTCGACTCGCTGTTCTTCCAGCAAATGACCGTTCACCAGAGCCGGAGGTTGGATTCCCCGCGAAAGCATAGCGGCAACAGCCAAGATTGCCGTCGTCTTCCCCTCGCCACCGTCTCCCTCTATGATAGTCACCTTCCCATAGGGGATAAAAGGTTTCCAGAGCCAATCAACCGTTCTAATCTCGGTTTCTCTCGCCCACCGAACTACATGCGCCATATTGTTTCCCCCAAGAGAATATCAGCTTGTACTGCTGATATTATATCAGAAATCTGGCCCAAAAGCAAAAATAGCCGGGGTTCTGTCGCCCGGCATACTTGTAAGTGCTAACCGTCTATTGAATTAATACTATTACTGATTGCCCTTGTGGTCTTTTTTTCTACTGTTTCGATCTGAAGCTAATCTCGCCGCTTCAATATTCCGGGTTCTTGCGTGATTTTTACTTTTCTTCTCCGTATGATAGCTTGCGCCGTTCATTCTCAGAATTTCCGACAACTTCGACTCTTGGATAATCGCACCAGAGAAATCGCAATCCAATAAATTGATATACGGAATAGAAATAAACCCAGCGACTGACTTCCTTCGAACGGAAGAAGCGTTTGTCACGTCCCATATTAATATGGTGCCGTCACTTGAAGCGCTGGCAGCATAGCATCTTCCGTTGATCGCTGGGCTCGCGCTTACATTCCACACAAAGCTCGAATGTTCAGTTTTTACCTCCAGCTGTTTTTTCTGTTGCAAATCCCATATACCAATTAGCGCATCCGTTGTGCCGCTGACGAGAAACTGGCCGTTTTGCGATAATGCTGCGCCATAAATAAAATCGGTATGGCGGTTTGGAAAGTATGCCGGAACTCCTGTAATATTCTGCGTTTCTTTGTCAAATCTATGAGATATTATTCCTCCATCATTAGACGTTGTGATAATCTCATTGCCGTCTTCAGTCCATAATACTGTGCGGATAGGTTCGCTATGGCCACTTTCAGCTATTTGAATTGAATCGAGCGCCAGCAAATCCCAAAGCACAATTGTGCGGTCATTTCCGCCACTGACCAGAAAGTATTCGTCTGGAGACACGGCAAGGCTGTAGATTCCTTTGCTGTGACGGGTGGGCAACGCGATCTGAGTATCTGCCTTTCTCTCCCAAAGAACTAACGTACAATCATCAGAGCCACTCACTATCCTGCCATCCTTCAAACAGACGACCGCGTTCACTGAATCGGTATGCGCATTATGAGACGCTATGCATGCTTCGCTTTCATCAGGGCAAGTCGTATCCCAAAGCCGAACAGTCCTATCGTCCGATCCGGATATCAGATGAGTATTATCGTTCATCCACGCGACACATTTGACGCTATCCATGTGACCTTCGATTATATTGACGCATCTTTTTGAAGCGGTATCCCATATGCGTATACTCCCATCGTCATATCCAGCGGCTAATCTGGAGCCGTCCTTTGACCAGCTGGAGCATCTGGCAGTATTAGGGCATTTGTCGCCAAGCAGAGCGCTTGTAATCTGTTCTCTATTTTCTTCAACCACATCAATTGTTATGCGGCAGACTGTCCCGTCCCGGAAACCGCAAATGAGTTCTGTCGCGTCACGATTCCAGCATGCGTTGACAACACGCTGTTTTGAGTAATCCAGCAGTCCGTGTGTCCCAATAGCCGCCATTTGGTATCCGTTGTCTACAATAAAACCAGTCTGCATCTCTACCACATTATTGTAGAACAAAGCGATTTTGTCGCCCTGGGTATCCGAATGCCCAATCGCAACTGCCGAGATATTATTACGACATAAGGGTGGAGCTACTAAAGGCGCGGCTTCCAACTTCATGTCTCCCGCCATTTCTTTCAGATGGTTCCAGTCAAGCAACCGCAATTCATCTCGTGTAGACACGGCTATAATATAATTATTTATCCAATTCAAAGATGTAATCTCGTTACTGTCAGCTGAAATCGTACACATGGGCTTTTTTGCTCTCGCGTCCCATATGCATACCAACCCGCTTTTATCCACAGTTGCCAATATACCGAATGATCCTGGATTCCAGTCGGCAAAAATGACACGATTTTGATGGATTTTTGGAAGCTCTATAGAATTGGCTTTTTGATAAAACAGCTTGACGATCCCTTCCTCGTCGCCACAGGCAATAGCCCTCCCATCATGGGACCAAGCCATACATCTTATCCAGTGAGCGCAACTGCCTTTTATTTCGGGCTTCCAGCGAGAGGTCTTACTGTTATACTGCCAAACGCAAAGTTTCTTGTCGTCTCCGGCGCTGGCGATTATATTGTTTTTCGTAGGATGCCACTCCGCACATCTGATATAATGCTGATGGAAACGCTTGAGTACAATATTCTTTTCAGAGAGGCGATCCCAAATCCGAATTGAACAGTCGTATGACGCGCTGAGATAACGATTCCCGTTTGGACTCCATGAGATTGCCGATACATTCATTCTATGGCCTTTGCCAAAGAAAGTGTTCGACGATAGTTTGCATCCAATAAAGTGGCCTTTGCTATTCCGTAGATCGAGATTGATCAATGGTACGTTTGATAAATCCAGCCCACTGAAATTGATCGAATCGGCATTTCTGCCATAAGCCATTCTATACATTTCCAGCATTTTCAGGATAAACTTCGTATCATGGTCTGTTGCTTTTCGGTGGAGCTCCCACAATTTCTCCCAAACAGTTTCTTTATCTGAAAATCGCGGTTCAGTTTCGAGAAGATTGGCCACAAAGCCCATGATGTACTGATCAAAGGGTAAAGTCCATTCCACAGGAATCGCTTCATCGGTACTGGTTTCAGCAAGGTTGTAAAGATAAATAGCGGCAAGACAGTCCCTGAAATGCTGGTGGACCAGTTGTACTTGACCATCATTGTCATAAAAAAGGCAGAGCGTTTTTACCAGGAGATTATACATATTGTCCCGCAAAATAGCATCGGAACCGTTTTGATATTTCATTTCTTGAATATGTAAAGGCAATCGATTATTCTTCGAGTGCGCTTCATATAAATCACAGGCACTGTTGACATAGGCAATAAAGTCCCTATGGCTTATTATGAATTGATTGTTCTTCGCCATTTCATAGCAAATATACGGAGCGACAAACTCCGCCGCGACACAATAGTCGTAGTTTCCCGCCTCCGTTTGGTCCCGCAAATAGCTCTCACTTTGGATATAATTCCAGATTATTGAACCGGGGTTTTTGTTTTCCCTCCAGTCGCCGGTAGTATGCTGATATTTTTGCTTGAAGGCTTCAAATTTTGCAAAGAGTATAAGCATGAGTGGCGTGTCGATAACGTTCCACAAATTGTCCTGCGGTGGAGGAAGCATAATGCTGTTTTGCTTCAAAAATGACTCTATGGTTTTCCGATCCAGTGAATCGGCGTGTACTTGCAGTGGAGCGTGGAATTCACTTTGAAGCTCTGAAACCGTGTTGTTGCGCGAGGCGAAAAGTATTTGGATGTTTCTCATGCCGCTCCAGTCTGTTTTAACTTCGTGCATGACCACGTTTTTTAGGGCATTGTCCAATTCGTTCACGCCGTCCAGGATAAGCAAAAGGGAGGGCTTTCCGAAGGAGGGCTGTTCGCACATAGCAAAGAGATCCTTCATCAGCGTGGTATCGTGATGCAAGGTTACGGCTTCGATATAATGCTGAATCGGCGTTGTGGACGTATGCAACCGTCTTAATGGAATATAAATAATCGAGGTGTCAATCGCAAGCGACAACAGTGATATTGTCTTTCCAATACCCCCTATGCCAAATAGTGATATATATTTCACGGGCTCTCCATTGATATTCCAGCTTCTCTCTATAATATCCGGCAGGGGCATGGAAATATCCTCTATATCACGGTTGCCGCCCATTACATGATAATTTTCCAGAATACTGCCTTTGATGAGAATCTCATCGCTGACGCCGATGCTATCGTAGCTTGGGTTCTTATCCTTTTCTTCGAGGTATCCAGCCTTAAGCGCTTCACGAAGACAATCATATTGGCTGGACTGATTTAGAACGGCCTTTTTTTCTTCGTTTTGCGCATGAGATGGGCTCTGTAATTGTCTGATAGCATTTATCATGCACACCTGTTCAAAAGACAGATATGAGTTAGATTTTTCCTCAACCATTTCCTGAAACGACAGAAAAAACTGCTGAATCAATGACTGATCGGTTCCATTCAGTTTTGGTTTGTCTGCTTGCGACAATATTTGGTTAACCCTATCAATAGCTTTTTCCTTGACTTCGCAGATAAATTCATTCCGCGGTTTGCTATTCTGATTTGGATTAAGCACGTATTGAATAATTTCTTCGCACGGCTTGTGGTTTTCGAGATATTGGTAAAAAGCATTCTCAGACAGTATGCTTCCGTCATTCTGTTTTGCTGCGTCAGTTAAGAATTGCTCAATGGATTTCATCAGCATGTTTTTGAAATCATTTTTCTTCTTTTCGTCCATGAAGTTGGTCTGCTTATTCAGCATAGGCACAGCTGCAAGGCTGGCAAAAATACTATTAAGTATACTCTTCCATTCAAAGATAATCATGATCATTCTCCCATGTTTTTCAGCATATTGCTTTAATACTACATAAAGTATAAGCTTGTTAGCTCAATTAGTCAACGATTTCAATATCGCATTATATTGGTGATATTATACCAGATAATCAGCCCAAAAGCAAAAAAGCCGGGTAATTATTACGCCCAGCAAAATGATATGATTATTTGTCGATTATCTCAGTAATCTCTGTTCCGTCCGTAAAGCAGAATACCAGCTTGCCCTTTTCGCCTTTCTCAACCAGGATTCGGTCGATAGCGAGGGTGAACACATCATCACGGAATTCAGTCATCTCCCCCTCGCACATTGCCAGCACTCTCATGAACCGACGCAACTTCTCTTTCTTCGCCGTCTGTGCGAGGATTGCCTTTTTCGCGGCTTCCAGCAGCTGCTTCTTTTCATCGACGACGTCCTTCTGCGCGTTATACTTCATCAGGTACACATTCTGATCCTGCTTATATTGTGTGTTCTCTTTGATGATGCCCTGAAGCGAGTCCAGCGCGTTTTGCAGAGCATCCTCTGCTTGAGCGCGCTGACGTTCCAATTTGGTCGTATTTGATAGTATCTTCAATTCCGATTCGTAAATGGCTTCATATGCGGTCTTGTTTTTCAAGACTTTGTTGAGGGCAGTGAGGAATGCCTTTTTGATGGCGTATTCCCTCAAGAGTGGCGTTTCGCAAACCTTATCGCCGTTGTAACGCTGATTGCAATACCAGACGTCGGTTCGGAACTTATCCTTGCCGTGGAACACCTTGTGGCCGAAGTAACCACCGCAGTCACCGCAGACCAGCTTTGCCGTTAGCACGTTTTTTCCGCTGAGCTTTGACCCATGTCGGCTCCGCCTCTCCAGTTCAACCTGAACGAGATCGAATTGATCAGGCGGTATGATGGCCGGATGCGAGTTGCTGATATAATACTGTCTGGCATCGCCCTCGTTTTTCTTCACCTTCTTGGTCAAGTAGTCCACTACGATGGTCTTCTGTAGCAGAGCGTCACCTTTGTATTTCTCATTCGACAGGATGCTTTTGACCGTAGAGACGGCCCATTTGTGCTTTCCGGCTGGAGTGGGAATACCCTCTCCAGTTAAAGTATCTGCTATATATCGGATGGTCTTCCCGTCGAGGAACATCTCGTATATCCTGCGGACGATTACTGCTTCTTTCTCGTCAATTTCCAGCTTCCCATCGGCGCCTTTCCTGTAGCCCAAAAAGTGCTTGTACCCCACAGACACCTTCCCGTTCTGCATACTGCGCTGGCGTCCCCAACGTACGTTCTCGCTGATTGACCGGCTTTCCTCCTGGGCCAGCGAGCTCATGATTGTCAGCATGACCTCACATTTGGGGTCGAGGGTATTGATATGCTCTTTCTCGAATCTCACCTCAATGCCTTTAGCTTTAAGCTCGCGTATCGCCTGAAGCGTATCGACCGTATTGCGAGCGAATCGGGAAATAGACTTGGTTAGGATCAGGTCGATATCTCCATTCAATGCCGCTTCCATCATACGGTTGAATCCATCGCGCTTTTTGGTATTCGTTCCCGATATACCCTCGTCGGCAAAGACGCCCGCGGATTCCCAATCGGGGTTAGCCCCTATAAATTGAGTATAGTATTTAACCTGTGCCTCGTAGCTGTTCTGCTGCTCGTCCTGTTCAGTTGAGACGCGGGCGTAAGCAGCAACCCGCAGCTTCTTAGGCTGGAAGGTATTACTGTCCACAATGAGCCTTTGGATGACTGGCTCAATTACTGTTACTTTAGCCATTGATTATTCCTCCTCTCCTTTTCGCTTTCTATGTTGTTCAAGACTTTTTTGCCTTGCTCGTTCTCTCATCTCCGGTGTCCAGCTTTTGCTGCGCGATGGGTTTTCCCACTTAACCGTCTCAATACAACCATCCTTCAAATAATAGCGAAGCAAATTGTGCTCTGGTACTTCAATGCGCTTGATTTGTTTAGCAATCAATTCGTCGGTCAGTTCCTGCTCTTCTTGTAGATCCAGCACTGCACGGGTTTTCTCGATCAGGATATCTTCGCGTATTCGCTGAGATGAGCAATACCCTTTGCCTAATTCATCAAAGGTGCAACACATCCAAACGGGGAATCGTCGTTTTTGCGAGGTTGGAGCATTTTTCCGAACATATGTTGAACCGCAGTCACCGCAGTATATCAAACGACTGAATAAGTGGCCTTCTGTTTTGTGTTTTGATTCGTACAGTTTTTCCCGTCGAACAATTTCCTCTTGGACCTGACGAAATAGCTCAGGAGAAACAATCGGCTCATGGCTCTCTTCGACATAGTACTGTCGTCGCTCGCCGCGATTTCGTCTTTGCTTTTTTGTTCGGAAGTCTTCGACATATTTCTTCTGAAGCAGCATATTACCAGCATATTTCTCATTCCTGAGCAGATCATAGATATGAATTGGTTTCCATGCCTTTTTATCGAATAGCAATCCATCATCATTGAGTTTTCTAGCAATAGCCTGAGTTCCCATTCCTGCCAGATAATCGTTGAATATTCGACGTACTACCACAGCCTCTTCTTCCACAATTTGCAGCTGACTGTTGACCATTCGATAGCCGAAAAGATTATGCCACGTCGGAATTCCTTCCTCAAATTGCTTTTGTATCTGCCAGCGCTTGTTCTCAGAGGCTGACCGAGCTTCCTCCTCGGCAAACATAGCGATTAGCGACAGCATCAGGTCTCCATCTGCGCTGAACGAGCTCATGTTCTCTTTCTCGAACAGTACCTCAATCCCAAGCTCCTTCAGCTCCCTGACCGTCTTCAGCAGCGTGACAGTGTTGCGGGCAAAGCGAGTAATCGACTTCGTAATCACGACATCGAACTTCCCTGCGCGAGCGTCCGTCAACATCCGCTGGAATTCTGGACGGTTCTCCTTGGTTCCCGACAAACCGTAATCAGCATAAACCCCGGCGAATAGCCAGCCGGGGTGATTGCCGATATAGTCGTTATAGTAGCTAACCTGATTGGAAAGGGAATCCAGCGCCGCTTGCTTCTCTACAGAAACGCGGGCATATGCCGCCACCCGTTTGAACGCGGGGGCGACTATTATGGTGGGTTTGATTTCTCTTATTTGCATAAGCGTTACCTCCTACCCTCCATCAATCCCTCTTTTGGGGCAGGAAGTCCAGCGTTTTCTGCGGTAAATTTTCGCGTCGCTGGGCAGGAATATGGCCCATAATCCGCCTTTCCCGGTTCCACCAGGAATAGCGGCATTTATCGGAACAAAATGTCTTGCCTACGCGATTCCAAGGATTGTCCATAGTCCTTCCGCAGAATTTGCAGCGAGGCAGCTGCTCAATCTCCACTGCCTTATTGATGTTCTTTTGAGGTGTGTTCTCTCTGGGCATGAACTCATACTTCCGACATACGGATTTGATTGTGTTCGGTGATATTCCCAGCGTCTTTCCGATGCTGGCATAGGTATAATTGTCGGCGCGTAGTTGGCCGATGGTCTCAATCTGCATTTCGTTCATCTTGCGCCTCCTTTCATTCTTATTGGCATTCCCCCTCATAGCAAATTGACTTAATAAGGTATATTGTTGGTACCCCTCATTGGGGCATATGGATAACCGGCCCGCGCTGTGGCGGACCGGAAATGTGTTGAGTGGTATAGCTGATTCTGCAGCTACTACAGTTTGCGCACTTCGTCTTCACCGGGAATCATCCCCAAGCCGGAACCATTGTCCCAGCTGATCTGGATCGTTCCCGCGTCATCCACGAACTCCACTGTGCCCTTCGTGCCGGGCATCAGCTTCGTATAAGGGTCGCTGGTATGCACCAACTCTACTCGGGTCCCTTTGGGGTACTGAGCGCGGAGCATGTTGATCCTCGCTCTCGACGGGAAACCATTATTCCTCATCGTCAGATTCCTCCTCTTCATCTCCAACGTCCGTTTCTTCCTCTTCCGGCTCCGGGTCAGACTTGACCGGCTCTTCCGGCGTGCTCACAGCCGGAGCCACCACGGTCGGCATCTCAAGGTCGAAGCTGCTGGCATCCGGCGCGTTGCCGTATCGCCACGCTCCGTTGCCCTCCAGATTCCTGATCAGGAACCGCCGAGCGAACTTGAACTCTTCGCCCTTGAACCCCAGATTGTTGAGGAACAGGCGCATCGTGAACTTGTCGTTGTCGGTCGGTTTTTCCGTCGCGCTGATCCGCGAAGAGGTCAACGCCCTCATCGCAATGGCGTAAATGAACTTCGCATAGGCATCCACTTCGCCATCCACGCCCTGAAGCGTGAACCACGGGAACTGGATCTGATCGTCCGTTACGACAATCGGCAACTCCTGCGCGTCGAACACTTTCTTCAAAAGCGTCTGCTTACTGGAAACCAGCGCTCTCAGGCGTTCAATCGCGGCGGGGGAGAACTTGTCTTTCGGCAGGGAAAGGGTCAGCCGGGAATCGTCGGAATCCTCAGCCTCATCTATGGCTTCGGCCTCCTCGGTCTCCTCGGCGCTTTCCGCTGCCTCGCCCTCGACGGTTTTCTCGCCCTCGTCGGGCGCGGATTCGCCGCTTTCCGGGGCTTTCTCGGCCTCCTCGGTATCGTCCTCGCTGGCCGGGGAATCCCCGCCCAAAGGGGCGATTTCCGGGGCGTCGTGCGCTTCCGGTTCCGGCTCCTCCGAGCCTTCCGCTTCAGGTTCCTCATCGGCATCCTCAGCTTCATCCTCGATCCCGTCGTCCTCGCGCTTTTCATCGTCATCAGAACTCTCGGCCTCATCAGCCTCCGGCTCTTCCTCTTCCGGCTTAACATCCGCTTCCTCGGAATCGGTTTCCTCATCGGGAAACAGCTCCGACAGCGATTCCTCCGGCTTGTACTCGTACTCAGCGTACAGAGCGTCAACCAGCCGGAAAACATCATCCGTCGTGGCTTCGTCCGGAGTGATCAGATTGCCGTTCCTGTCGACAATGTAACCGCCAATGTTATAGGCGTAGCTGGGCGGCCCCTGATAAACAGAGGCGACGGCCAGCAGGTGGGCGATAGCTTTGACAAGTTCCTTGCGGGCGGGTCCAGTGACGTTATAGGTGATTTTCATAGGGAAACTCTCCTTTCTTATATTGGCATCCAGCTCATGTTGGAATTGACCAGTCAGGTATGAACCTCGAATCGGTAGTAGTGATGGCCGTTGCGCTCTCCCTCATGGAGAATCAAACCGCCGTTCTTCGGGCATCCGCTTTTCGTGACAAAATAAAAGCCGTAACCCATGTCGTTATACAAGGTTACAACTTCATTCGGCCACTTGAAGCAATCCCGCATCGCCTTTATTAAGGCTCGGCGTTTGTGCCTGTTCTCCAGCATCTTGGAGATCGTTGCGTTGGCATCGGTCGTGATGATCTGTGTGTTCGGCCTCTCGGTCTGGTACAGCAGCTTGACTCGCCCGATCTTCGGGAGAATCCGCTTCAGGTACTTCTGGGGAATCTTGATGTATTGCTTGAACCCCCAAACCTGTCTGTCACTCGACTCGGAAAGCCAGGTGATGCGAACCCACAGATCGTATCCCACATGCCACAGCTCGGCAAAACAGCCGCAGTCCATGTCAAGGGTTACTTTCTGTTCCGGCTCTAACATAGCGTTGATTATCACAACGCGGGCAATCAGAAATCGCCCTCTTGCGCCGTGCTTCCGGTCATAGGTTCTGATGCCGATATAATCGCCATCATTACTCAGTTCAACCTTAACGCTATCCATCAGATCTCATCTCCTTCCTCGATTTCCATCGTGCAGAACGGGAACACGTCCCAATTGCAGTTGTCGCCGAGCTTGTCCAGAATTTCCTGCTGCTTATTCTCAGTCAGGTCTTTCCAGTAGAACTCAATGGTAATCATCTGAATCACCTCCAGAAGCGGTGCTTGATCCGCAGGAAGAAGAGGCGCAGCTGGCTGTAATCCTGACAGATTAAGTGGTAGATGGTATCGTAGAAATCCTCTGCCTCATAGGGCAGCGGCTCAACACCGTGCAACCGATCTATCAGAATCTGGTCGGCCACGACCTCTTCGGCATCCTTGCGGCACCAGTGGGTGACATCGCGCTCATCCATCGCGTCATAGACTTTCAGGATGATGCGCATAATCGCTTGCGCGTCAGAAAGACAGGCTTGCATATAGACCTCCTCCTTACATGATTGTGTCGGCGGGCAGATTCTCAAAATATTCAACCAGAGTATCGAGAATCAACTTGTGCTCTTCCGTTTCCGGCTCAATGTCCCAGCCACGATCATAGTTAATGATGTATCGGGAAACATCGGTCAGGCTTTCCAGCTTGTGACGGACAGTGAGTTTGCTGATTCTCCCTTCGTTGATTCCGTACTTGGAACCAATCTGGAAAACCAGCGCGAAGAACTCGTATCCGTCAATGGTGCCTCTTAGCCATCTGCCGTCCATCTGGACGGTCATGGTCTCAAGCAGCTGCATCTGCCTCTCGGTATGCTTCTCAGCGTCAAATGCCGTCGAGTTCATAGATCTCAGCCTCCGTTTCCCATGCGTCGGTCAAACCGACAATGATCGGACCGAACCTGACGTACCCATAGGTATCATCATAGTCACGGGCATCGATATCCTCCGCGAACTCATTCAGCGGCCTGTGGATCAGCGTCCGGGAATCGTAGATCGTAGAAAACCCACGTTCCATCGCTTCCACACAGACATCGTAAAGTGGCAGCGGATGGAGATGATACGGGTCGGCATACTTCTGCTTCGCAGCCGGAGGAGCCTCGGTCACTTTGGTCAGTTTCGCGGTGAAGACATACCTCTGATCCTTGTCCTCACAGGAGATATACTCCTCCGAGAAAACGCAGACCAGCGGCTCATCATCCAGCATATAGTTGTTGATAAACTCCTTCATGCCAGCTTCAACCTGCTCCCGCGTTTTTACACAGTAAAGGGACGGGACGGTGCCTTTATAGACCTCGGCCACCACCCACAGCGTCGGTGCCTTGAGCAGCGTGGATCTGTCAGGCTCAATGGGTATGGTCGGTTCGGACGCTTTGTCCTCTTCGACCTCCCAGCCCTCCATGTCTCCACACTTGTCATAGCCATCGGCGACGCTTTCCAGCCACTTTTCCATCTCTTCTAGACTGTCGCCAGTCCAGCGCGGTCCGCCATAAGGCGCAACCGCCGAGCCGTCTCCATATTCGGTCAGCTCCAGCGACTCGTCGGTCGCCACGAACTTCCCCTTGTAGATGTAAAGCTGGATCGTATCGTCAAAGTAGTTGATGACCTTCCAAGCCCTATCGCTGAAGGTTTCCGGGAAACGAATCTCAACCGCAGTCGCCGCGCCGACCGGATCGTTCCGATCGGTCGGCGGGTTGCTCTGATTCTCATAGGGACTAATGATGTGTTTCAAGGTAAAAGCCCTCCTTCTATATGTATTATTGGAACAAGAAATCATCATCGTCGTCATCGTCACAGGAATCGTCAACATCCTCCCGTTCATCGGCATAACTCCACATGTCCTCGGTTGGCTGCTCTCGCAGTTCAGGATGATCGTCGATGTAATCGGCCACCATCTCAGCCAACTTGTCCAGCAGTGTCTCATAGGAATCCTTTCGGTATACTCCCCACAGCGCCCAGACCATCGAGGTAATCGCCTCATCAGCCTTGGCGGCGAGGAAGCGTCCGGCGGGATTACAGGTCTCTTTGCCATAGCCGATTCCCAACTGATCGCCGTCGTTATAGAAACGATAGCCGATCCGGGACATGGCCCTGACAATTTCCCCAGCGAGGCTTTCTGCCTTGCCCTCCAAGGGGACCAGCGCTTCGAACTGTTTGCTCAAACGATCATTAACCGCTTGGTTCATGGAATCATCCCTCCTTAGTCTTGTCGCTTTCCTTTTGGTATTCTTCCTTCCAGAACTGCGAGCTGCTTTCCAGTGCGGAAAGCTGCCGCATCAACCAGTCAGCAAGGCCGCGGGGAATCGCAATGAGTTCGTCCTGTCGTCTGCGGCTGCTGGCGATGCGCCCGATCCTGGGCGCATGCCATACCGCCTGTGTGATCTCGAAGATCTCATCGTGATTGAGGTTGCGTTCACCCGGTGGGAAATCGTACCGAGGCTTCTTGTCCTCGGTTATGTAGCGCTGATGGAGCTGCAAAAGCTCCGCGCCAGCATCAATCGGTTTCTTCACGGGTCCCATCCTCCTCGTCCTCGATGTTCGCCTCTCCCGTGATAATGAAGTGGGCATAAGCGCCGTGATTCTTCTTCTCAGCGAGAAAGTTGACCAGCTCGAACAGGCTCAGTCTGTACGCAACGGTCTGCACGCCGTTAATATCGAACATATTGACAGCGCCGGTGTCGCGGACTTTGAGAATCTGCTCTCGAACCTTACTCGTCATCGTGGGTTTCCTCCTTTCCAAATTCGGCATCAAGCCAGTCGAGATACTGTTCATCGTTCAGATCGCCGGAATCCATCGTGATCAGGAATGCTCCTGATACGCCATAGGAATCCAGCTTCTCTTCCACCTTCCGCTGGAATTCGAGTGCCTGCTCTCTGGTTGAGAATAAACTCACCCAAGGCGTGCATTCGGGATCACAGCGGCTGATACAGATAGTCGTAATGCGCGGCGGTTTGTCGGTCATATGGAAACGACCTCCTGTTCGCCCTTGGCATTGATGGCGACGATCCCTTTCGGGGAACGCAGAAACACCTGCGGGTAGTAAAACAGCTTCTCGTACTTATCGGCCAAATCGTCGGGGAGGTCGGTAAAGTCCTCCGCGCCAAGTCCGCATACAAAAAACGTCCCCGCGATGATGTCTACGTTCGGAATGTAACGGTTCAGGTCATAGCCCTTGAGCTTACCCTCCTCGTCACACACCAGCGCCACCGGATCGTCATACGGGTATATCGCTTGGATATACCCGCCGACAGTCTGCTGCATCGCGTCCAATGCGTGCGGAATCTCCGCTCGCCTCGGACGGCGATTGGGTTCAACGATCAGAATCTTCATGGGGAATGTCTCCTTTCTCACAGTCAAAGTGGCTGGGAATCACGCGCTCGTCGTCAGCTTCATTGTGGATATAAACAATGCTCATACCGGCAATGCGCTGTACGGCAATCGTCCAGATCTCTCCGGTCAGCGCGTGCAGGGCGGTAAGCATACCGTCCAGACGCGCTCGGTAGATCGTCCTGACAGGGTCCTTGG
>CAZSYG010000002.1:0-48861 GCA_964610655.1 uncultured Candidatus Saccharibacteria bacterium
CGTCGCGGAGTTTAAGGAAGACAAGTTTCCCGAATGAACGAATCGCGACAAGGCGCCCAACAATAGAAACTTCTTTATTTTCGAAAGTAGAAAAGTTTTCTAAAATTTCTTTAATTTTATTCGAGCGAGAAGATTTCGAGGGATAAGGGTTAATTCCGAGAGATTTAATCTCATCGAGTTTTTTCAGGCGTTCGTTGCGGTAATCGTTTAGAGTTGTCATAATAAATTATTTTTCTTTAGAGCTTTTTTAATTGATGGGCGGTCGAAGCCGACGATTTTTTCGTCGCCAATTTCGATAACGGGAACGGCGGAAATCCCCTCGACGGAAGAAGCGTCGATTTCTTCGTATTTAATTTTCTTTTCGTCTAGCCATTCCATGAGGGCATGGCAATAGACGCAAGTTGGGGTTGTGTAAACTTTTACCATATATAATATATTATACTAATTTTCGGAGATTTTTGATAGAGAAATTAGTTTCTTATCTTTAAAGGTAAAGGCAAGAGCACTGGAGGTTTTTATGGAGATTTTATCGCCTTCTTCCTTTATCTCGGTAATTTCGAGATTTATTAAATCTTCGGAATCGGATTTTTTAAGGAGAGAGTCGGAGATAAAGATTTCGAGAGCTTCAAAGTAGCGGACTTTGGCGCCGTTATACTCGAAAGAAACGAGGGCGGGGGAAGTTTCGAAAAGTTTTTCGGAAGCAGAGAGAAGGGCGGCGCGGTCGATTAGGTTAGACTCGTCTTCGACTTTTAGGCTATCGAAATTAAGAGAATTTAAAGCGAAATAGAGTTTTAGGTTATCGGTTATTTTTCCGGAGGTAAAATCGGCAGCATAGACGGAAGATTTTTTCAATTTAAAGTTGTCTAAAAGAAAAGCGTATTTTTCTTTTAGTTCGTCGAGAGTGGGGGATTTTTTCTCGGATTCTTTTACGGAGACGGAGAAACCGGAGTCGGAACTTTCGGCTTTAGAAGTTTCGGCGGAAGTTGCTCCGTTGAAGAAGCGGTTAAAATAGCCCTCGTTATAAAGAATAGTAGCGAGAAAAATTGAGAGAGCGAGGAGGATTAAAATTAAAAGGTCGCGGAAGATAATTTTTCGCGATTTTTCGCGGAGAAGTTTTCGGTTCGCGTTTTCGATATTGTCGAGAAAACGCTCATCGAGCTTTTCATCGAGATAAGTGCGAAGCTCGTTTTTTAGGTTGTTGCTAAGCTTTTCGGGATTAAAAGCGGGAGTTTGTTCGGTTTTGGAAGTCGATTTGTTTGCCATAATACTTTAATTATAACATAAAATATAAAAAAATAAAATAGGGTTGGTGGGCGCGGGAGGAGTCGAACCTCCGACTTTACGAATGTGAATCGTACGCTCTAGCCAGCTGAGCTACGTGCCCAAAAATATCGTAGTATGATATAATCTTAGCATATATGAATATAGATTTCCAGAAATTAGAAAAGCAAGCGGAGGAAATTGAAAAGTTTTTGGCCAAACCAGAGGCTTATGCGAATCCGGAATTTCCGGCGAAGTCGAAGAAGTTGGCAGAAATTAAAGAGATTCTAGCGTTGAAGAAAGAAGTTGAGACGTTAGAAAAAAATTTGGAAGAGGCGGAGGGGCTGGTTAATGATTCGGAGTTGGGTGAGTTAGCGAAAGAAGATGTTGCGAGAATTACGGAATTGATTAAAAAGAAGAAAGACGAACTGGAGGAAAAATTAGTTCCGAAAGACCCAGACGATGAGAAAAATGTGATTGTCGAGATTCGCGCGGGGGCGGGAGGAGATGAGGCGTCGTTGTTTGCGGGAGAGCTATTGAAGATGTATTTGAAATATGCGGAGAAAGTTGGACTAAAGGCGGAGTTAATCTCGAAAAATGAGAACGAGGCGGGAGGGATGAAAGAAGTAATTTTTAAATTATCGGGAGATGAGCCGTATCGAAAGATGAAATTCGAGGGGGGAGTCCACCGTGTTCAGAGGGTTCCGGTTACGGAGAGCCAAGGGCGGATTCACACTTCAACGGTTACGGTTGCGGTAATTCCGGAAGCGGAAGAGAAGGATATTGAGATTAAGGACGAAGATTTAAGAATTGATATTTACCGATCGGGAGGACACGGCGGGCAGTCGGTTAATACGACAGATTCGGCGGTTAGGATTACGCATTTACCGACGGGGATTGTGGTGGCCATGCAAGATGAGCGCAGCCAGAGGCAGAATCGTGAAAGAGCGATGACGATTTTGCGTTCGAGATTGGTTGAAAAACAGAAAGAGGAGGAACGAGCGAAAGCATCAGAAGCAAGGAAGTCATTGATTGGAACAGGAGATCGAAGCGAAAAGATTCGGACGTATAATTTTCCGCAAGATCGGATTACTGATCACCGGATTCACTATTCTCGTTCAAATATTCCAGCAGCGATGGAGGGGGAGATTAAAGATTTAATTGAGGAGCTTAACAAATATGAATGTAAACTCATGGCTGAAAAAAGCGGAAACTAAGATTGATAATTTAGACGCGGAGTTGATTTTGTTATTCGTTTTGGGGGAAAGCGATCGAAGTTATATTGTTACGCATCTTGATATGAGTTTGGGGAAAGCGGATTTGGTTTTGTTGAATCGGTTAGTCGAAATGAGAGAACAAGGAATGCCGTTGGCGTATATTTCTGGCGAGAAAGAATTTTATGGGCGAAGATTTTATGTTAATCAACACGTTTTAATTCCCCGTCCAGATTCTGAAACAATTATCGACATGACGAAGGAGTTGAAATTACGTAAGGAAGCAAAAGTTTTAGATATGGGAACTGGGAGCGGAGTTTTAGCGGTTACGTTGAGTTTGGAAATTCCGAATATTCATGTAACAGCGTCAGATATTTCTAAGAACGCGTTGTATGTGGCGGGAAAAAATGCTATTGCGTTGGGCGGGAGAGTAGGTTTTCTTCAGTCGGATTTGTTCTCTAACTTTCCGAAAGATGAGAAGTTTGATTTAATAGTCGCGAATTTGCCGTATGTTGATATTGGGTGGCCTTGGAGAAGTAGAGAGTTAGCTTGGGAACCCGGACAGGCGTTGTATTCGGGCGAGGGGGGGATGGAGTTGATTAAGAAGTTTATGAAAGAAGCAGTTGGACGGGCCGATAAAATTATTTTAGAATGCGACCCGTGCCAACACGAAGAGATGATTGAGTTTTCTCGAAAGTTAAAGTTTAAACATCTCGAAACTAGAGGTTTACAGCTTCTATTTACTTATCAGAATACTCGCCGAGCGTAAGGTTTATCGCGATTTCGTTGCCGTTTCTTAGGACGGTTAGTTGGACGGTTTCTCCCGGCATATATTCGCCGAGAAGCGAGCTAAAGGAGCCGTAAGCGCCGATTTTGATTCCGTTGATTGCGGTTACGATATCTTTTTCTTTAAGTCCAGCGGCGGCAGCGGGAGAATCTTTGAGGACGGAAGAATAGGAACTTTCGGAGTAGATATAGGCGCCGGCAGTTACGGGGAGATTGTATTCTTTGGCGAGAGAGGCGGTGATGGTTTGGTAATAGACGCCAGCGTAGGCACGAGCCGTAGAGTTATTTTCGGTAATGTTTTTTAGTAAACCTTTAACACTAGAGATGGGGATGGCGAAGCCGATGCCGTTGCCGTCGGCATAAACGGCGGTGTTGATGCCGATGACTTCGCCGGCAGCGTTGACGAGAGGCCCGCCAGAATTTCCAGAGTTAATCGCGGCGTCGGTTTGAATCATGTCGGTTAGGGTTTCGGAGGAAGAATAGGTTTCGTCGGTTGCGGTTACACTGCGACCGGTTCCGGAGATGATGCCGGAAGTAACGGTGTTTTGATAAACGCCGAGCGCGTTACCGATGGCGATGACTTGTTGACCAACGGAGACGGTTTTTGAGTCGCCGAGTTTGACGGCGGTGAGGTCGGAAACGTCTTTAATTTTTAGAACGGCAACGTCGTTTAACGGGTCGGTTGTTACGAGTTCGACGTTCTCGTAAGTTGTTCCGTCAGAAAGAGCAACGGTTATTTTGTTGGCGCCGGAGACGACGTGTTTGTTGGTTAGGACGTAGCCGTCGCTAGTCACGATCATACCGGTTCCGGCAGCTTGGGACGTTGCGCTTTGGCCGAAATAACTCATGGTTCGAGTTTCGGTTAGAATTGAGACGACGGATTTTTCGACAGAATTAGCGACGTCGGCGATGCTACCTTCGGTAAAGTTCGCGGAATTTCCGTCGGTTCCACTAAAGCTAGAGAAAGAAATCGGCTTTTTTGAGTCGAGGTAAGTTAAAGTAGCGAGGCTACAACCGCCAAGCGCGAAAAGTAACGCAAAACTTGCGAGGATTGTCGCGGCGACATTTCTACCTTTCTTTTCGCTTTTATTTTCGTTAAGTTTAGTATTTTCGTCGATTTTAGGCTCGACGATTTTTCCTTCTATGATTTTTTCTTCTTCGTTATTCATAATTATTATTATACGCGCAATTTTTAAAGAAACCTTAAAATTTTAAGGTTTTAGACGTTGAAGAAAGGATTAGAAAAACCGATTACGATAACGGCGATGGTGATAATTCCGAAGATGACTGGGAGGGCGATTTCGGCGGTTTTTATTTCGCCATCGCGTTTTCTAAATTCGGCATAGACTTTATGGAAGACGAAGCCGATGATAGCGAGGATGACGGAAAGTTGGGGGAGGATGATGCCGGTCGTTCCGAATGAATAAACGATAAGCCAAGAATGCGCGACCCAAGAAACTTCGCTGAAAATTAAACCACAAATCAGGACGGTTAAATTAAAATCTTCCGCTTCGGGGTTTTGGATGAGGACGTGACGACTGGCGGCGTAGCCGATGATAAATTCAAGAACAACAAGGACGGCGGAATCTAGACTCGCGGCGGCGAGGACGGAAGCAGTCGTTCCGAGGAGAATAGCGAGGAGAGATTGGATGAGCGCGCCGGATTCTTTCGAACGAGGTTTGATGATGATTAGGTAGATGATATAGACGCCGGCGAGGAGATAATGGACGGGGAGAAGGGTGATGCCGGAGAAGTAACTTAAGAAAACGAGAGAGAGGGAGATGGTTAAATCGACAAGGTTAGATTTTAGATTTAAAAGCCAAAAACGCGGACGAACGGCGAACATTCGCCATTTTGAGATTAGAACTAGAAGAACGCCGATAATCCAGCTTCCGGAAACGACGCAAGAGAAAATTGCGCCGAGGCCGAGGAGGATGTTGAGGAAGATATGGAGGACGGAGCTTAGGACGTTGCGGGATTTACGAATGAAAATATAATCAGCCATATAATCATTATAGCAGATTTTTCGATTTTTTAACGATAAGTATGATATTATAATATATATGGAAAAAGCTACGTTTTTACAAAGACACCCAATTTTAAAAGATGTAATGAGCTTGGTTGGGTTTGTGGCGTGTGTTGTTTTGGGGACTTTTCTTTTGAATACGTTTATATTTCGGTCGTATAATGTCGTCGGGAGCAGTATGGAGAATACTTTATTAGGGGACGATAGAATGATCGTGAATCGTTTAACGGTTTCGTTGGCACATTTTTCGGGACAGGAATATGTTCCGGAGCGAGGAGAGATTATTGTTTTTGCGAATGGAAGTTCGAGCGGAGAGCTGACTTGTAATCCGCCGACGGGGATTACTGACCAATATATCATTAAGAGAGTAATCGCGTTTCCGGGGGAGAGAGTGGTGGTTAAAGACGGGGTAATGACGGTTTATAATGAGGAATATCCGGAGGGTCATAATTACGACGAGGATTGGAGAGTGAGCGATGATGATGGGCCGAAAGAATATACGAGCGGCGAAGTCGACGTTACGGTTCCGGAGGGAGAGTTGTTTGTTTCGGGAGATAATCGCGAAGGGTCGCATAGTTACGATTCAAGAAATGGGCTAGGGACAGTTCCGTATTGCCGAGTAGTGGGGCCGGTCGTTTTTAGGCTGTTCCCGCTCGAAAGACTAAGGACGTTTTAGACGTTAGAGATAAAAACAAAAAAGCGACCCTTTCGGGTCCGCTTTTTAAATCAGGACGATTTTGCGAGATGCCAAGAAAGATCGGTCGAGTTAAACTCAAGCGTATAACCCTTTTGGCCTGCGAGAACGTCGAAGATGTGGTGTGTGGTTGAGCCAGTGAACTTAATATGAGTTCGGAGAAGCTCCGTAACTTCAATCTCGGCTTCCCCGCGTCGCTTAAAAGAAAGCGGCTGGCACGGCGTCATTTTGTAGCCAAAAAGCGCCATAACTTCGACTCGTTCTGATTTGTTAAGTTTATTGTTAGGCATAAAGTAACTCCTTGAAAATTTTAAAAATTAACTTAGAGTCATTTATGTGAGCCTAAACTTAAAAGGCTCAAAGTTAAGGGTATAAATGACGATACCCAAAACCAGTTTACTTTTATCTAACTAGGGACCGAAGTATAGCTAGATATTATTATTTTAGCATTTACGGTTAGAATTTTCAAAAGGTTTCGGCTATTCAGTTCGGAGAGCTTCGACGGGATCTTTCTTGGAGGCGGAGCGAGCAGGAATTAGTCCGCCGATTAGAGTCAGGGCGATGCTAAGGAGAATTAGAAGAAGGGCGGAGGAAGGATTGAGGGCGGCGCGGAGATTGGCAACGTTAGTGTAATGGTTCAGAACGGCGTTGATGATTGGAATAAAGATATAAGAAATCATAATACCGAAGAGTCCGCTTAAAAATCCGATGATAAAGGTTTCGGCGTTAAAGATAGAGGAGATATTGTGTTTTGAGGCGCCCATAGCGCGGAGGATGCCAATTTCCTTAGTTCGCTCATAGACAGAAATATAAGTTATTATTCCAATCATAATCGAAGAAACGACGAGAGAAATCGAGACGAAGGCAATTAAAACATAAGAAACGGCGTTGATGATGACTTTTACGCTGTTCATTAACAGTCCAGTCATATCGGAATAATTTATTTTTTGTTCTTTTTCGACTTTTTCATTATAATCTTCGATAAAGTTTAGGAAATTTTCTTTACCGTCGAAGCTAGTAAAATAAAAGTAAAGATAGGACGGATCGGAGGGGTCTTGATAGCCCAAAAGGGAGAGGTTCGATTTTAGGGTCGAATCAGATTTGTTTAAAAGAGATTCCATGACGCGCGTTAATTCGTCTTCGGAGAAATTTAGAGTAAAGGCGGAAGTGAGCGCGGAAGTATCAATGTTGAAACTTTTTGCGAAAGAATCGGAAAGATAGCTAGAAAGCTCGCCGACTTTTTCTAGGACGGACTTTTTAATTTTGGCTTCGGTCATGGTTTTTGAGAGTTCGGACTTCGCGCTTTCAAACGCGGCGGAAGATTTTACACCCTCGACGATGGTTTCGAGCGGGACGTTAAACTTTTTAACTTCGAGATAGCTCGGAAGAAGGGATTTTAAAAGTCCGGCGAAAAGTTCGCGGTAGACATCGGCGGGGAGGACGTATTCTTTTTCGAGTTTAGCGAAAATTTTTCCGGATTCGTATTCGTAAATAAACTCTTCGACAAAAGCGTCAATGTCTTCGGTAGTGAGCGGAGTTTCGGGATTAGCTTTCTCGTGTTTTTCGAGTTTTTCGGCAAGATTTTTGGTTAGAGAATCGAAAGCAGAGACGAGAGCGTCGGCGGCGGGGGCTTGGTTGATGTCGATGGAGTTAGAAATTTCGGTCATATATTCTTCGATTTTTCGAGAAAGAGCGGACTGGTCGATTTTAATATCGAACATTGAGGAAAGTTTTTCTTCATCGACTTTTACTAAATCTTCAAAACTATAATCGAAGCTAGTTTTGTCTTCGTCGAAACGATTTCCGGAGAGGACATTAATTTCGGGGTTTTCGAGCTGGTTTTTAACGACTGCGGATTTGGCGGATTGTTCGATAATAAAATCGATTAAGGAAGTCGGGTAGTTGACGCCTTGTTCGAGAGCTTCGGTCGTTACGCCATCTTTTTTGGTAATGATTCCGACGACTTTTAGTTTAATGGCTTTAGTTTCATAAACGTTTTTGACGAAGGCTTCGTCGGAAGACATATCTTCATAAACGTTATACTTTTCGTTGTATCTATAAAGGTCGGAAGGGAGGATGAGGCGGAGGTCGAGGTTTAGAAGATCTTCGTAGTTGATGAGAATCGGGTCGGCTTCGAGGTTGACGGGCTCGCTCGACATGAGTTTTTTAACGAGCACGTTTAGCTCGGAAGTGTCTTTGAGGCCGAGTTCATAGGCGAGAAGATCGGAGATGGTTCCTTTGACGCCGGGATTGATAACTAGCTCATTGTATTTTTCGGGGAGACGACCGGCAAGAAGATCGTATTTGGACTCAATTATCTCACGGTCGCTGCTATAGAACGGACTGTAGATAGAAGTTGAGCCGCCGGTAAAATTAGTTAACATGCTCATACTGCTGCCAAACATAGAATCGAAAGTATCGTTCGGGTTTAGCTTCGCGACTTTTTTAGTTTTATCGACTGAATAGATAAGGGGTCTGATGTCATAGCCGACAGTAAGAGATTTTATGTCGTTTTTTAGAGAAGCGGAATTTTTGTCATAATACTTTTTAAAACTTTTTAAATCGTTGGTTGCGATAGATTTTAGCATGTTGGTCATGACGGGATATTCGACGAGGTCTTTTTTCGCGTCTTCGCGGAGACCGACATAGTTTTTCTCTTTGTTATTTTCGATGTCTTCTTCGGTCGTTATTAAGCTGCCGATGGAAAAAGATTCCTCGGTTATCATTAAGGGATAGGAGTTTAAGGTGTCTTCTTGGATGGAATCGACGTAGTTTTGGAAGCCGGTCGAGACGGCAGAGATGAGAGCGATACCGATGATTCCGATACTGCCGGCGAAAGAAACGAGAGCGGTTCTTCCCTTTTTCGTCATTAGGTTATTAAAGGAAAGTTTAATCGCGGTTAGGAAATTCATTTTAGTCTTTTTAGACTTTGACTGGGAGCTATTTGGAGTCTTTTTCTCGGAGAGATTTTTATAGGGATTGGAATCGGAAAGGATTTTTCCGTCTTTGATGTTGATGATGCGGGAAGAGTATTTTTTCGCGAGTTCGGGATTATGAGTGACCATGATGACGAGCTTTGATTTCGAAACCTGTTTAAGGATTTCCATGATTTGGATGCTGGTTTCGGAATCGAGAGCGCCGGTTGGTTCGTCGGCAAGAATAATATCGGGGTCGTTGACGAGGGCGCGAGCAATAGCGACACGTTGCATTTGACCGCCGGAAAGTTGGGCGGGGCGTTTATAGATATGGTCGCTAAGCCCGACATCTTTTAGCGCCTTTTTCGCGCGGGAGATGCTTTCTTTTTTGGAGATTCCGGAAAGGGTTAAGGCGAGTTTGACATTATTCAAAATGCTTTGATGGGAGATCAGGTTATAACTTTGGAAGACGAAACCGATGCGATGGTTTCGGTAAGAGTCCCAATCGGAATCTTTATATTTTTTAGTGGAAATTTTGTCTATGATTAAATCGCCGGAGGTGTAAGAGTCGAGGCCGCCGATGATATTAAGTAATGTTGTTTTTCCGGAACCGGAGGGGCCGAGAATAGAAGTAAATTCGTTCTCGCGGAAGCTAAGGCTAACAGAATCTAATGCCCTTTGGCTGAGGGCATTAGATTTATAGATTTTTGTGACCTTCCGTAACTCTAACATTGTCTATCAACAATTATACGATATTTTGAATAGACTTTAAACTATTCGCAGGTAAAATCTTCGGCAGTAATTTCTTTTGAGTAATTTATGTTAAGGCTATTCGCCCACTCGACAACCTTGGTTTTTATTTCGCCACATTCTTCGGCGGAGAGAGTTTTATTTTCGTCACTAGCGGTGATAGATAATTTGTTGTCTTTGTCCCCCTCGAACGTAACGTCGAATTTTACTTTTGAGTCGGTTTCGGAAGAGTAAGGAAGTTTTTCGATGATGGCGTCGATGAGAGAATCGGTTTCGTTTTCTTTATAGGGGTTATGGGTAATTTCGCCACCGATATATTCGTAGAGTTCTTGATGGGCGCTGTTGAAGATGGTTAGAATATAGGGGCCTTGGGGCTCGGCGACTTTGATGATGAACTTTTCGCCGGTATTCGCGAAAAGGTCAAATTCGGTGGCTGGGTAGGAGATGACTTTTTCGGTATCTTCGGAGGATTCGCCAGAATTTTCGGAAGAGTTTTCTACTTTAGGGGTTTCAACATAGGTTTTTACGTTGGAAACGGAGAGGATTTTTATCTTAGGATAAGTATAAGCGAAGAAATAAACGATTTTTTCTTGGAGGTCTTTTTCATCGAAGCTGGAAAGACTCTCGAAAGAGAAATTATAGTTTTCTAACGCGGCGTAGCGAGTAGAGACATCAACGTCGCCGGCGGCGCGGGCATTTTCGTTGTAATAGCTATCGCCGGTAAAGAGACGCGGAAGGAAGATGACGGCGAGAACGACGACCGCAACGAGACATAAAGCGCCGAGCGAGATTTTAACGATTTTAAAGTTTTTCGGGCTTTTTCCGCTGGTTAATGGGCTAGCGGAAAAAGGCGTGTTGGTGTTAGTGTTGCCACTGCTGATAATGGGTTCGTTTTGCATAGACCTCCTTTATAAACTCCATTGTTGCGTTCCGACGTAGCGGTAAACTTGCATATGGCCGCCGGCGTAGATGTGATCTGAAATCCAAGTATCGCGAATAGTTCCGACGTAATCGTTTTTGCCGCCCTCGGCACGGTCGCCGTATGGATAGCTGAGTTCGCCGGTGTAGATGAAGATGTGACCGCCGCGGACGTAGGAAGTTTCGCCGTCGACCGTGATGGTGGTTGTTCCGGAGCCGCAGGCACTCTTAGTCGCGCAGACATCGTAGCGAATAGCAACGTCACCCGGTTGGAGCTGGATGCCTTGATTGGTCGTTAAAACTTTATTGCTTTTATAGGCGCTTCTAGCGGCAGAGTCGTCTTTGACGTAATCGCCGATTTTCATCCAGCCGGTTTTCTTGTAGTTGATGGAGCCAGCGGGGGAGCTTGCGAAAGTTTGAATTCCGAGTTTCTTCAAGACGTCATTAACGAAGCGAATGCAGTCCCAGTCCCAAGTCGGATTATAAACTTTTCGGGTGTAGTTTTTATGGATGTCGTCGGTATAAATTCCGGTTTCGGTGACTAAAGTAGAGTAGCTGCGCTTATCGCTGAAGCCTTTATAGCGAGCATAGAGCGGAGCCGCCATTTTGTCGCAACCTGGGGCGGAGTATTTTGCGTCTTGGGCATCATAGCCACCGTTCTTAAAGGGAGTCGGCCAAGCTGCTAAAGCGTTTTTGGTGTTGACACATTTCCCCATTGCTTTTTCGTAGTCGGTTCCGTGGACTACTCCTAGCTCGTCGAGAGAGTATTTTGTATAAGGCCAAGCGAATTTGATGGCTTGGACAGCGATTTTCTTACCCCATTCTTTGCATTTTTCTTGAGTCGGGTCTTCGTCGCAAGTTTTTTCGCTCGGAGTTTCTGGCTCAGATGGGGTTTCTGGTTCAGCGGCGACTTCGTTGTAAGCAGAGGTTTTTGGCCTAAAGACCCAGAAATATGAGCGAGAAGAAGAGTTATTGATTCGGTAGTAGATTGGTTGGAGATGGGGGGTGTCGGAAGTTGAGGATTTCGCGACGTTGCCGTAGTAAATTCCGAGACAATCTTTTCCGTAACTGCCGACGTAGATGAGCATATCGGAATAAGTCTTTTTCTTCTTGGTTTCGACGTTGATGAGGATGTCGCCTGGTTGTAAATCTTTGGTGCTGGTTACCTTTTGGGAGACGAGCTCGAAATCATTAGTGTTCGACTTTAGATTCTCGAAGATGGTTGTAATCTTTAAATCGTTGGTGTTCGTGTTCGGTTCGAACTGGGTAACGCCAGCGTTTCTCATAACGGCATAGGCGAATTGTTCCATCTTTTCGTGTTTGGTTAAATTATATTTCTTAATGGCATCTTCGTAGTTGGTCGTGATGACAGTGTTACAAGTGGTTTTCTTTCTAGCCTTGGCGAGAGTAGAAGCGCTCTTTAATTTTCCGGTTATCTTCGTGTTGGACTCGGAGTAAGTATAGGCAGTCGGGAAGTTGACATATTTTCCTTTTCCGCGGGCTTCGCATTTACCGAGCGAACTTGAATCGCCAGTCGTTACAGGCCAAGACATATTAACGGCTTCGATGGCTATTTTGTTGTTGCCTTGAGCAGAAGCGGAATCTAGGCTATTGCAGTTAACCCCTTCGGTCAGAACGGTCGATGATTTTAATCTAAAGACATAAGTATTTTTGTAGTAAATAGGAGTCAAACGAGGAGTCCATTTTTTATAGTAAGCTTGGGCAACTTTTCCGTAACCGTCGCCATAGTCGCCGACATAGACTCCGGCGTAAGTATCGGCAACGAGAAGATCGCCCGGAAGGATAGTAGTGTTCGCATCGGCGTTACTGGTTATGAGTTCCCATTTTTCGTCGTTTTGTAGGTTGCTGCGGATGTCGGCGATGTTAAAATAGGGGATATTAACACCGACGCTTTTATAGACGTTTTTGATGAAGCTGATGGCGCTGACGTTTGCGCTATTTTTCTTGGACTTGCTGGTTACGTCGATATAGTCAGCATAAGCGGTCGGTAAGACTTTGTTGCAGCTAGTTCCGGTCGGGTATTTCGCAAGCGACCCTTTTCCGGAGCCTTCTTTCGGGAATTTTGAGTATTTTGTTCTGCTACCGTTGTATTTTTTAACGCATTTTCCGTAAACGCTACTATTGGAAGTTGAGTATTGGGTGTATGGCCAAGAGAACGAGACGGCTTTTTTCGCGACCTCGTCGCCGATGCCCTCGCCACTAGCCGGAGGGTCAACCGGATCTTCCCCGCTACCACCATCGTCGCCTTCGCTGTTCTTTAGACGATAGATAGCCTCAATCCCACTAGTCTCGCTGAAGTTCCAAACATAAGGGTTCAAACCGCCGTTTTCGTTCATGCCGACGAAGTTGCCATAGCTGCTACCAAAATCTCCGATGTAGATATATAGACCGTTGACACCGGTTCGCTTAACTAAATCGCCTTTGACTAGACTTCCGGTTACCTTTTTCCATTCGCCATCGGCTTTTCCGGCTTCGGATTCGACGTAGGCCTGATCGCCGGAAAGTTCAGCGGCGGAAAGAATGGTTTTTAACATTCTCGCAGAGGCGGCGTCGAAACTCTCTAACTCTAAGTCGTTTTGGTCGGCAGAGTTACCGGAGCTAGATAAGGCGGTTTTGTATTCGTTTTTCTGATAATGATAACAGTCGATGACGCTATAAGCGCTTTGGGCAACGCCGCTAGCATTATAACAGTATCCTGTTCCGGAGTTGTTGATTGCTGGCCAAGCGACGTTGCGGGCAACTTCGGCGAGCTTGGTCGCTTTTTTATTTTCGGGGTCAGTTGGCGTCGTGGGGGTTGTTGGAGTTGGGGTATCATCGCCGCCTTCGCTTGGATCGGACGGGGGAGCGGCAACTTCGCCAGTTTTAAGACGATAGATAGTTGTTCCTTGAGTGTTGACGTCGAAGTAGTCGACATGAGGCCCTTCAATCCCGACGCTGGCCGTTACGATATTCCCGTAATCGTTTCCTTTGTCCCCGACATAGACATAGAAGGCGCCGCCGTTATAGATTAAATCGCCATATAGAGGTTCATTAGCGACGCTAGAGTTCGCCTTGACCCAATCGAGTAGACTCTTGGACTTTAATCCTTTAAGTAAATCGGATTTATATCCGGATGCGTTAAAGATAGCAGCGAGGTAATTTTCGATTTTCCAACTTTCGCTAGTCGTCGTATCGCTGACACTAATAGCCTTTAACATTTCGCGGTATTCGCGACGGATGTTATCGCCACAACTTTGTTTGTTATGATAGTCGCCGGCGCCGGTATTCCACCAGTAGTTGATTCCGGCGGAATTATAACAAGTTCCGCGGGTATTCGGCTTCATGACTGGCCAAGCGGAGAGGATTGCTTTGTCGGCGATTGTTTCGGCATCGGAAGTTGCGCCGGCTCCGTTAGAGCCATTACCGTTATTGCTTTGACTACCACCACTGCCATTGTCGTCACCGGTTCCACAGACTTCGTTGGTCGGGTCGGTGGTGCAATCTACGTTGCCGTCGCCGCTTCCGCTATCTCCATCTCCATCGTCGCCACTATCGCCGCAGAGATAATTATCATATTCATCGTAGCAATCGCCTTCCGGCTCGTTCCCGCCGTCATCGTCTCCGTCGTCGCCGGTATCTCCGCAGAGATAGTTGTCATTTTCATCATAGCAGTCGCCCTCTGGCTCGCCAGTCGGCTCTTCGTCGGCGGGAGTTCCCGGCTCCTCAGTGCCATAAAAATCAATATCTTCGGCGGTTGTTCCGCTACCTTTGCTGATTGCCCAGAACATGATGTTGGAGGACATTTGGTTCAATAAAGTTTTCGCTTTGAGCCATTTAGGGCTAGCGGAATTTTGGGCTGGGTCATAAACTAGACAAGTTCCGTCGGATTTATAAGCTAGGATTAGGACGTAATGACCGCCGGCTTCGGAGTTGTGGAACGGATTTTTGCCGGTCGCGCGAGCGATAACGACGGTGGATTTGTCTTCGGTTTTCGTAAAGGATTTCGCGAGAGCAGAAAGACGGACGGAAGTATTTTTTCCGGCAGCTTTAACGAGGACTTTTCCATCAAAGGCGCTATCGGCTGTTAGGTTGCTAATTAAATCTTCGGGGGTCGCGCCGGATAAGTCCCAGAGACTCGACTCTTTTGCGACTTTTGCGACGGCGGCAGGGGTAACTTTCTTTTCATAAAAGAGAGACATCGCGGCAGCGAAAGCATTAATCGCGGAGCCGTTTTTCTCGCTTTTGTCGCCATAGCTCCACCAGTCGGCGGACTGGGCATACATGTAGTCTTTACTGGCGTCGGTAAAACCGTAGCTTTTGGTTTTTGCGAAGACTTTTCCGCTTCCGGCTAATAACAAAACTGTCGAGAGAAACGCGGCAAAAACTAGCGTTAAAAGTTTTTTCTTCATTATTCTTCGTCCTCCTTTTTAGCGGATATTATTTCGTAATCGTTCGGGTCGTAATTATAGCTACGGATGAGCTTCGCAATAGACTCGTTGCCTAAAGTTTTTTCGCTTTCGACTAGGAGGCAGATAGAATCTTTAGAACAGTTTTCGGAGCCGGAGATATTGGAGATTTTCGCGGCGTAAACTGGGTCTTCGAGGGGGAGACGGTTGAGGAGGGTTTTCGCGCGAGCGCGGTCGTTGACCTTGGCGATGGCCTCTTCGCCGTCGGCGATGAGGGAAAGGATTTCATAGTCGGCTTCGGTATAAGTTCCGGTTTCTTCGGCGAGGGCTTCGGAGAGTAAATATGGCTCGCTCTTTTTATTCTCGAAGTCAAATTCGACATACTCAAAACCGTCGGCGGAGATTTTCGCGGAATGGCTTCCGGCGGGAAGTTTCGTTACGCCGTTTTTATAAAGTTTTCCGTCGATTTCAATTTCGGCTATTTCGGGGGCGACGAGGACGACTAAATCAGATTCGTTCGGAGAGACTAAGTTGTAGATTAAAAATCCAAGTCCAATAAAAAGAACCACGCCGAGCGCAAGGAAAGGGATTTTATATTTAGTAAAAAAAGTTTTAGATTTATTTTCTTTTTTAGCCACGAAACCTCCGTCTAAGATAGGGCTAGAGTTATTAAAATATATCTCGCCGTTATTATACATATGTTTATTTTAACTTAAGCTAAATTAAAAATCAAGGATTTTTCGCGCTTCGGAAGTTGACTTGGTTTCCATCAATTTTGCGCGAAGTGCGGAAGCGCCAGAGAAAGAGTTTATATAAACTTTATAAAAACGTTTTAGGGCGTCGTAGGGACGGGGAGGGTTCGGTTCGGCGTCGTAAAGGTCAAGATGGAATTTTAAGAGGTTTAATAATTCTTCTTTCGAGGGGGTAAAGGAGTCTTTTCTAAAACAAAAGGGATTCAGAAAAACGCCACGCCCAATCATGAAGCCATCGAGCGCGGGATATTTTTCGTGGAGTTTCATCGCGTCGGTGCGAGAGGGAATATCGCCGTTGATGACTAACTTTGTTTTCGGGGAAAACTTTTCGCGGAGGGCGAGGAGGTCGGGGATGAGTTCGAAATGGGCGGGGACTTTCGACATTTCTTTACGGGTTCGGAGATGGACACTAAGAGCGGCGGGGGATTCTTTTAAGAGGGTCGGGAGCCAAGTTTTATAATCATTAAGATAAGAAAAACCGAGGCGGGTTTTGATGGAGACGGGGAGACCGTTGGAGTTTTCTTTTGCGTTACGGAAACACTCAACGGCGAGGTCGGGAGTTTTAATCATGGCGGCGCCACCGCCGGCACGGTTGACGTTTTTATCGGGGCAGCCGAAGTTTAGGTCGATTCCGGAAAAACCGAGATTTTTACAGCTCTGGGCGAGGAGGGAGAAATGGGTTGGGTTCTTCCCCCAAATTTGGGCGATAATCGGAGAGTCGGTTTTAGAGATTTTTAAGCGCGAAAGGGCGTTTTCTTTCCCTTTTTCGTTCGCGAAAGAGGAGACGTTTGTGAACTCGGTAAAAAAGAGGTCGGGACGGGAGGCTTTTGAGATGACTTGGCGGAAAATAATGTCGGTCACGCCTTCCATCGGAGCGAGGCAGAAAAAAGGTTTTGGCAAATTTTCCCAGATATTTTCCATATATATTATATATATTATATCATAGTCTCGGTATGGTATAATGGTCTTATGAAGATTGCGGTTTTAGGAGCGGGAGCGTTTGGCTCGGCACTCGGAGGTATCTTGGAGGAAAAAGGAAAGGAAGTCGAGTATTTTGACCCTTATAAATTTCCGGAGCGGAAGTTGGGGGAAGTTCTTAGATTTTCCCAAGCAATTGTTTTGGCGATACCGGCGGAAAATTTGGATGAAGTTTTGGCGGAATTTCCGAGTTTTGGGTTTAAAAAACCGTTGATTGTCGCGACGAAAGGGCTTTTAAGTTTAGAATCGTTTAAAAAGTTTCGTCAGGTTGAGTTTATTTCGGGGCCGGCGTTCGCGAGTCAACTTAGAGAACAACGAGAAGTTAATTTAACGATTACGGGGGAAATCGCGGAACATCTGTTCAAGACGGGGTTTATTCATTTTGACCGAACGAAAGATAATTTAGGGGTAATTTATTCGGGAAGTTTAAAAAACATTTTTGCGGTTGAGGCGGGGTTTAGGCGGTTGGAGCCGGAGACGATTGAATTCGAGCAGTTTATTTTTAAGGCGCTTGAGGAGATGGAAAACTTTTTAGAGGAAAATGGCGCGAGGCGAGAGACGGCGAAGCTGGCTTGTGGGGAGGGTGATTTGAGGCTGACTTGTTCGTCGGAAGAGTCGAGAAATTATCGATTCGGAAATTCGCTAAGGGGAAAGTATTTTTCGGCGCCAAGCGAAACGACGGAGGCATTATTCACAGTTCAAGAAATTGAGCGAGAGGGATTAGAAATCCCGCGACGAGCGGATATTTTAAGAGGAATAATTAGGAGGATTAAAGATGCCACTCAATAAAAAACAACAAGAGGCGGTCGAGACGATTCAGGGGCCGCTTTTAGTTTTGGCGGGCCCCGGGACGGGAAAAACACATCTTTTATCGTCGAGAGTGGAATATATTTTAAAACAGACGGACGCGGAGCCGGAGAATATTTTATGTTTAACTTTTACGGAGTCAGGCGCGACAAATATGCGCGAGCGGTTACTTTCGACGGTTGGGTCGGCGGCAAGAAAAATCGCGATTCATACTTATCACGCGTTCGGAGCGGATATTTTGAATGAATATAAGAATTACGCGGAGAGGTATGATCGGAATTTGGACGCACAAATCGACGAGGTCATTCAATATAAAATTATTCGCGAGATTCAAGAGGATTTAAAACCGTTTGACATTCTAAAATCAGCGGCGGCGAGCGATATTATTTCGACGATTGGGAATGCGAAGTCGGCAAGGCTCTCGGGGGACGATTTAATTAAAATCGCGAAAAAGAATCAGGAATTAAGCGCGGAGCTAGAGGCGGAGATTTCGCCGATTTTAGAGGGGTTAAAACCGCGGGCGAAGTTTTCGGAAGCGGCGGAGACGGCATATTTGCCAATTTTGGAAATTTTAGGGAAAAAGAGGTCAGATAAATATATCGTGGGGGCGATTGAGGTGAACGCGAATTTGATGTATCGAGATTTGAAGCGGACGTTAGAGGTGGAAAGTGAAAAAGAAGCAGCGGGGGAGAAGACGTCGGTTAAGGGGCTATCGGATTTTAAGAAAAAGTATTTCGTTAAGGACGAGGACGGAAAATATATCTCGAAAGATAAGGTCGCAAACAAGAAGTTGGAATCGCTAGGAAATATTATGAATAAATATGACACGTATCTTCAAGAAAAAGGGTTTTATGATTTTTCGGATATGATTGAGGAGGCGATTTCGATTTTAAAGAAAGATAAGGGTTTTCGGCTGACGCTAGAGGAGAGGTTTCAATATATCTTACTAGACGAGTTCCAAGATACGAATCCGAGTCAGTTTGAGTTGATTAAACTTTTGACGGATTATGAGGAGCCGAACGTGATGGCGGTTGGGGACGACGATCAGGCGATTTTTGAGTTTCAGGGGGCGGACGCGTCGAATTTGATTACTTTTCAGGAATTTTATAACGCAAAAGTAGTTACGTTAGAGGAAAATTATCGTTCAAACCAAGAGATTTTGGATTTTGCGCGGAAAGTAGCGGACAGGTTAGAGGATTCGTTCGCGAAAAAGCGCGGAGTTTCGAAAAACCTAACGGCGTTTAAGGGGGCGGGGGGAGAGATTTCGCGACATGAATTTATTTCGGCGGACGCGGAGTATTATTTTGTTGCGGAAGAGATTGAAAAATTGATTAAAAAGGGAGTAAAACAAAGCGAAATTGCGATTATTGCGCCGAAGCATAAACATATCGCGCCGATTTTACCCTATCTCAAGGCGAGCGGGGAGATTAAGATTAGTTACGAGAAAAGAGATAATCTTTTCGAGGATCGGAGACTTTCAGAGTTAATTACGCTTTCGAAGTTCGTTTATGACCTTTCGAGGATTCGGACGTCGGCGCACAGGCTACTCGAAATTTTGGCGTTTCCGTTTTTTGAGATTCCGGCGGAGGACGCGGTCGAGGCGGTCTATTCGGTTTCGACAGCGAAGTTAGAGCGGAAAAATCCGTTAGAGTTTTTGAAAAATTCGGAAAATGAGAAGCTAAAGACGCTCGCGAAGTTTTTGGTGACGTTGACAGTTCGAGCGTATGATACGCCGTTAGAATTATTTATTGATTATTTGACGGGGTCGGCGCCGGTTATGATCGGAAAGGACGAGACGGGAGAGGAAGTTGAGTTTCGGTCGCCGTTTTTGGAGTATTATGACCGAGAGCAGGACGAATATGGGACGTTTGAGTTGTATGAAAATTTGGCGGTTTTAAAGGAAAAAATTAAGGCGCATACGAAAAAAGAAAATCCGAGACTGGAGGATTTGATTGTGATGGTTGAGGATTATTCTGAGGCGGGGGTCGCGCTTTCGAATACCTCGCCCTATCAAGATTCGGCGGACGCGGTGCAAATCGTCACGGCGCACAAGTCGAAGGGGTTGGAATATGAGTATTGTTTTTTGATTGCGACGGATAATGTGGCTTGGGGGAAAGGCAAGGGGAATAATAATATGCTTGCCTTGCCGAAAAATGTGATTCAGATTCGACATACGGGGGCGACGGATGATGAAAGGATTCGGTTGTTGTTTGTTGCGCTAACGCGGGCGAAGTCGCATCTTATTTTGACGAATAGTTTGAAGGATTTTTCGGGGAAAGCGCCGACGCGACTGGAGTATTTGGAGGAATATGTTGAAAAAGATTCGGGGAAAGTGGTTTCGCCACTGGTTCCGGTAACGGCGGGGGCGGAGGCGAGTGGCGAGGAGGAGTTCGGGATTTTCGTTAAGACGAATTATGAAGATTTAGACGAAGCGAAAAAGAAGACGGATTTGAGGAAGAGTTGGGCGGCGGCCTACCGAAGATTGACGCCGGTTTTGAGGCTGATTCTAGAGAAAAGAATGGAAAACTATAAATTAACAGCGTCGGATCTGACCTGTTTTATAGACTTACATTATGCAGGGCCGTTAGAATTTTATAAGCGGAAAGTTTTGCGCGCGCCGAGTGAGCCAGCGAGCGAGTCGATTTTGTTCGGAAATTTAATTCACGCGACGTTCGAGAAAATCACAAACGAGAAGATTAGCGACGAGGAAGCTGTCGAGTTCTTCTTGAAAGAGGCGGAAAAACAGGATGTGGAAGAAAAGGTGATTAAAAATCTCAAAGAAAAAGGGCGACAGAGTTTGGAGATTTCGTTAGGAAAATTTTCGCCAGAGTTACGCGCGGAAAATACGAAAGCGGAAGTTAATCTTTATTCGGAGCATCTTTCGGTTTTCGAGGTTCCGGTTACGGGGAAAATTGACCACATTCGAGTTTATCCGGAAGAGAAGAAGATGGAGATTTTTGATTTTAAGACAGGGAGCTATCATCCGGAAAGTTGGGACAGAGTCGAGAGTTTGTATAAATATAAGATTCAACTCGGGTTTTATAAGTTGCTTTTAAACGCGTCGCCGACATATAAGAAATTTAAGGTAGAACGGGCGCATATTTTATTCGTTTCGCCGGACTTAGACGGGAAAGTTTATGATAAGGTTTTAGAGTTTAACGAGAAAGACGAGGAAGAGTTAGTTAAGCTAATTCGCGGGGTTTATCAAGAGATTTTGGGGCTGAAATTCTTAGATAAGGAAGAGTTTAGGCTAGAGGCGGACAAGAAGAAAGGGCTAAAGGAGATTAAAGAGTTCGTTCGTTTGATTTGTAGTTCTTGATGGCGTCCTTGAGGGCTTCGTGACCGAGGACGGAGCAATGGAATTTGTGTTCGGGGAGACCGCCGAGGAAGTCGGTGATGTCTTTCGCGGAAATTTTTTCTGCTTCCTCGAGGGTTTTCCCTTTTGCGAGTTCGGAAAGAGCGGAAGTCGAGGCAATCGCTGAGGCGCAGCCGTAAGTTTTCCATTTTATATCTTCGATTTTATTGTTTTTAATCTTTAGATACATGTTCATTTGGTCGCCACAGACAGGGTTTCCGACGGTTCCCTTCGCGTTAAAGTCGAAGTTTTTTTCGTCGCCCATGAGGAAGTTGCGGGGGCTTAGGAAATGATCCTTGACGATTTCGGTATAGACAAAAGGTTCGGGAGAGGAGTTTTTTGACATAATTATTCCTTAATTTTAATGGTTGAGATTTGTTGGAGCTTTTCGACAATCGGAGGGAGAGTTTCGACGACGGCTTTAATATCGGCTTCGGTCGTTTCGAGGGAGAGGGAGAAGCGGATGGAGTTATGGGCGGATTCGGGGTCGTGGTGGATGGCCATGAGGACGTGGGACGGCTCGAGCGAGCCAGAGGCGCAGGCGGAGCCGGTTGAGACTTGGATGCCGGCGAGGTCGAGGTAGAGTTGGATGGATTCGCCCTCGGCGGCGGGGAAAGAGAGATTTAGGAGGTTCGGGAGGGAGTTTTTAAGGTCGGTATTTAACTTTGCGGTCGGGATTTTTTCGAGGAGGTTTTTCGCGAGAGAATCGCGAAGAGGGCGGATTTTTTCTTCGTAGAGGTTCCAAGTTTGATGTTCGTAAAGATAGTCGCAGGCGACGCCGAGACCGACGATTCCGGCGAGGTTATAGGTTCCGGCGCGGCGAGAGGATTCTTGTTCGCCGCCGAGAATGAGGGGTTTTAGCGGAACGCCGGATTTGATATAAAGAACGCCGACGCCGAGTGGGCCGCCGATTTTATGGGCGGAAAAAGTTAAATAATCGACGCCGAGGGTTTTCGGAGAGACGGGGATTTTCCCGAACGCTTGGGTTGCGTCGGTATGAATTTTTGTCATTTTGTTTCCGCGCTTCAATAAATTTCTGACCTCTGTTATTGGCTCTAAAACGCCGAGTTCGTTGTTCGCTAACATGACTGAAATTAAGTTCGGTTTTTTCGTGGAATTTTCAGGATTTTCGAGGAGGTTTTTAAGGAAGTTTAAGTCGATGATTCCCTTCTTATCGACGGGGATTTTGATTAGGGTTTTAGCGTAGGTTTCGGCAGGACGGAGGATAGAAGGATGTTCGATGGCGGAGACGGCGAGATTTTTATTCTCAAAGGTTTTTATAACGGTATTATTCGATTCGGAGCCGCCGGAAGTAAAGAGAATTTCACGAGGCTTCGCGTCGAGAAGACGGGCGACTTTTTCGCGGGCTTCTTCGATTAGGTTTTTAGCCTTAACGCCGGAAGAGTAGAGCGAGGAAGCGTTTGCGAGCTCGGCGCGGGTTTGTTGGTCGAGGATTTCGAGCATGGCATCTTTAACACAGGGGAGAAGCGGAGAAGTTGCGGCGGAGTCGAGATAAATCATGAAAAAATTATAACATAAAATCGGGGGGAGAGGGGAACCGAGCCGGAACCCTCTCTCCGGCCAACAGGACTACTAAACAAGCAGCCCTAGGAACGGCTTAAATAATCTTAAATCCGTAGAATTAAGATAAAAGTGGTCTAAATTTGGTTGAGAAACTTAGAGCGTTCCTCGATTTTAGAATATCTAACTGAGAAGTGGCGTAAGTTCGGAGTATAAAACTTACGAAGTTCAAAGTTTAGATTGACAATTCTATTTTAGCATAAGTATTAAAAGTTAGGAAGTGGCTTTGGAGAAGCCGTCGTAATAGTTGGTTTTAATCTTAGGGTGGCCGATTTTGTTGGCGGCGCGGACGATTTCTTCGACGTTGTCGGTTAGTTTATAGATTTTTCGGTCGAGCGGGTTGATGGTTTTTAGCGGGGACATTTTCATGGCGAAGAAATGGTCGAGCGGGCGCCAGAAACTTTTTCCGAAGAGGAATAGCGGCATGATGGGCATTTTCTTTTCTTGCATTAGGATTAAGATTTCGGAAAATTCGTCCATGGTTCCGAAACCGCCTGGAAAGAAAACGTAAACTTTCGCGGACATGGCGAGCATGACTTTTCGGGCGAAGAAGTATTCGAATTGGAGGACGTCGGTTAAGTAAGGGTTCGGATGTTGTTCGTGGGAAAGGGTGATGTTGAGACCGATGGAGCGGCCGCCGTATTCGTAGGCGCCGCGGTTGGCGGCTTCCATAATCCCCGGGCCGCCGCCGGTGATGACGGTATGACCGTTTTGGGCAAGGAGCTGACCGAGGAGGCGGGCTTGTTTGTAGTATTTGTTGGTTTCGGAGAGGCGGGCAGAGCCGAAGATGGTAACGCCTTGGGGGTAGGTTCGGACTTTTTGGAGACCGGAGAGAAGGTCTTTTGAGTAGGCCTTGGCGCGTTCGGCATCGGCGAGTTCGAGGTCTTTAAGGGCTTGTTGGGCTTGTTCGAGTTCTTTTTTTGAGATTTCCATAAAAATTCCTTAGTTAAATTCGTTGAATTGGCATGGGATGGAGAGAGACTTCATCGAAGTTTAAGATGCCGTTTTTGGCGCCGAGTTTTTGGACGACGGAAGTGGAGTTGGCGGAACCGGAGATGAGCGCGGTTCGGAAGCTTTTTCCTTTTGCGAAAGCAGCGAGAAAACCCGAACCGAAAGCGTCGCCGGCGCCGGTTGTATCTTTGACTTTGACGTCTTCGTAAATTCCGAAACGATATGAAGTTTCACTATCGGTTGCGATTCCGCCCATGGCGCCATCGGTTATGATGACGGTTTTGACATAATTTTTTAAGCGAGAAAGGAGCTCGTCTAGGAGCGAGCCGGAAACGAGTTCGGCAGCTTCTTCGCGATTAACGAGGAGAATATCGACGTATTTTAAGAGACTAAGAAGGAGGGATTTGTTGAGAAATTCGAGCTTGCCTGGGTTAAACATGATTTTTACGTTGAGGCTTTTCGCGGTCTCAAAGAAAGAGAGGAGAGTTCCCATATCGCCACGGAGGGTGGTTACGTAGAGCCAGTCGGGGTTAATCAGGTTAAGGTCGGAAGCGGAGAAATTATCGAATTTTGCGGAGACGCCGCGGCAGGTTAAAACGGTTCGCTCGCCGGTTTTTGAGTCGAGGAGAATAACGGAAGTTCCGGTATTTCCAGAGCGTTTGACGCCGATAAAACTGGTATCGATTCCCTCTTCGTCGAGTTTTTTCAGGACGGCTTCGCCGGCGGGGTCGTTGGCGATATTGCCGATGAAAATGGCTTCGTGATTGTTTTTGGCGAAGGTAACAGCGGAATTAGTCCCGCCGCCGCCGATGAAAAATTTGATTTTATCAATATCGACTTTTGAACCGATTTTTAAATCTTTAAAGATGGAGATTCCGCCGAGAGAAAGCGAGCCAAAATCGTCGTGGTCGATTAGATATAGATCTTGGAGAGCGGAACCGAGGGAAACAATGCGCGCCATTTAGATATTTACTCCTTGTTTTTCGGCTTCAGCGGCGAGAGCTTTATAGGTTTCGGCTTGGTTGACGGCGGTCGCGAGGGCGGAGCCGACGTTGATGACGTTGATTTCGGAATGGGCGAGTTCGCGGATGTTTTCGAGGTTCGCGCCGCCATCCCAACCAATTTCAATCATCGGATTGAGGTTTTTGACGATGGGGACTTTTTCGATTTGGAGCATATCGGCTTTTCCGCCCATAGCGCCGAGTTTTCCGGCGAAGATAAGGCAATGGTCGGCGGCTTTGAGGTAGGGTTCGATTTTGCCTGGGTAAGTTTGTTTAAGGATGGCGACGCCGGCTTTGATGTTGTTGGCTTTTAAGGTTTCGAAAATAGGGAGAAGATTTTCGTTAGTTTCGGCGTGGAAGATACAGAGATTCGGTTTTAATTTTAAGATAACGGGAAGGTGGCGCGAGGGATTCATGACCATCATATGAAGATCGAAAGCGGCCCAATCTTGGCCTCGCCAGATATTAGACTCGTCGATAGTTAGAGTAGGGGTAAAAACTCCGTCACAGATGTCGATTTGGACACGTTTGGCGAAAGTGTTGAAAGATTCGTAAAGCCGACGGTAAGCGTTTAAATCAGCGGTTAAAATCGTGGGGACGATTTCTGCCATGTTAGTTTTCTCCGATTAAAATAGAGTCAAGTTTCTCGATACGGCGAACGTGGCGTTCTTCGGCGGGAAAAGGAGTGTGGAGAAAGATGTTCATGCACTCAAGGGCCTTTTTAAACTTTTCAGGGTCGTCGCCGATTCGGTCGGCAGAAAGACAGATGATGTTGGCGTTGTTGTGTTCGCGAGAAAGACGGGCGATTCCCTCGTCATCGACGATGGCGGCGCGGATTCCTTTGAAACGGTTGGCTTGCATAGATATTCCGATGGCGGAGCCGCAGAGGAGAACGCCGAAAGAATTCGGGTTTTCGAGGACGCTTTTAGAAACTTTTACGGCATAATCGTTGTAATCGTCGTCCTTATTGTATTCGGACGGGCCGAGGTCGATAAAATCTGGGAAGACTTCGAGGAGTTTCGCTTTAAGTTTAAAACCGCGATGATCGCCGGCGATAAAAACTTTTTCGGGGTTCATTAAGCGGCCTTTCCAAAGTCAGTCGCGAGTTCGACGAGGCGGTTAGAATAGCCCCATTCGTTATCGTACCAAGCAACGACTTTAATTAGGGTTCCGCCAACAACATCGGTGAGCGGGAGATCGACGATGGCGGAATGGGCATTTCCGCGGAAGTCGGTCGAGACAAGTTCTTCTTCGGTTACATCGACAATTCCCTCATAATAAGGCTCTTTGGCGGCTTTTTTGAAGACTTTGTTGATTTCTTCTTTGGAAGTTGGGCGTTTGATGACGGCGGTAATATCGGCAAGGGAAACGACGGGGGTCGGGACGCGGACAGAAAGGCCGTTGAAGCGACCAGTTAGAGTCGGGATGGTTAGCGCGGCGGCTTTTGAGGCGCCGGTCGTGGTCGGGACGATATTTTCGGCGGCGGCGCGAGCTTCGCGGAGGTCTTTCGCGGGGGCGTCTTGGAGACGTTGGGAGGCGGTGTATGAGTGGACGGTTGTCATCATTGCCTTATCAATGCCGAAATTGTCTTCGAGGATTTTCATAACGGGGGCGATACAGTTAGTTGTGCAGGAAGCGTTCGAGAGGATTTTATCGTCGGCTTCGACGGTATCTTCGTTGACGCCGATGACGACGGTTTTCGCGCCCTCGCCTTTTGCGGGAGCGGAGATAACAACTTTTTTCGCGCCAGCGGCAAGATGAGCCTTCGCCTTTTCGGGGTCAGTAAAGAGGCCGGTCGATTCAATAACGACGTCAACTCCGAGATCTTTCCAAGGGAGATTTATTGGATCTTTTTCGGCAAAAACGCGGATTTTCTTGTTTTTGATGATTAAATTTTCTTCGTCGAAATTAACTTTTTCGTCATAAATTCCGTAGGAAGAGTCGTATTGAAGAAGTTTCGCGAGGGTTTTCGTATCGACGAGATCGTTAATCGCGACAACTTCAACGTCGCGACGGTCGAGCGCGATTTTTAAAGCGTTTCGTCCAATTCTACCAAAGCCGTTAATAGCCATTTTTACCATATTAAAATTACCTCCTAAATATACTTATGTATATTTTACCTAATTTTTTTAAAAATAGCAATAAAAAAAGAAGCCCTTTTCGAGCTTCTTTTTAAGTTTAGCTTTAGGCGCGGGCAAAATGCGCAAAGGCACGGTTGGCTTCCGCCATGCGATGGCAATCTTCCTTTTTCTTAAAGGCAGCGCCGGTTTCGTTATAGGCGTCGATAATTTCGGCTTCGAGGCGCTTAGAGTAAGGCATCCCTTTTCTTGCGCGAGCAGCTTCAACTAACCAAGAGAAGGCGAAGTGAAGTTGGCGATGGCCGGAGATTGGGAACGGGATTTGGTAGTTGGCGCCGCCGACACGGCGAGATTTGACCTCGAAATCCGGAGAGATATTCGAAAGAGCTTTTTCAAAAACTTCGACTGGGTCTTCGGATTTCAGTTTTTTAGCGGCCCCTTCGAGCGCGGCATAAACAGCACGTTCAGCGGCTTGTTTTTTACCGTCGAGCATGGATTTATTGATTAATCTTTGGATAAGAATGCTCTGGTATTTTCGGTCGGGGTTGACTTTTCTTTCGAGAGATTTAGTAGTTTTACGAGGCATAATTAGTTACCCTCCTTTTTAGCACCGTATTTAGAACGACCTTGTTTGCGGCCTTGAACGCCCTGAAGGTCGAGCGTCCCACGGACGATATGGTAGCGAACACCCGGAAGATCGGGGACACGACCACCGCGAACGAGAACAACAGCGTGTTCCTGTAGATTGTGACCCTCGCCACCGATGTAAGCCCAGACTTCTTGACCGTTAGTCAAGCGGACGCGGGCGACTTTGCGGAGCGCGGAGTTCGGTTTCTTCGGGGTTTTCGTGGTTACTTTGACGCAGACACCGCGTTTGAGCGGGGAAGCCTGATTATAATAACGAGTTTTTAGAGTATTAATGATAGAACCGAGCGCAGGAGATTTCGACTTTTTAGCGGATTTCTTGCGCGGCTTACGAATTAACTGATTGATAGTTGGCACAGTTAAACTAATCCTTTTAATTATATTTTATATTTATTCTAATTTTTTACAGCATTCAAAATTAGAATATGAAACTCTTTAGATTATTATAACGCTAATCTAAAGATTTTTCAAGAGTTTTCCTAAGTTTACCATCTCGGCGCGAGCTTTTTGAGGTAAACGGTTTTAGGCTGACCGTCTTTAGTGGCTTGGTTATATCCCCAAAGGAAAGTCAAAGGATTATAGTCGATGACTTCGGCGGCGTCTTTTAGACTGCCATCTCCGTCGGCTTTAGAAACATCGGCGCCGTAAGTTCGGGGAAGTTCAATTTCGTTAGCGATGACTGGGCCGTTAATGGAAAGTTTTTCTTTACAAGTTTCAGAATTAAGTCGGGTTTCGAAAGCGCTTCTAGGAATCCCGTTACAGGTATTAACTTTTGATTTGGCGACGACCCACGCGTCGATAGTCTTAACGTTGTCTTGGATGATGATATTATTACCGGCGAGAAGAACGATTTGGGGTATGTCTGATAAGTGTTGATAGCTAGAAGTTGCTAACCCCAATGAATTTAAAGTTAAATCGGTTTTAATAGTTAAATCGGTTTCTGAGTAATAGACGATAGTCTTTCCATCGGAAGAAACGTATTTTCTTCCTTTTCCGATAGCTACGCCGTCGATTTCTTGCGGAATATTTTCTTCGCCGGATTTAATGAAATGCGATGAGAGACTATCGTAGAAAGAAGTGGCGTTAGTGGAGCGAGTGGCGTTGGTGGCTTGGCCGAGATTTTCCACGTTAGAGGAGCTATCGCATTGATCATTGCGGATGGTTAGGGGCGAATGATCGCAGATTTTAGGAGCGTTTGGTTTACCGCCAGAAAGAGCGGCGCCGGATGCCATGCCTTGATTCTTCTTTCCGAGGATTTCGGACTTCGAGATGAGCGCGAAATCTGTCCATGAGCCGAAATGGGTGTAATTATGGATGATGACTCGCGTATAGCCAATTTCCCCTTCGATTTTTTCATAGATATTTTCTTCGGTATCGATTTCGTAAACTTTAGCGGCGGTATAGGTATTGTTGATGAAATCGGTATAAGAAGTTGAACCATCCATGACGGCGCTAGCGTGGGTGGTGATGGCGAAGAAGTTAAACGGCCCAGAAGAACGACTCAATTCAGAGACGCGGTCGAGATAGATATTGTCAATACCGGAATCGGTAAGAATAATTACGGAGACATTAGCGCCGGATTCGGGTGGATTTTCGGGGAAGACTTTTTCATAGAGGGCTTTAAGAGGGCCTTCGGTATTATAACCCGGACTACCATGTCCGCCAGTTATGCCGATACCGGCTGGGTCGGCGGCAGCGTCGATGTTTGAGAGAGAACAAGCCGTAGTCCCATCAAAGGTGCAGCGCATTTTGGTTTCCGAGGTATCTTCTTGAGTAAAGGAGTAAAGCGCGACTTTTCCGCCATCTTCGAGAGCTTTTTTCGCGATGTCGACGCCTTTAGCGGCAAAATCGGCGATTGGGGTGGTCATAGAACCAGAATTATCAATAAGGATATAGATGTTTTGTTTTACGGCGGAGCCGATTCGGGTGCGAGTCTCTGTGATGTCGTCCGTCGAAGACTTAGAAGTATTTATTTTTCCTTCAGAGAAGACGCTATTGCCTAAGACTTGGATGGTTGGTTTTTTGGCGATAGTTGAGCAGGAAATATCGGAAACAATCCAGTTTGTATTGAAAACGCTTTCGCTTTCGCCGGTTCCGGAGTCGACGGGGCTGATGGCGAGGGCGGTACAGAATTTTTTGCCGACGGCGAGGGTGGGGATTTGGTATGCTTCGGATTTATAGTTATGGGTAAAATCGCTGTCGTCGAGATAATAAGAGACGGTGGCGGTCGAGGAATAATTACCTGGTCGGATGATGTATTGGTTTGCGCGATTTTTCTCGTCGAGGACGTCACAACTCTCGTAGCCTCTAATCATGGCGCGGTAATGGTCGCAAGGGTTGGCGGAAGAAACTTCGGAGGCGAGGTTGGTAATGCTGCCGAGCGAGCTGTCGCGAGTAAATTCTTCGTTGACGACGATGCCGAGTAGTTTGATGCGGGCGTTAGGAATATCGGTTAAAGCGAACTTACTCCAATAGTCGCCGGTTTGTTTTCTGACTTTGATACTATAGTTGGCGTCGGTACTATCTCCAGCATAAAGGATTTCTGGGGTGTTGTTTGAGGTTAAAGTTTCGATATGGAAGTTGTATGGACGGAGAACGGAGACGCAGACTAAATCAGAGTTATCGATTCCGTCAGTTGAATCATCAATGGTTTGAGTAACGTATGGAGTTCCCTCAACTTCTAGACGATTCCCGTCCCAATCATAATAATAATCGTATTGGATTTTATATCGGTTATGCTTAAAGTAAACATTACGACAGGCAGACTTTGTTTCTCCAGCGCCAATGCTAGACATCGGAATAGTATTGTTATTGCCAAAATCTTTGTTGATGCCGTTAGATAGAGAAATAGTTTCGTTATTGTTGATGCTGGTGGCTTGGCTTAAAGTAAAGCTACTGTCGATAGCGTTATGAGCTATTTCGTTACTATCTTCGAAGAGGTAATATATGTTATTGATAATTTCGGATTTCTCGACGTTGTTTCGTGTTAGTGTATGAGTGAAGTTGACTTGGACGTTATTAGTTTTTCCGATTTTATAGTTAAAGATATTGCCGTCTTGACCGGAATAATCTAATTTATCGGTCTCGCCGGTAAGGTTGTAGTTAGTATTTCCGGTTATGATAATGGGGTCTCCATCGGTCCTCATTAACCCTGGGCGAGTAATAGTCTGGCAAACTTCACTAGTTTTGTATGGTTCTCGTTGGTCTTTCCCGACAATGGTTTTTGAAGCGTCATCGGTTACTTGGAATACATTATAGTTAAGGCTGATATATTCACAGACGGTAACTGATTGATTTCCTTGAATAGTATATTCTAGTTGGTCGATGATATTAGTTGGGCTCGCATAGCCTACGGTTGTATCGATTTGATATTTGCCTTCTCGTTGTGTATATTCTCCTGCGGATTCGGCAATTGTCCAATCTTGGTTACGGGTTTTAGTCGTAACTTTATAATAAACGCTATAGGTGGTTGGCAAATCGACGTTAATTCCGCCCTCGTTATTATTGGTCAAACGGTGGTTAAAATGGAAGATGCCGTTAGCACTCATATCTTTAGCAGGAAGTTGATAACTTTCATTGGCGGTTGAATTAGCGGAGATAGTCACTTCTTTTGCGCTCGGACTAGTGACAGAAGCGCAAACCTCGTTAGTTTTTCTAGTTCCGCTAGAGCTAGAAGCGCTATAAACACCATCAACAAAAGCGAATAAGGTCGGGGAATATTCGACCCATTGACAGACTTGATTGGTTTCTCCCCAGTTTTCTACTTTCAAGGTCGCAGTCAGAACGTTAACGTCGCTAGATAAAGAGTATTTGTCGTTTGAGCTTAAGGTGACGGTTCCGGTTGCCTTGGCGGTTCCACTGCTTTTATTGGGTCCTTCATAAATCGTGTAGCTTACGTTTGCTTCGTCGAATGGTTCGTCAAGCTGAAGGAAATGAGTAAAGCTAGCATTATAATCAGTATTTGTATTGGCGCCAGTAAGTTGGGCAGTTCCGACGCGAGTATCCCAATCGTTGCTATCACTGACGGAGTTAATAGTTACGTTAGAAAGTTCCTTGGGGGAACGACCGGTTAATTCCGCGCGCTTAACTGTCGCGCAGGCTTCGGTTGAGTTAGCCGTAGAATCAAAGACGACTGTTCCAGAAACCACGCCACCGCTGTCGTCTGTTTCGAAACTGGCCTTAGTTGGAGTCCAATGAAGAGTTTGACATACTTTTTTAGTTTCCCCTTGATTAACGGAGATAGGTTTATTATAAGTATAAGTTTTAGTTAGAGAGCCTTGTTTAAGGGTTTCCGAGACGGTTCCAGTAGGCCAACCTGAGCCGACTTTCCATTCATTAATAACGCCGCCAATGCTTTCACTGATGCTATGATTAATCGCTGTATCGATAGCGAATGAGTCGCCGCGAGAGATGGTGTGAGTGAAAGTTACGGTTCTTGAGGCTTCGTCGGGGTTTAAGTTAATGGTGATGTTTTGTCCGGAATTAGAAGAGTTGGTGGAATCGGCGACAGTAGAGCTACCGCTAATATCGAGCGAGTCAGTTCCGGAGCGGTGAACGCGGGCGCAGATGCTGGATTTACTGGTGTCGCCCGATACTCTTGCGCGCGAGTAGCCGTTGATGCCGACTATATTAATATAGGAAACGTCCGAGCAGACCGTCTCGGTTTTTCCCTCTTCGATATCTTTCCCTAGATAGTCGCGAGTGTTGATAGACTGCGAGACTGTGACTGGGCCCGGGTTTACGGTAAGTGAAGTCGATGGGTTAGTTGTGTTGCCGAAACTGTATTTTGTGTCTGCGCTAACTCCATTCCAGCCGTCGGCGCGCTTGATGTAGTGTGCGAAGTCGATAGTCGCTGAACCCTCGCTGATTTCTATGGTTCCTCCGTCTGAAACGCTACTGCTTGAGCCACTAAGGGAGGCTTTAGCGGAGTTATGAGAGAAGAGAGCGACTTTAGCTAGGCGGACGTATGATGGCGCGTCCGAGTAGCAGTAATCCCCTTCGTGTTTGGTTTCTGTACCTTTCGGACATCTCCATACATATATTGTTTTTGTATAGATGCCATTTGTTGGGCTTCCAGTAATGATACTACTGGAGTTCTTGAAATAGATCGTTTTTCCGCTTGCTAAACTGCTCCACTTGTATGTACTACCTCTATTGCCTCTTGGGACTTCAAATGATTTACTTACTGCGACGACGCTGTTATCTATGATAGTTGAAGATTTAACAGTGTCGTATTTTTTTCCACTATACGAAGAGCCGCTTTCGGTAGATTCCGTTACGAAGAGAATGCGGTCGGCGGATTTCATATTCGTATCTCCGCCGTCGCCGCAGTTAAAATAACCGCCGTAAAGACTGGCTGGGATTCTATGACTTTCGTCATCTATGTTCGAGATTTCAATGACCCCGCTTGCGACTGAACTTTTAATCCATATAGCTCCGCGTCTTGACCAGTGGCTGTCTCCTCTATCTTTGCATAATTCGCACGTGTGGGCTCTTGAACCTGATGGGTCAGTAGCAGAATTTTCTCCGTATGCGCTAGTTATGCAATCGCGGAAATTATAACCATTACTGGTGCCACCTTTCCATGTATTACTAACGAAAGTTTGGTTTATGCCTTTTGAGGAATCTGTATATGTACAACTCAAAGCGCTGGAGGTGCTGGCGCGACAGTCTATGGTGGCGGAGCCATAGCTACAAACTAAATCGCTATTCCCACAGGCAGCACTAACCGGAGTAGTTGTGATGACACAAAAAAGTACCATGAATGGGGATAAAAATAGGATTTTTAGAAAATTATTCATAGTTTTCTTCATCTTTAACCTCGTTTTTGGTATATTCTCTAGTTTCTGCGACTCCAGTCCATTCTTCAGCTTTGGACTTACTTCCGTAAAGACTTTCGTAAAGGGAAATCGTTAGGGCGGTAGTTTTTGTCTTGACGAGGCTTTCGGCAGCGTAGGCGTCTTTGATGATTTGGGAAGAGTATTCTTCGCTATGGAATGCAGAGAGGGTTTTGGCGCGACTTAAGTATAGGGAGGCTTTTTCCTCTTTAGATTTAGCATGAAAAATTAGTTTATCGTAGATTGTGATTCCGGTTTCTGGTTCAGAGACGAGGAAAGAATCGGCTTCGGCCTGAGTCTTATCGGTCGGGGAGTATTTTATGATGAGAAAGATAGCAAAGGAGATGAACAAAAGTGCGCCGAGGGAGATTCCGATTTTTATAAATAACTTTTTAAAGTTAATCTTTTTAGCTTCGGATTTAACCTTATCGATAGTTTCTTTAGAAAAGGTCTTTTTCCCTTTTTCTAAGTTTTTTTCGAGATTCTTTTTTAGCTTTGACTCTTCTTTTACGTTAGTAAAATATTCCTTCTTTTCGGAGGCTTTAGTCTTATCAAGATGGACGCTATGAAAATATGGCGTCGACGAATTAGAACTTTTATTACCTCCAGTATCCATAATCTACTTATGATTATAAAAAATTTTTTTGAAAAAGTCGAGAGTTTTCGCGATTATTCGGTTATGTATTTTTCTTGGGCAGCGGTAGCTTTCTTTTCGTAGTCGCTAGCGGAAGCGGAATCGCCGATGAGTTTATAATAGCGAGCGTAGCTGTTGTAAACTTGGAAAAGTTGGAAGTTGGAAAGTCCGTCGAGGGAGATTTTATCGAGGGAGGATTTTACGCCGTCGTAATCCTCGAAGTCGAAAAGAAAAGCGATTTTAGTCATCTTGTCGTCGAAATTTTCTTTCGCGTCGGAGGAAGAGCTGGCGATTTTTTCGTCGAGCTGGCGGATAACTTCTTCTTCGGATTCGTTACCAGTCGTTCCGGTAACGGAGATAATATTGACGTCGGAAGGTTCGGGAGTTTCCTCGGTCGAGAAAATCGAGGGCTCGGAATTGCGTTTCATGATGAAATAGGTTATTCCGACGGAAATACAAGCAGTAAGAAGGACGGTAATAGACAAAGGCAAGACGAGCGGGGAGATTTTTCGGGGGGCTTTTCCGGCTCCGGAAGAAATAGCGGATGCGGGCGCGGCGGCGTCGAAACCTTGGTAGTTGTTAGGCGTTTTAGTATAAAGATTCGTATTACCTTGTTCCATGATTTTATTATATAAAAAATAACCGCATTTTACTAGCGGTTATTTTGTTTTTCTTGGAGGCTATTTGTTTGCGTCGATGAGGAAGTTGAGCGTTTTTTCGATAGTCATACGGTTTTTAACGTCCATCTTCACGCGCGGGTCTTTGAGGTTTTTGAGCGCTTCGGGGGATTTTTTGTAGACGTCGCGAAGCTCAGCGATTTTGGCGGAAACTTCGTCGTCTTTAACTTCGATTTTTTCTTCGCGGGCGAGGATTTGGAGAACGAGAGAGGCGAGGACGCGCTTTTCGGCAAGTTTTCGCGCGTCTTTTTCCCATTCTTCTTCGGTTTGGTTGATTTGGGCGAGGTAATCTTCGAATTTAAGACCTTGGGCGGCGGCGTTACGGGAAATATCGTCGCGAATGAGGCGGAGTTGATCGGAGATTAAAATTTCGGGAGCGGAAACTTTCGAGGTTTTAACGAGCGCTTCGACTAAATCGTCTTTATATTTTTCTTCGAGTTTATAGGAATTTTGGGCCTCAAGATTTTTCTTAATGTCGGCTTTGAGTTCGTCGAGGGTTTTGAACGGACCGCATTTTTTCGCGAGCTCATCGTCAAGCGCGGGTTTTTCGATTTTGTTGACTTGTTTAACTAAAACTTCAAAAACGACTTTTTCGCCAGCGAGAGAGGATTCATGGTAATCTTTCGGGAAAGTCAGATTAAGGTCGAATTTATCGCCGGACTCTTTCCCGACAATTCCGTCCTCGAAACCCGGAATGAAAGAGTTGGAGCCGAGAGTTAAAGCATAATCTTTCGCGGTTCCGCCCTTGAACGGAGTTCCGTCTTTTTTCCCGACGAAATCGATAATGACTTCGTCGCCCTTTTTAGCTTTTTCTTTAACGACTTTTTTCTCGGCGTAAGCGGAGCGGATATTTTCGAGAATTTCTTTAATATCCTTTTCTTTAACTTCGACTTTTTCTTTTTTAACTTTTAGGTTTTTATAGTTGCCAAGTTTAACTTCGGGAAGAATGTCGGCGGTTGCGGTATATTCGGCGGTTTCGTGGGGGACGAATTTGGTTACGTTGACGTTCGGAATAACGAGAGGAGATTTTTCGTGTTCGGCGAAAGCGCGCGGAACGGTTGTTCGGACGGCAATGTCGATTGCGTTGGAGTTGAGCTCGTTGTCGGAAATAAATTTTTTCGCGATTTCTAGCGGAGCTTTTCCTTTTCGAAAACCCTCAACTTTAACATCTTTAACAAGACGCTCAAGCGCTTTTTCTTCGGCAATTTTTAAATCTTCTTTGTCTAAAGTAACTTTAATTTCAATCCGAGTATCGGAAATTTTTTTAGCTGTAGTTTTCATAGGGTTAATTATATCACAAAAGAGGGATTTATTCGACGATATAGGGATTATAAGTAGAGCGGAGAGCGCGGACGGTCGAGCGAGTATCGACGCCAGTTTTTATGTCGGGAGCAAGAATCCCGTTCGGGTCGAAAACTTTTTTGATTTTTTTGTAGAGTTCCTTTTCTTTTAGCGGGATGTCGGCGTTAGTGATGATGGCGCGGATTCTTCCTTCCGGAAAACCGCCGTTTAGAGAGCCTTTATGGTCTAGAACTAGGGCATTTAAATCTTTTAGAAAGTTCATCGAAGCGCGACGATCTTCGAGCGTGTCGAGTTTGAAGTCGGGACGAAGAGAATAAATTTCGGTCGAATAAGAACCGAAAAAATCGAGCGGTTTTTTAAGTTTGGAGGAAAGCGCGGAAAGCTCGGAGAGAAAATTAGGAAGTTCGCTAGCGGGAAGAGAGAAATTTGAGGCAAGAGAAACGCGTTCGCCCTTTCCGGTATCGTTAAGATAGCTGGAAATCATAGACGGTAAATCGTTGAAAAGGTCGGAGTTTTTTAGAGTTTCGGGAATAACGTAGGCATTCTTCGGGAGAAAATCGAGGCATTTTTTGACTTTTTTACGGGAGAGGCGAGAGCGGTCGTTGAAGGAAACAAAAACGAGAAAACCGTCGGTAAATTTTTTGGACAGGATTTCGGGCTTTTTACCGTAATCTTCGACGGCTTTAATTAGGTTTAGATCATAGAAGTTAAGTTCGAGAGGTTTTAAGGTTTTCACGAAAGACATAAATTCGTTCGCGGCTTTAAAGGTATTAAAAATGGCAAAGAGGCGATGGGGGCGGGCGGGAAGAACGTCGAGGCGAAGAATAATTTCGGAAATAATTCCAAGCGTTCCCTCGGAAGCATAGAAGACTGGAAGGAGGTCGAAAACGCGGTTATTAACGCGGCGGATGTATTTTAAGCCCGGATAGCCGGCGCGGGAAGGCTTGATGGTTTTAATCATTTCGGCATTTTCGTCGAGAATCTTTTCGACTTCGGTATAGATTTCGCTTTCGAGCGTATCTTCTTTTTTGATGTGGTTTAATTTTCCGCGGGAGAGACGGGAAGTTTGGAGGATGTCGCCGTTCGAGAGGACGACTTCAACGCGGTCGATGTAGTTCATGATTCCGCCGTATTTTCCGGAATAGGAATCGACGGGGGCGTTAGCGATAAGGGAGCCGATTGTTTCGTTCGGGTTCGCTTTTATCGGGAGGAAGAGACCGTGTGGCGCGAGGAGAGAGTTGAGCTGGCCGAGGGTAACGCCGGATTGGACATGGACAAGGCGGTCATGAGCGTCGAGCTCGCGAACTTTATTTAATTTTTCGGTAGAGATTACCATTCCGGAAGTTAAATCGGCGCCGGAATCGGAAAGTCCGGAACCGCGTACGGCGAGCGGAAGTTTATAGTTTTTGATGGCTAGTTGATTAACGAAACGAATAAGTTTTCTTAGGTCGGAAGTCGATTCGGGAAGAGCGACAAGACGAGGTTTGATTTTTAAAATTGAGCGGTCGAAAGAGTAGGCCTCAAGAATCGAGTCTTTATCGAAAACATTACCGGTAATATGACGATTTAGATAGATAGCTATCTTATTCATTTCGCCCACCAATTTTATACATAAGTATATTATATATGAACTTTTTTAAATTTTAAATAGATTTTTTAGTTTTTCTAGAACTTCCTCGCGTGAGCCGGAAGCGTCGAGAGTCGGGATTTTAAAGTCTTTTGCGACTTTTAGATAGGCTTCGTTTAAGGTTTTTTGGAAATCGGCTTTTTTTGACTTAAAGAACTCTTCGGAACGTTTCCCCTGAGAGATTAAACGATTTTTGCGTTCTTGTTCGTCGAGAGTTAAGATAACGATTTTGTCGGGATGGAAGTATTTTTCCGGCATGAGGTCTTTATGAAGTTTGATGATTAAAGATTTAGAGACGCCAGTCCCATAGCCCTCGTAAATTAAAGTCGAGAGCCAAGAACGGGTGATGATGACGATTTTATTTTCTTTGAGCGTAGGTTCGGCGAGGCGTTTCCATTGTTCGTAGCGGTTGATTAAATAAAGAAGGACGCGGGTTTTTTTATCGACGCCGAAATCTTTTTTATAGTTAAGTTCGGCGATTTTCGAGATAAACGGGTCGATCGATTCGGTTCCGGATTCGGAATAATGGACGACCTCTTCGCCTTTTTTCTCAAAATAGGATTTTAGGAGAGAGGCTTGGGTGTCTTTTCCGGCGGCGTCTTGACCCTCAATAACGATTAACATGATTTTTCTTCTCGTTTATATTTTTCGACACAAGCAGGACAGAGGGCGCGGTATTCGATTTTGGTTTTTCCGTCGTCGATTAAAACGTCGGGGCCGTCGAGGACGATTTTATCGTTGAGGAAGCGACAGTTACAGGTCGCCTTTTTCCCGCATTCGCAGATGGTTTTAATTTCTTCGATATCGTGGGCGATTTGGAGGAGACGAGTCGCGCCCTCGAAGCCGCCATCTTCTTGGCGGAAGTTGAGACGGAGACCATAAGCCATGACGGGAATGTCGAGTTGGATAGTAATCATCATGAGCTGATCGACTTGGGCCTTGGTTAGGAATTGGGACTCATCAACGAGGACGCAAGCGACGCCGGCAAAATTTTCGGCAACTACTTCAAAAAGATTAGTTTTTTTATCAAAGCATAAATCAGTTTCGCGTTCGGGGCCGATTCGAGTTAAAAGTTTTTCACCGTTTTTTGTATCGGTTTTTGGTTTCATAACGCAAACGGGAAGTCCGCGCTCTTCGTAGTTAAAAGCAACTTGGAGAAGCTGCATAGTTTTTCCACAACCCATTGCGCCGTAGCGAAAGTATAGTTTTGACATGATTTAATTATAAATCAGGTTCGGTAAATTGGGAATTATAAAGTTCGGCGTAGAAACCGTTTTTCTTTAAGAGTTCATCGTGTGTTCCCTGTTCGACGATATTACCCTCTTTCATGACGAGAATTAGGTCAGCGTTGCGAATCGTCGAAAGGCGATGGGCGATGATAAAACTAGTGCGGCCTTTAGTTAATTTGTCGAAGGCTTCTTGGATTTTTAGTTCGGCGCGCGTGTCGACGTTGGAAGTTGCTTCGTCGAGAATAATCATTGGTGGATTTTCGACGATGGCGCGAGTGATGGTTAGGAGTTGTTTTTCGCCGGCGGAGATATTATCGGAGTCTTCGGAAATTTCGGAATCGTAACCGTTTTTCATGCTTTCGACGAGATGATTGATGCCGGTGATTTTCGCGGCGGTTTTAACATCTTCTAAACTTGCTTTTTTGCTACCGTATTTTAGATTCTCGAAAATAGTTCCGGAGAAGAGCCATGTGTCTTGGAGAACCATGCCGAAAAGTTTGCGAACGTCGGAGCGTTTCATTTCTTTAGTCGGGATTCCGTCTATTGTGATGAAGCCGGAGTCGGGGTCATAAAAACGCATGAGCAAGTTGATGATGGTAGTTTTTCCGGCGCCGGTTGGCCCAACAATAGCGACTTGCTCGCCGGCTTTAATTTTAGCGGAGAAATCTTTGATAATCGGAGTCTTTTTATCATAAGAAAAGGAAACATGGTTAAATTCGACGGCGCCTTTGACGGATTTGATGAGTTTAGGATTTTTCGGTTCTGGTTCTTCTTCGGGTTCGTCGAGGAAGTTAAAAATACGTTCGGACGCGGCGAGGGTTTGTTGGATGGTGACGACGATTTCGGAAAGGTTAGTGAGCGGGCGATTAAAGCGAGAGAGGTATTGGACGAAGGCTTGGATGCTGCCGATTAGGATTTTTCCGGAAAGGACGAGGTTTCCGCCTAGGACGCAAACGCCGACATAACCTAAGTTAGTTAGAGTATGAACGAGCGGAAAAGCGAGCGAGCCTAAGAATTGACCGCGCCAAGATTCTTCGTAGAGTTTTTCGTTGATCTTTTTAAACTCTTTAATGCTTTCGGCTTCGTGGGAGTTGGATTTGATGATGAGTTGACCAGAATAATCTTCTTCGATATGAGAATTGAGTTTGCCGAGAGTTTTACGTTGGGAGACGAAATAGCCTTGAGCCTTTTTTGCGACACGGGAAACGAGGAAAGTAGAAATGGGGACGACGACGATTGCGACGATGGCAAGAAGCGGAGAAATGATTGTCATCATAACCATACAGCCGACGATGGTGGTGATGCTGGTTAGAATTTGGGTTATGCCCTCGGTCAAAGTATCCCAAAGCGTATCGGTATCGTTGGAATAAATCGAAAGGGTGTCGCCGAACTGAGTTTTATCGAAGTAAGAAATCGGGAGGCGGGAAATTTTTTCGATAATTTTCGCGCGGAGATTCTTAGTATATTTCGCGGTTACATAGGCGATTAGATAACTCTCGAAGTAACTTAAAATAGCAGAGACGAGATAGATGATGATAAGTTGGACGGCGATTAGTTTGATTGGTTCGAGGTCGAGATGACCAGTCTCAGAAAGCGAAGCATAGGCGGAGTTGGTCATGTTGCCGAGTAGTTTCGGGGAAAGTAAGCCGAGAAGGTTAGAAATTACGGCGAAAACAAGGGAGATGATGATAAGGAAACGAAAACCTTTTAAAGAATTTAGAAAAGCGGCGAGAGATTTTTTCGCGTCTTTGGGTTTTGAGTCGGCAACTTTACGCGGCATAGTTCATCTCCTTTTTAAATTCGGCTTCGGAGAATTGGCTTTTGACAATTTCTTGGTAAATTTTGCAGGTTTTAAGAAGTTCAAGATGTTTCCCTTTTCCGACGATTTTTCCGTTGTCGAGAACGACGATTTGGTCGGCGTCTTTGATGGTGTTGATTCTTTGGGCGACAATTAAAACGACGGAATCTTTTACTTTTGGTTTTAGGGCGGCGCGGAGGTTTTTATCGGTTTTCATATCGAGGGCGGAAAAAGAATCGTCGAAGATATAGATCTCGGGGTTTTTGGCGATGGCGCGTGCGATAGAAAGGCGTTGTTTTTGACCGCCGGAAACGTTGGAGCCGCCTTGGGAGATATGAGAATTATATTTTTCGGGGAGTTTTTCGATGAAGTCGGTGGATTGGGAGATTTTTGCGGCGTCTTTAATTTCGGCTTCTGAGGCGGAGAGATTACCGAAGGAAATATTGGAGTTGACCGAACCGGAGAAAAGAATGCCGCGTTGGGGAATATAACCGATTTTCTTCATTAAATTGTCTTTGTTGTAGTCTTTCAAGTTGATTCCGGAGATTTTAATTTCGCCGGAAGTTGGTTCATAAAAACGTGGGACGAGGGAAATTAAAGTTGATTTTCCGGAGCCGGTTGAGCCGATGAAAGCGGTCGTTTCGCCAGCTTCGGCTTTAAAACTGATGTTAGAAAGAATGTTCTCGTCGGCGCTAGAATAGGAAAAAGAAACATTTTTAAATTCGACACTAGGGCGAAGTTCGGGCGTTCCTTTGGTTTTTTTGCGCCAAGTAATTTTCGATTTTGTTTTAAAGACTTCATTCAAACGAACGGCAGAAACGTTGGCGCGAGGAAGGACGACGAAGAGCATGGTTAGAATGAGGAACGACATGATAACTTGGGCGGCATATTCGACGAGAGCAAGCATATTTCCGAGGTAGGAGATGTCGGTTTCGAGATTTTTAATTCCAATCCAAATACAAAGAAGAGTAACGCCGTTAAAGACTAAGCTGATTAGCGGGTCTTGGAAAGAAAAGACGCGGTCGATTTTGAGGATTGTCATGGTCAAATCTTCGTTGGACTTTTCGATTTTTTTACGTTCGAGTTCCTCGTTGTTAAAGGCGCGAATAACGCGAAGTCCGGTTAGATTTTCGCGAGCGAGGAGAGTCAAGCGGTCGAGGAGTTTTTGGAAAAGTTTAAATTTTGGCATGACGGCGGAAACGATAAGAATCGAGAAGAAGATAATCAAGCCGACACCGAGCGCGATAATCCAAGTCATATCGGCAGCGGTTTGGAGGGCTTCGATGATGGCGCCGATGCACATAAGCGGAGCGCGGAGTAGCATGGTTAGTATCATGATAATGGCGGATTGGACTTGGGCGATGTCGTTGGTGGTTCGAGTTAGGAGACTTGCGGTCGAGAACTTATTAATATCGGAAAGAGAAAGGGAGATAACTTTTTTATAAAAATCTTCGCGAAGATCGCGCGAAAAAGCGGCGCCGATTTTAGCGGAGTAATAATGGGAGATGAGAGACATGATTGCGGAGAGGGCGGTAAAGCCAAGCATTTTAAGGCCGGTTTGGAGAGTGTAATTTGGGTCGCCGGTTACGATACCTTGATTTACGATATCTGCCATCAAGGAAGGAAGACGGAGGGTCGAGATGACCTGAATCATGGTCGAGACAATTAAAAGCAAAACTGACCAAAAATAAGGTTTTAAGAAACGGAGAAGTTTAAGCATATTCTATATATGATAACTTTTTTATGCTTCTTCGTCAAGGGTGTCTTTAGGGGGTTCTTCCTTTTTGATATTGGGATATGCCTTGAGATAGACGTTAGTCGATTCTAGGTCGAAGTCTAGGGTGGATTTCTCGGATTCTGATTCGAGAAGGAGTGGGAAAAAAGTTTTTTCTTCGGGAGAAGTTTCTGGAGCCGAGACGGATTCTTCTTCGGTTTTCGCGGAGACGAAGTTGGGGGAGAATTTTGTAACGAGGCGGAACGAGAAGAAGCCAACGAGCGCGCCAAAAAGAAACGCTATGAGACTTTTAGTAATTACCTCCGGAGTAAGTTTAGCGCGTTTCATATAATATATATTATATATATGCGGATTTTTCGAGCAAGCAAGAGCAGTTAGCTAGGGCTAGACGTGGCGAACTTTTTTTCTGACAGTTTCAACGGTTTTAGTCAAAAGATATTTCGGGCGGTTTAGAATTAAATCGTGGGCGGGAGTATATTTTAGCTCTTCGCAACCAAAACTGCGTTTAAATTCGGAAACGCCATAAAAACGATGGGACTTTTCGTCTAACCCGACAATTCCCCAAAGGTTATAACGAGTAATTCCCCGTTTTCTGGCTTCGTTCATAGCCATGAGATGTAGGAGCGGGGCGGCGGAGTATTTGGTTCCGAGTTCGGAAGAAACGCCGTAATGATAGCTGGCTTCGTTGCTATAAAAAATAATAAAATTCATCGCAAGGATTTCGTTGTCTTTCCTTGCGGTATAGATTAAAACTTCGTCGTTTTTAGCGAAAGCCGTGAATTGTTTAGTTAAAAATTCTTCGGAGAAAGGGACGTATTTTTGGCGGGAGGCATGAAGTTTTTCGAGACGACAAAAGGCTTGAATTGCTGTTTTATCGGCGGAGGCTTCGAGGATTAAATCGTTTTTTAGGGCTTTGCGATATTTACGACGGAAACCTTGGGAAGCGCCCTGTAAAATTTCTTCTTCAGACTTTCTTAAATCGAGGATTCCGGCATATTCAACAGAAAGATACATCGGGGCTTTTTTCAAACCGAGGGATTTAAAAAGGGCTAAGGATTTTTCGGAAAGAGGGAGTTGGGGGCGAACGCGGACGAAGACACAGTTATTTTCTTCGCCGATTTTTTTGATGTCGGCGAAGACCTTTTTAACGAGAGATTTATTTTTCCAGTCGAGAATAGGCCCGCCGGCAATTGCGAGATATTTTCCGCGTTTGGCGGTTTCGATAACGCCAGCATAAGCAGCGACGATTTTTCCCGTTTCGTCTTTAAAAAGACGACGAACGATTTTTCTACCGCGGGAAGAATGGAATTCGTAAAAGTCGAAACTTTGGAGAAAGTTCGAGGTTTTATCGCTAGTAATAAAGTTGTCCCAAATTTTTCTGTCGTTGCAATCTTCGATTTTTAGATTCATTATAGGTTCCTTTTCTTTTTACGGGCGGTTTCGATTAGGACGTCGAGTTTATATTTTAGAGGGCTAAGGACGATGTCCTTTGCGGGGATGTATTCGACAACTTCGCCGCCGAAACCGGTTTTAAAAGTGGTAACGCCGGCGTAGCGATGATTGGGGGAATTTGGCGGGGCGATTCCCCAAAGGTTGAAGGATTTTATACCTTCGGCTTTTAGGTCTTTAATTGCGTGCCAAAGGAGAGCGTAGGCTCCCGGAAGTTTTCGGTTTAGGTCGGTCGAGGCGGCTTCAAAGTATTCGGCTTCGGAACCGTAGATTAAAATCAAGCCATATGCAACTGGTTTATCGTCTTCGGTTTTAGAGATATATAATTTTAGGTTATTTGGTAAAAAGGCTTCGCGTTCGGCGAGAAGAGTTTTTTCGCTAGGCGGAACGAAATTTTGGCGTTTGGCGGTTTCGACTTGGATTTTGTGGAACTTTTTAAAGTTGGCAAGGCTAGAGTCTTCTTCGACTTTTAGATTTAGCTTTTCGGCGCGGCGAACTTCGTAGCGAGTTTGGCGACGAAGATTCATCAAAAGTTCTTCTTCGGAATTTTCGAGGTTAAGAATAACGGTATTTTGGGCGTGGAGATGCATGGGGGCGTTGACAAGATTTAAATCTTTTAAGAAAAGATTATTTTCGGGAGTGTTTTTGAGTTGGGGGCGGAAGCGAACAAAAACACATTTATTCTTTTTTCCGACTTCTTCGATGCGTTGAAAAACTTTTTTAATAAGAAGTTTATTTTTCCAGTCGAGGAGCGGGCCGGCAGGGATTTCGAGATATTTTCCGCGTTTGGCGGTTTTGATAATTCCGAGAAACATAGCTTCGTCGTCGAAATTTTCAAAGACGATTTGATGACCGACGAGACGGTTAGCTTCGGCCCAAAGGGGGCTTTGGAGAAAATTCGATTCGGGAAATTTTTCTAATAAACTTTTCCAGACTTCATTCATAGTTCATAGTCCTTTAGAATAGTTTTTAATTTTTTAAGTTCTTTGAGATGTTTTTTGTCGGAATACCAAGTCGGGAGGTTGATGATATGCTCGGAGAAAAAGACAGCGTTCTTACAGGATTCTTTCGGGAAGTTAAGCGAGTCGAAATAGCGGGCGGGAGAAACAGGGACTTCATACCAACTTTCTTCTAGGCGGAATCCGTTGATTTTAAGGCGGGAAAGGACTTCGGTCTTATCGCGGACGAGGACATATTCGCGGAGCGGGGTGGGTTTTAGGTTTTTGAGTTGGGCTAGAGCAAGGGCGGCTTGCCACGGGCTAACGGTATTTAATTCGCGGAGTTTCGTATCGGCGGAGCGTTCAATCCATTTTAATTTCAAGAGAAGTCCGAGCCAGTATTTTTCGAGGTTGAGATGAGCCAAGCCACGAGCGATAGCGGCAAGAAAAGGGTAGCTCGCGGCGCGCATAGAATCGGAAAGCGGAATTTTTAGAAGCCAAGATTTTTTAATTACTTTTTCTAGGGAGAGGTCGGGATTCCTTAGAATGACGGCACCGCCGAGAATGGTGTCGATGGCCTTTCCCTTTCCGAAAGAAAGACAAGTCGCGTCGCCAACGGTTCCGATTTCGATTTTTTCGCCAGAGGCGGTTTTATAAAAACGACCGGCGGAATGAGCGATATCTTCGAGCAGGAGAAGATTATATTTTTCTTTGACTTTTAAGAAACTTTCGATGTCGACGGGGATGCCGAAGGTGTTTTGAAGAATGAAAACTTTTAACTTTTCATTTTTTTGTTTAAGTTTTTCGAGAGTTTTTGCGGAGTAATTTGGGAGGATTTTTCCGTCCTTGGTTTTTTCGAGGTCGACATAGAGAGGAACGAGCTCGGCGTTTTTAATGGCTTCGATGACCGCGAAGCAAGTAAAGGCGTTCACGGCGACAAAATCGCCTTTTTCGATTTTTCCAGAGAGAATGAAAGATTTAAGCGCGACGGAGATAGCGGAGCGACCGGAATAGATTAGAGAAGTAGTTTCGAGGGGGGCGTGATAGCGATTCGAGAGTTCGCGTTCGAGAGCGAGATAATCTCGTTTGCGACCGAGGGCGAACATATGTTTTAAAATATTTTTCGCGCGGTAATTTGAGGCGAGACCTAAGAAAATCATTTATATTTCTTCCTTTAGGGCGGTTAGAATTGCGGAAGCGAGAGACTCGGGCGCGGAAATATAAGGGGCGTGATTCCAGTTCTTGTAGAATTTTAGTTTTGAGTTTTTTAACTTTTCGTTTAGGGTTTTAGCTTGGCGCGGGGGAGTAACGGTATCTTTTTCTCCCCAAAGGATGATAGTTTTAGTTTCTATTTTTTCGAGCGCGAGATTTTTATCGGATTCGAGCATATTCGAGAGAGTTTTTTTCATGTTTTCGGGAGCATGGGAGTAGTCGGAAGCGCCGATGAGTTTATGAAAAACTTTAGTAAGGAATTTTGACTTTTTTAGCGGCGCGCCGAGTTTAGAAATCTTGCGCATAGAATCGCGTTTAAAAGATTTTTCATAGACGCCGGCGGAGTCAAGAAGAATAAGTCTCTTTAATTTTTCGGGCTTTTTATTACATAAATTAAGGAGAATACGTCCGCCGTTACTATGGCCGAGAGCGACAGCGCCGTCAGGGATATTTTTATTCGCCCAAGCGACATAATCGTCAATCGTCCAAACTTTTTTGCTTTCGGTTGTTAAACCGGGGACGTTTAGCATTTCGACTTTAACGCCTTTATTTTTGAGGAGCGCTAAAGTTTTTTCCCAAGGTTTTACGGTATAAGTCCAACCGTGAATAATATATAAATCTTTCATCAGACTAACCCTCGATTTTTACGACGTTTGATGGCGGCAGGTTCGCGGCGGGGAAGTTTTTTCGCGTCTTCGGGATTTTTAAGCAATTTTTCAATAATCCATTCGAGGTATTGAGAACCCTTAAAGATTAAAGTTTCGGTTCCTTTCGTATTCTTTTCGATATAAGATAGGGCGTTATGAGGGTCGAGAGTGGTTTTCGGGGAGAAACCGAGCTCTTTTAGCTTCGGAGCGGTATATTTTTTGGTTCGGCGACCAACGAGGATAATCTCTTCGGGGTTGACGGCGGCGATTAAGTTGGCGAGTTTTTGATGCTCTTCGCTTTCGATGGAGCCTTGGTCAACGATGTCGCCGATGATGAGCCATTTATGACTAGCGTGAAGACTTTTTGCCATTTCGAGGATTGAGGCCATGGAGATGAGATGAGCATTGTAGCTAGAGTCGATAATTTTCAGACCGTTTTTTCCCTCGAAGAAACTGCTACGCCCCGGAGGAAGCGACATATCTTCAAAGTTGGACTTTAAAGGTATCTTTAGATAGTTCATTAGACTTTTTAGCATTAAAAGTTGAATCGAGAGGTCGCGAGGCTGGGGACTGTTGAAGTGGAATGTGGTTGCGCCATAAGTAAAATCGGTTCGGTTTGGATAAACGATATATTTTTTGATGTCGGATTTTTTGAATTTTTCGACTTTGGCGGAGATGTTTTTGGTTGCGGAAATCATGAGCGGGGAGTCGGCGTCGATATAGACGACTTTTTTGGTGTGTTCGGGGAGTTTGGAAAATTCGTCGGCGATGGCGACGTCGAGATTTTCAAATTTTCCGTCGCAGACTTCTTGTTCGAATTGGATGGCGTGAGACCGGCCGAGGGAAATCCAAAGAGTAATTTCGGGTTTAAGCCAAGAAGCTAGAAATTCGGTTTCGAACGGGCGCTCGCCGTCGATTTCGACGACATAAAAAGGTTCTTGGTGTTTATAATAGAGACTACGAATCGGGGCGGCGATTCCGAGCCAGAACCAACGGAGCTTTGAGCCGCGGACGCCTTTTAGACCGAGAATATCGAAAGCAACGCCGAAAGCGGAGTTGGCGTCATGGGAATAATGAGCCTTTTTTTCGAGTTCAAACTCGACGAGGTGGAGCATGGTCGTTTTTCCGGCAGAACCGGTTAGGGCGATAACGCGCGGATTCCAGCGTTTAAAGGCGCGGTTGGCGAAAAAACGGAAGTAGCGGGCCGCAATAAAATAAAAGCGTTTTTTAAATCGCGCAACTTTAGTCATATATATTATTATATCAAAAAATCGCCCGAGCGGGCGATTTTTATTACATTCGGATTTCAGCATCAACGCCAGCAGGGAGGGCGAGGTTTTGAAGCGACTCAATCGTCTTCGGAGTAGCGTTAGAGATGTCGATAAGGCGCTTATGGACTTTCATTTCAAACGCTTCGCCGCCGGTTTTATAGACATGGGGCGATTTTACGACGGTAAAAGTCGAGCGTTTGGTCGGGAGAGGGACGGGGCCGGAGACGGTTGCGCCGGTGCGGATGGCGGTATCGACGATTTGTTTAGCGCTTTGGTCGATGACGCGGTGGTCATAAGCCTTTAAGCGGATGCGGATTTTTAAGCCTTCGTTAGCTTTTTCTGGCATTTTTTCCTTTCTTTTCTCGCAATCTCTAAGGGGAGTTATCGAGAATTGATGATTATGTTATATATAATATATATTATATTATTTTTCTTTATTTTTGGCAAGATTTTTAAAATATTCGCGTTCTTCGGCGCGGTCATACCAAAGGAAAATTAGGGCGATTAGGAGCCAAAACGGGATGAAGATGAAGGAAATAGTCGAGATTATTTTCATCTTTTTGACGTTAAAGCCGCGGAGCTCCCATTTTTCGATAACGAAAGAGTCGATAATCCACCAAGGAAGACCGATAAGGATTTCGGCGACGAAGATGCTTCCGACTCCCCAAAGAACGCCTTTTAGGAGAGTGAGTTCTTTGATTGAACAGACGAGAACGAGACCGATAACTAAGCCAACGATTCCCCAGAGAATAAGCGAGTTGCGGAGACGGGAAAGGTAGGTTTTGCGGATTTCTTGTTCGGTTAGCTTTTTTTCTTTCGGCATATTGTTAGTTGTCCCAATCAAAGTTTTCGCCAAAATGGCCGTAGCGGGCGGAACGTTCGTAAATTGGACGTTTTAGATTCAAGAAAGAGATAATACCGTTCGGGGTTAAATCGTAGCCCTCGATTTCTTCGGGCTTTCCGTCGATGATGACGGTTTTTTCGAGCGGTTCAGCGACGCCGATGGCGTAAGCAAGGCGAACATAAACTTCTTTCGCGTTACGGTTTTTAAGATAATCGACAGCGACGCGGCGCGCCATATAAGCGGCAGAACGGTCGACTTTCGAGGGGTCTTTTCCGGAGAAACAACCGCCGCCAATAGGGATGCGCGGGCCGTAGTTGTCGACGATTAGCTTACGACCAGTTAAGCCGGTGTCGGCTTCAAAGCCGCCTTGGGACCAGTCGCCAGCGGGGTTAAGATGGAGTTTAATGTCTTTAGAATCGAGGTTTTTACTTTCGAGAAATTCACGGACAAGTTTTTCGAGCTCGGATTTTTTAACGTTTTGGAACGAAGCGACGATAGAGTCGATTTTATCGCCTTTTAGGGTTACCTGAGTCTTTCCGTCGAA
>CAZSYG010000003.1:0-45696 GCA_964610655.1 uncultured Candidatus Saccharibacteria bacterium
CGCTCAAGCTTTTCATAAATTCATTATACCACAAAAAATGGAGCCGATGGCAGGGTTCGAACCTGTGACCTGCTCGTTACGAATGAGCTGCTCTACCAACTGAGCTACATCGGCTTACTGGTGCGGGTATGGGGAGTCGGACCCCAATCTCATCCTTGGGAAGGATACATAATAGCCGCTATACGATACCCGCGCGACCCTCTTATTCTACCACGTCTTCCCGCCCTAAATCAATATATTCTTTCACTTTCCCCGCTTCCCGAACCTCTTTCATCTTCCTACTAAACTCCTTAAACGGCACCTTAATCGAAATATAACTCACCTGCGTCTCTGTTTTTTCTATCGTCTTCAAGAAATAATACCCGTCCCCGTTACTCGACAAAAACTTCCCGCTGCTCGCCCCCGCCTCTAGCATCGCCGCTTTCGCCGCCCTCCCCCCGTCCACATTTTTCGTATCAACCAACCCCATCCCCTCCAGTTCAACTTCTTCCCCCAACGCTTCCTTAACTTTCTCATAATTCCCCTCCGTCTCCGCCAACTTCCGCTCAACTTCCTCCGCGACCGCTCGCGCGTGCTCATCAATCTTCTCCTCAACCTTACTCTTAACGACTAATAAATATAACATCCTTAAATACTCATCTTTCGTATACCCAAAATTAGAGTTTAGCACCTTTAAAAAGCTCTCCTCACTCCTCTCGACCCCCCCAACTTTCCGATGCGTCTCAAAAACTTCCTCGACTTCCTCATCCGTCACCTCAATTTTATTCTCTTTCGCCAACTTAATCGCGTAAACATATTCCTCCGCCTGTTCCAGCGCCGTCCGCTTATATTCCAGCTTCATCGCGTCCTCATCACTCCCCACGCTCTCCTCTTCCCCCGCCGTCCCCGTCCGCACCGCCGAAACCTGCCCAGATTGCTGCTTAAAAACCGTCAAACTACTCCTTAAAATCATCAAATAATCCGAAAATCTAACTTTCTCCCCATCAACTTCCGCGACCGCAACCGGCACAATTCGCGAAATCCGGTACATAATATCTCCCGTATCTTGGAACTTATACAGCGCCAACCCCCCCGCCAACATCATCAACCCCACCCCTAAAACCCCAACAATAATCGCATTGATAACCAACTTATGTTTCGCGTATTGAAGCGGATATTTAAACTTCCGCCCTCGCGCCAAAACTTCCTCGCGCCTCTGTTCGACTTTCTCTTTCTCCGTCTTCTTCTCTCCCCCCTTACCTTTCCCAAACTTTTCTTTCAAGCCTAATTTCATACCCCTATTATATCACAACTTATGTTATAATGCTCATAAGTGGCTTGGTAGCTCAATTGGATAGAGCAGCTCCGTCCTAAGGAGAAGGTTGTGGGTTCAACTCCCGCCCAAGTCACCATTTTTCTGCCCAAATCCCATCAAAAAGAGCGCCTAAGCGCTCTTAAACTTTATGACCTTCTCCTGTTTCCTCTTCTCTGCCTCCTCTCTCATCTTTCGTTCACACCTCTCAGTCAACGCCGCATTCACCAACACCGTCAAGAAAACGAGATAGAACCCGCCGGTGAAGTAGAGGAATCCCTTGCCGACCTCGGCCAGTCCAACCTGCCCAATCGCGAGCCGGAACAGATTAGCCAAAAAGACTACCGTCACCATCAGAAACAGCGCGCAGCTCAAAATCGCCGCAATGAGAGACAAAACCTTCAGAAACTTCGTCATCTTTACCCCTCCTTCATCAGTCCAAAACTCCAGAAAAGTCCCATAAAGCCTTAAGGTTCAGCTATCAACTAGCTTATCCCCTAATTATATCAAATTTCTTATGTTTTGTCAAGCCCCCAAGCATTCTCAAGCATTCTCGAGTATTCTCAAGCAACCCTAAAGCGCCCCCAACAACCTAAACCTACCTAATCCCCTCTAAAACGCCCTATCTTGTATACTTCTCGTTCAAATCCTCATAATCGTATAGCTCGCCATCCTCGAACCAGAGTTTAATCTCTTTCTTCGCCTCTTCCGGACTTCCCGACGCATGAATCAAATTCGGAACTCCAATCCCCTTCGCGTCCGAATACCCGAACGACATGTGCGAATAATCCCCCCTAATCGTCCCCATCTCTGCGCTCTTCGGCTCCGTCGGACCAACAATTTTTCGAACTAGCGGCACCGCCTCAACCCCCTCTAAAACAATCGCAATCACCGGCCCCGTCATCATATACGCGACGTTGTAATGAAACGCCTGCTCCCCTCGTCGTGTAATCATCTTCCCAATTTCCTCATAGTGTGCGCGATAATGGTCTTCGCTCGGCTTCACCATCTTCATCCCAACGATTTTCAGCCCCACTCGCTCGAATCGCGTCAAAATCTCCCCGACCAGCCCCCGCTGCACCGCATCCGGCTTACAAACCACCAAACTCCTCTGAATTAAATCTTTCTCTTTTCCCATAAAATTCTCCTTTCTTAAAAGTATATCATAATAATCAAAAATTAAAATCGGAATTCACTTCGGCTAAAATTCAATTTCTTTCAAAATTTCCTCTAATTTTTCATGCATCTCTCCTACACTCCCATCATTCAACACATAATAATCCGCCGCCGCAATCGGTCCCCCCTTCTCCAAATTCTCAATCTCACTCCTATCTCTCTCCATAATCTCCGCCCGATTAAACGGTCGCTCCGGTCGCGCCGCTACTCGCTTATACCTCAACTTCTTCGGAACAACCACCGCAATAAACGTCAACTCTCCGGGGTATTTCTGCTTTAAAGTTTTATATTCCGTCCAAGAATAAACCCCGTCGAGAACAATTCGCCTCTGCCCCGCTTCGATCAACGCGTCCGTCTCCTTGATTACCTGCCGAACGACCCAATCCTTCCCCTCCGTCTCCCGAATCTCCTCCCGAAACCTCTTCTCGCTCTCCCCGTCCGCCGTCCTCTCTATCCCCCTCCGCTCCATCTCTTTATAAATCATCCCACCAAAATAAACTTTCGGGACTCCTCTCTCTGTCAAATAGTCCACCACAACGCTCTTCCCGCTCCCGCTCATCCCGACAATCGCCACAATCTTCACCGGTCTATTTTCTTTCATCTTTTCTCCTTTCTATTCTAATTACTCTTATCGGCTTCTCGATTTTCTTGACTGAAACCTCCGAAACCCCCCTAAGCTCTCTCCCCTCCCCCTCAGCATGCAAGAAAACTCTCGCCGGCTTCTTAAACCTAATTAAATCCCCCCTCGTCTCCCCTCCCGAAATTTTTCCCCTTAAAACTCCTTGAATAAACCCGACTCTTAATAGTCTCAAAAAACTCCCGAACCTCTCCGTCCCGCTCCAAAACTCTTCCCGCTCCTGAAAATACCTCTTCCCGCCCGAACTTCGCGGAATCTTTACCATCTTCGCCATCGTTACCCCGTTCATCGCTACATAATCCGACGTTTTATTATTAAAAATTTCTTTTTTAATAATGTTTTCCGTTTTTAATAATGAAAATTCTTTTAAAAATTTCTTTCTTTTATTTTTTAAATACCAAAAAAACAACTTCCTCCCCGAAAAGAAAATCCCTTTCTTCCCCGTCCGAAGCTGCTTCCGCACTTTCGGCTCCTCGAACACCTTAATCGACTCCGCCATCATCCCCATCGTAAAATAAACCGCCGGATACCAAATATGCTTCCCGTCCGCCTTTACCTCTAACGGATAAAACTCGCTTTCCTCTCCCGCCTTGAACTTCCTTAAAACTTCCCCCGTCTCTAGCTCCCCTAGCGCTCTCGGCAAATCATTAAACCCTCCATACGCTACCGCCGAAAAAACCGCCTCTTTCCCGAATTTCTCTCGCGCCAAAATCACCCCGTTCATCCCAATCGTCGCCGTTCCGTCTCCCCCCGCGGTTAAAACTAACTCCCCTCCCTGAATTATCTCCGCTAATTTCTCCGCGTTCTCCGTCGGCGTCGTCGGCTGAACCTCAAATTTCCCGACTAAAACCCCCTTCTCCGCTCGCACCTCCCGAAAAACCCCCGCCTCAACATCCTTAAACCTCGAACTCCGCGGATTATAAACAATTAAAATTTTCTTCACTTTTATTAACCCCCTAAAAAACTCCGCCGGGGATTAAGAAGTTCAACAACGTCGTCATCAACCCATACGCAACCAGCCCAATCACCACCTGAATCAATCGATTTTTCGCTTTCGTCACCTGCGCCTCGTTCCCGCCCGCGGTTAGATATTGAATCCCCGCAATCACGATTCCGACCGCCCCTAGCGCCCCAATCGCGTAAATCATCACTTTAACTACTAAATTCAAGATTCTCGCAACTCCCCCATCTTCCGTTGTGCCGCCCGACCCCACCGAACAAACTCCTCCGTCGCTCCCTCCCAACACCGAAGTTTCCGTCCAAGTCCCCCCACGCCCCTCGCAGCTCGTCTTATCGTCCGCCCATACTTCCCCGACGCCTAAAACCCCCAACATCCCCACGCTCATCACCAACACCGCTAAAACCCTTGCTAAAACTCGCCTCATAAACCTCCTTACTTTAAATATTCATGCAACTTTTTCGTATCTTTATGCTTACGCAATTTCGACAACGCTTTCGCCTCAATCTGCCTAATTCTCTCCCTCGTTACCGAAAACTCCCCTCCGACTTCCTCTAGCGTATGCGGTCTCTCTCCCCCAATCCCAAACCTGAGTTTAATAATTTTCTGTTCCCTGTCCGATAGCGTCGCGATAATCGAAGCTAGCTGCTCCTTGAGAATCTGCGTCGCCGCCGAATCTTCCGGCGAAACTCTTTCCTCGTCCTCGACGAAATCCCCCAAAACCGAATCATCATCTTCTCCGTCTCGCCCAACCGACGCGTCCAAACTCGCGATGTCTTGTTTAATTCTCATCACATACTCAATCTTCTCCACTTCCATGTCGAGTTCTTTCGCAATTTCCTCCGTCGTCGGCTCGCGATTTAGCTCCGTCGTTAACTTCCTCGTCGTCCTTAAAACCTTGTTAATTGTCTCAACCATATGTACCGGAATCCGAATCGTCCTCGCCTGATCCGCAATCGCCCGCGTAATCGCCTGTCGAATCCACCACGTCGCGTATGTCGAAAACTTAAACCCTTTCTCCGGATCAAATTTATCAACCGCGCGGAGTAACCCCGTATTTCCCTCTTGAATTAAGTCCAAAAAATCCAGTCCCCGCCCCGAATATCTCTTCGCAATCGAAACTACCAGCCTCATATTCGCCTCGACCATCTTCTCTTTCGCCTTTTCGTCCCCCTCAACGATTTTTTGCGCCAATTCCTGTTCTTCCTCCAAGCTAAGTAGCGGAATTTTCCCAATTTCTCTAAGATATAACCGAACCGAGTCGTCCGCAAACGCGTCGACATTATCCACCGTAATCTCTAAGTCCTCGTCCGAAAGCTCTTCTTCGTCAGCCAAGTCTAACGCGTCCGGCTCCGCTAAGGGCTCCAAAACAACTTCATCTTTTTCTTGGTCCATTGAAAAAATTATACTTAAACTTGCCTAAAAAATCAATTATTTTTCTAACTCCATAATTTTCCTCAGTAACGCCTTGACCTCTTCCTCATCCCCCTCCTCTTCCGCTCTCGCCAACTCCTCCTGTAATTTTTTCCGTTCCTGTTTCTTTTGCTCATCTTTATATCTCTTCGCTAACTCTTCCCCCTCTTTCTCTAGTTCCGCCGCGCTCCTCCCCCCGTATTCTTTCTCAAAAATCATCTCTAGCTCCCCTAGTCGAACCTCATCTTCCGGAATCTCCAATTCAACCGAAACCTTAACCCCCCCAAACACCATAATCGAAAGTAGATTATCTTCTAACCGCTTCAATACTTTTCCTTTCGCCTCCGTCTTCGCTTTCTTTAACCTTCGCTTCGCCCCCTCCTCGATTTTTTTCTCTAGCTCTTCTCCTTTTTCCCTTAAATCTTCCCGCTGAACTCCTAGTCTCTTCGCGACTATCTCTTCATAATGCGCCCGCTCAACCTTGTCTTTAACGTATTCTAATAATTCTAGCGCTAGCGTCGAATATTCCCGCTTCCCGAACCCCGTCGAAAGGTCAACCTTCTCCTCGTATTTGTCTAATAACCATTCCACCGCCGGCTTTCTTTTCTCGACCGCCTCTTTCCATAACTCCGCCCCCCTCTGGATTAACTCATCTGGGTCTTTCGCTCCCTGATAATCGGAAATCACCGTCAGCTCAATCCCCAAATCCCCCGCCATCCTAATCGCTCGCTCCGCCGCCCTAACCCCCGCCTCGTCCCCGTCATACGCCAACCTAATATCTCCCGTCAACCTCGAAAGAATTTTCAAATGATTCTCTGTCATCGCCGTCCCGCTCGTCGCGACCGCTTCCTTTACCCCCGCCTGATGCGAAGAAATTACATCCATATTCCCCTCAACAATCACCACGAACCCGCTCCGCCGAATCGCCTCTTTCGCCTGATACAGCCCAAAAATATACCGACTTTTATTAAACAAAATCGTATCAGACGTATTCAAATATTTCGGCTCACTCTTATCTAAAACCCTAGCCGTATATCCGACCACCTTTCCGTCCGTTTCGATAAACGGCACCATCATCCTCCCTCTAAACATGTCTCCTTTAAACCGATTTAATAACCCCGCCGTCTCTAACTCTTTCTCCGAAAACCCTCTCGACGCTAAAAACTTCTTTAACGCCTTTCCCTCTTTCGGCGCATACCCAATCCGAAATTCCTTAACCGTCTTCCGATTCATATTCCTCTCATAAAAAACATACTCACACACCTTTTTCGACTTCGACAAACAAAACTGATAGTATTTTGTCGCCAACTCCAACGCCTCTCTCGCTCGGACTTTTTTCTTCGCGACTTCCTCGTCTCCCCCTCGATAGCGCGAAATATCTACCCCCGCCTGTCCCGCCAACTTTTCTAACGCTTCCTTAAACGGAATCCCCTCAACTTCCATCACGAACGTGAAAATATCTCCGCCCTTATTCGCGGAAAAATCATGCCAAATCCCTTTCTCCGGCGAAACCATAAAACTCGGCGTCTTATCTACCCCCCAAGGCGACCTTCCCTTGAGCGTCCTCCCCGCTCGCTTTAACTCTATGTATTGCGAAATTACATCTTCAATTGGCAGCCTCGCCTTAATCTCCTCTTTCGCGTCATTCATAGTTATATTATAACTTAAAATATGTTATACTTTAACCATGAACAGTTTAGAATATCTTAACTCAATCTCCCATCCTGCCCAAGCCGCCTCCGCCCCCTCCGTTTCTCTTCTCGACCAAAAGCCCGTTAAAATCGGTCTCTTCGCCCTAATCGGAGTCGCTATCCTCGCCATTATCTTAATGCTCCTCGGCAACAACTCCACCCCCTCTGGCCCCGCCGAACTCGGGAACCTCGAAGTCCTCTATTCTCGCCTAACCGACCTCTCGTCCAAAGTCTCGACCTATAATAAACAAATAAAATCCTCTTCTCTCCGCTCAGCCGGCGGTTCACTTTCCGCCATCATCACCAACACCACCTCCACTCTTTCCTCTCTCCTCGCTTCCGATTATGGTGTCGAGCCCGAAAAAATCGTCCCCTCCGCCGAGCTCTCGAAAGAATTTGAAGATTCCCTCGCAACCCTCGAAAAAGCTCGTTTAAACGGTCTTCTCGACCGTGCCTACGCGAACGAACTCGAATATGCCGTCTCCGTTATTCTCGCCGTCGAAGATTCTGCTCTCGGAAAAACCGAGAACGAGTCCCTAAAGTCCGCGCTCGAATCCTCGACTTCTTCCCTTAAAAATATCGAATCCGACCTTAAAAACTACCTAAAAACCAACAAATAATATATAATTATATTATGAAAAAATCAGATTTAACTAAAAACTTAGATACTATTAAAAAGAAAGAGCCGAAAATCCTTAAAGAATTTAAGGAATTTATCAACCGCGGCTCCGTCGTTGATCTCGCCGTCGGTATCATCATCGGTGGCGCTTTTACCTCAATCGTCAACTCTCTCGTCAACGATGTCGTTATGCCCGTCGTCTCGATGCTCATCGGCGGCTTCGACTTCTCAAACTTAAAAATCACCATACCTGCCTACATCGAAGACGTCGAACCGGCGACAATCAACTACGGAAATTTCATTACCGCCGTCATCAACTTCCTCATTATCGCCTTCGTTATCTTCATCATGATTCGAACGCTTAACAACATGAAGAAAAAAGCCGCTCCCGCCCCTGTCGAAGATAAAGCCGCTGCGAAAGTCGAAGACAAACAAACCGCCGTCCTCGAAGAAATCCGCGACCTCCTCGCGAAAAAGTCTAAATAATCTCTTTTGTTAGATTATACGAAAGCCGAATTAAATCTTCTAATTCGGCTTTTTCAAGCTGTCCCGAATCAACAACTTCAATCCCCCCTCTTCCAAAATACCTACTCCTCATCACACTCTCATACTTCTCAATCAACAACTTCCCCAATCTCTCATCCGTCCTCACCTCAATCGTATTTTTATTCACAACCAAAAAAACCTTCCCGTTTTCCGGAACAATATACTTATTTTTTTCTTTCCTATACTCCCCAATCCCAATTTTTAAATCCATAACTACCGCCTATTTCTTAATAAAAGTTAAATAATACTTCAACTCCTCAATCGACCCCAAAATATCCGCCAGCGCCCGATGCTCTTCCGGTTTCGTAAACTTCTTCCCTAATACGTTCTCAAAATAAATCTTCCAAGCGCTCACATCAAGCATCCTATAATGTAGCCTCTTCGCAACTTCCGGCAATTCCCTGTCGATAAACTTCCGGTCTTGATGAATCGAATTCCCCGCGAGATAAACTTCCTTTCCGAAGTTCCCCTCGATAAATTCAACCAACTTCCTCTCGACCTCCAAAATGTCCTCCCCCTCTTCGTTCTGCTTAATTAAACTATCTCGACTCTCCTTATTCTTCTCCCAAAACTCCCCCGTCATCCTCTCTTGAATCAACTCTTCCGGAACTTTAACTACCGCCTCGAACTTCGCCTTCTCCTTAAAGTCCCACCCCGTCGCAATCGCCGCAACCTCTAAAATCCGGTCTTTCTCCGGCGAAAGCCCCGTCATCTCTAAGTCCACCCATAATAATTTCGCTTTCTTCATTCCCCTATTCTACCACATTCTCCCCTTAAAGCTCAAAATCGCTCTCATACGCCGCTTTATCATTCTCCCAAAGATTCGGTCGATAAACTTTCCCTATGAACCAAACCTCTCCCGTCCCCTTATCAACAATCATAAACAAGAACGGCTTATCAATCCGAATCGTAATCGGCTTCTCCTCGTCCATATCTAATGCCGCCCCTAGCGACATACTAAATGTCGTTACTGCCGCCGCCTTAATTCCTTTCTCCGAAAACTCAATTTTCGCCTTATGTATCGCGTCCGAAACATACAACTCCGTCTTCGCCATCTCGCTAAAATCTGCCAACTTCTTATCAAACGCCGATTTTACCCCCAACTTCCCCAAATCTCCCTTAAAATCCAAATCCGTCTCAAAGTCAAACTTCGGCATATACAAATTCACCCCCTTTTTCGTCTCGCTCGCCAGCGTCTTTTTCTTCTCTTTCGCCAAAATATCTCCCGTCCCGACTTTCTCAATATACCTCTCTAGCGTATCATCTTCCGGCATCACCGCAATAAACTCCAACTGCGTCCCGTTCTCCAACTTCTCCAAATCAATCGTCGCTATCGTCTCTTCCTCTCCCTGATAAAACCCAACGTTCTCGCTCTTCGTCTCATCATAATTCATCGTCGTCGCCGTAATTGTTTCCTCAGTTCCGCCCGCGCTCCCCCCTTCCGTCAAAGTATAAAACTTCCCCCCAAATGTATTCCCGTTAAACCCATTCACAAAATTCATCTGAATCGCCAACGCGTTCGCTAAAACCATCTCCGTATCTTCCTCAATCTCTACCCCAATCTTATCAATCAACTTAAACGTCTTCTCGCTCACCCATTTATCTAGCAACGCCGCGTCTTTAAACGGGTCATAAATCACTTCCGCGTTATAATTTTTCTCAACCGCTTTCACATAGCTCGCCAAAACCGCGTCCTTAAATCCCTCGCGAATAAACACCGCGTTCGCTAAAGATAGTTTATCTTTGACATTCTCATATTTCGTCGGCGTTTTCTCCCCTAAAACTTTCTCAATCTCCGTCTTCGTCTCCCCGTTCGCCCCCTCTTTTAACAGAGAAAGCCCATACCTAATCGACAACGGACTATAAACCAAATTTTTCCTCCCCGACTCTATCTTCAAAAAGTCCATCGCCAACTCATCGTCCTCTGTCGTTTCCGTCGCCTCTTCTTTTGTCTTTTTCAGCGCCATAATCGCTTTCATCCCCTCTTCCCCCTTAACATTCATGAAATAGACCCCAGAAAACGTCCCGCCCCCGACTAAAATTAACCCCAAAATAAGAAAAATAATACCCTTTTTGCTCATGCTTATTATTATACTACATTTCGTCCGGAACGTCGATGCCCAAAATACCCAAACCGTGCTCCATCATTTTTGTAAATACTTGAACAAATTTTTTCCTCTCCGCCTCAACTTCCGACCCTAAAACTGGACAATTTTCGTAAAATCGACTAAATTCTTGCGCTAGCTCGAACAAATAATTTGCTAAAAGATGCGGCGCTTTCTCTCGAATCGCTCCCCTTAAAACTTCCGGATATTGAACAAATTTTTTATTCAAACTTCGTTCATACTTATTCATTTTATAGGAAGTTTTAGTAGCGATGTTATCCGAGGAAACGGGAGTAGCGGAGCGAGACGTATTTGACATACGTCGAGTGAGCAACGCATCCGTCGACGAAGGAGAACACGCTAATAAAATCTTCCTTCCCCTAACGACGGAATACTGCAAATACGGCCCCGAATTTCCGTTTAGACTAACCGACTCTTCCGCATCAAACACAATATTCCCCCCAATCTTATATCTCAAAAAGAAATACTTAATCGCCCCCAACGCAATCTTATTAAAATCGTCTGCTGAAGCCGAAGAAGCCGCCAATGTCGATTTTACTAACTCCAGAACCGCTACCGCCTTAACAAAATTCCCTTTCCTCGAACTCATCTTCTCATTCCCTGGTAACCTCACGTTCCCATGCGTAATATGCGTCGTCCTCTTAACTAGTTCCGGCGCGTATTGCTCAACCGACTTTAAGACGACTTTCATATAATCAATAATATCGTTCCCCGTTATAACGACCGACTCATCAAATTTATAATCCGCCCATTTTGCGAACAGAAGCCCCACGTCTTTCGCCTCATACGTCGGCAACCCCTCTTTATTAACAAAAACTCGCGTATGCAGCCCAAACTCCTCCCCCCGAAAAACCACCGCCCCGTCCGACTCCGAATAAACGCCTCGCTCTTTTTCCTCTAAAACTTTCTTCAGCCCCATCCCCGCAACCGTCGATTCCGGATAAAACTTATCGAACTTAACCCCAATTTCCCTATAAAAATCCTTAAAATACTGATAAGAAAGCTCCCTCCCTCGCCAATAAATCTCCGCGACCTTCCTCTCCTCTTCGTCTAACCCCGCCTCGTTCCCCTCCCCTAACTCCGCGATTTTATAAATCATCTTATTCAGCCGCGTAATCTCTCGCTTCGCTTCCTCGTCTTCCTCATACTTCCTCGTCCCCTGAACATACGCCTTCGCAATATCGTCAATCGTAAAAGCGAGCGATAGCATATATATTGTTTTCGCCACATGCAACCCCACATCCCCTCCGAAGTTAACCCTAACAACTCTCCCTCCCCCCTCCTCAATCAACCTCGAAATCGCATCCCCAACCACCGACGTATATAAATGCCCAACATGCAAAACTTTAAACGGGTTCGGATCAGAAAACTCACACACCACCATCTTCCCCTTATATTCATCTGGTGATATTTTTTTCCTAAAATTCTCCAAATTTTCTCCAAAATCCTCGATAAACCTTAAATAAAATTCATCTCGTGGTGTAAAATTCAAGAACCCTGCTCCCGCGACTTCAACCTCAAACTCCGGAAGTTTATCCCCCTCAGTTTTCAAAAACTCGCGCCTTAAAACTTCCGCGACTTCTCGCGGATTCGCCTTCCCCTCGAAAACCCCCTTAAATTTCTCCGCGAAACCTTCCTCTTCTCTCAATTTCCGATTCACTTCCCCCGCAATCTTCATCGCCACATTCGTCGCAAAATCCCCTGAAAACGCCTCCGGTGCCAGCGTTACCTCAACTTCCGTCTCAACCCCAAACACCCGCCTAATAATCCCCTCTAATTTTTTCCTAATAAAATCCATGCTCATATTATACCATAGTATGTTATAATACCCCCTAGAATGCCCGAAGAAAAAGAGACCATCATCAAATTGGAAGGAATGACCAAAAAATACGGCTACGGCGACGCCGAATCTTTTGCCTTAAATAATTTTGACCTAACCGTCAAGCGCGGCGAATTTATCATGATCATGGGCCCCTCCGGTTGCGGAAAAACAACCCTCTTAAACGTCATCGGCCTCCTCGATACTCCGACCTCTGGTAGTTATTTCCTCAACAACCAACCCGTCAACCGCCTCAACTCCCGAAAAAAGGCCCGCCTTCGCTCGAAAAAAATCGGCTTTATTTTCCAAAATTTTAATTTAATCCCCGACCTCCCAATCATCGAAAACGTCGCTCTCCCCCTTATCTACTCCGGTTACCATAAAACCCGCCGCCTTCTTCGCGCTTCCGAAACCCTTGAGCGCTTTAATCTTAAAGATAAAGAGTATTATTATCCTTATCAGCTCTCCGGCGGTCAGCAACAACGCGCCGCTATCGCCCGCGCCATCGTCTCCAAGCCCGAAATCATCCTCGCCGACGAGCCGACCGGAAACCTCGATTCCCACTCTTCCAAAATCGTCATGGAAGAACTAAAAAAGATTCATTCCGCCGGCAACACTATTATTATGGTGACCCATAACCCTTCCCTGACCGTTTACGCGACCCGCGTTATCAATATGCTCGACGGCGGCATCGATACCGATATTAAAACCGTCGAAGACGCCGACCTTCCCGAACCTGTCCACCTCCGCGAAAAGAAACCCCCGAAGGTTAAAAAATCCAAGAAGAAAAAATCTTCCCTTCCGAGCTTCCGACCCTCCCGTAAAAAGAAATCTAAAAAGAGGAAAAAATAAACATGGCATTACTCCTAAAGACCCATCTCGACCTCGCTCGCGCCTCTTTGAAGCGCAATAAAACCCGCTCTTTTCTGACCTGCCTTGGAATCTCCCTCGGCGTCGCCTCGATTATCTTAATCCTCTCTTTAACCGGTAGCATCGAAAACCTCATCCGCTCCCAAGTCTCCTCTGTCGGCTCCGACCTCATCGTCGTCCGTCCCTCCTCCGAAAAAGATACTGTCCAAAAAATCGTCGACGAACTAACTTCCTCTTCCGCCTATCTAAAGTCGAATTTAACTCTCGAAGACGTCTCCTCAATCAAACGCATCGACAACATCGAATCCGTCGCCCCCCTCGCCATCTCCGTCAACTCTCTCGTCGGCGACAAAACCCTCCCCTCCGCGACCGTCGTCGGAACTACCCCCGACTTTATCAAAATCCAAAATTTCTCCCTAAAATCCGGCTCTTTCCTCCCCGACTCCCCGAAAACCCCCGTCGCCGTCGTCGGCTCCAACCTCGCCGCCTCTCTCTACGGAACCGCCGAACCAATCGGAAAAACCATCACTCTCCTCGGAACTAAATTCTTCATCATCGGCGTCCTCTCCGAAGTCGACGACCCCATCAACTTCAACAACCTTGACCTCGACAATTCCCTTTTCATCAACGCCGAAGAACTGAAAAAAGCCTCCGATTCTCTCCAAATCCAACAAATCAACATCCGCGCTAAGACCACCGACTCTCTCGAAAAAACCGCCGAAGACATCAAAGACACCCTTAGCCTCATCAACTCCGGCGACACCAACTTCACCGTCCTCTACGGCGACAAAATCACCCACCCCGCCGGCTCCCTCCTAACCGTCGTCTCTAGCGTCCTCTCAATCGTCGCCGGCATCTCCCTTGTCGTCGGCGGCATCGGCATCATGAACATCATGCTCGTCTCCGTCTCCGAACGCACCCACGAAATCGGCATCAGAAAAGCCGTCGGCGCCTCCAGCTCCAACATCCTCCTCCAATTCCTCTTCGAATCCTTAATTCTCTCCCTGTTCGGCGGCATCCTCGGTCTCGTCCTCGGCTACGGCTTCGCGTTCGGAATTTGTCTAATCACCCCCTTTAACCCGTTCATCTCTTGGAAAATCGTCGGGGTCGCTTTCGCTACCGCCCTCTCTGTCGGTCTCCTCTTCGGGCTCTATCCCGCCCTTAAAGCCGCCAACAAAAACCCGATTTACTCCCTGAAATTCTTCCGCTAATTATTAAAATTTCTTTTCATTATTAATTATTGACTTTATTATTAAAATTCCTTAAACTTAATAATAGAAAGGATTTTTAATAATGATTTACACAACCACCATCACCAAATCCGGCCAAATCTCCCTCCCGAAAAGCGTCCGCGAATTTCTCGGCTTAAACCTTGGCGACCGGATTACTTTTTCTCTAAAGAAAGATACCGTTTCTATCAAAAAAGTCAAACCTCTCGAAGAAGTCCTCAAAGAAATTGACGCTAACAAATCCGAAGAAACTAAAGCCCTAATCAAAAAATACGCCGGCAAAACCACCAACGAGCTTCGCGAGATTTTTGATAACTCTCCCGAGGGTAAAAAATATTATAAGGAGAAATATGGTATTACTTTCTAGTTGTTGTCTCGACGCAAACTTAATTCTAAGATTCATTCTCGACGATGTCCCCACCCAACGCAAAAAAGTTCTAAAACTTCTCAAAGAAAATCAAAATTTTTACGTTAACGACCTAATTGTTTCCGAAGTAATCTATAACCTCCAAAAAATGAAATTTTCTCGAACCGAAATCCTTAACTCCCTTAGCGGCATCTTCGACCAACCCAACATCCATTACGAATCCCCTTTCCTCCCTGAAGTCCTAGAATACTACGAGTCCCATCCCGCTCTCTCTTTCGTCGACTGCTACTCCGCCGCTTGGGCTGAACATACTAAAAACGAGCCCCTCCTAACTTTCGACAAAAAACTCTCGAAAGAACATCCTTCCGCAAAACTCCTTGCTTAAAAAATCCTCTTGTGCTATATTTATTTCATAAGAGTTTTAAGGTGGGCTAAGGAGGTCCCCATCATGCAAAATAAAAAAGAAAAAGAAACAAAATACATTTTTGTTACCGGCGGTGTTCTCTCTGGCGTCGGAAAAGGAATTACCGCCGCCTCTATCGGTGCAATCTTAAAGGCTAAGGGTTTTAAGGTGACTATGCAAAAATGCGACCCTTACCTCAACGTTGACGCCGGTCTCTTGAACCCCGTTGAACACGGCGAATGTTTCGTAACAAAAGACGGCGTCGAAACCGACCTCGACCTCGGTCATTACGAACGCTTCCTCGATTTCGAAACTAATAAATACTCGATTACCCTCTCTGGCGCAATTTTCAAGGAACTGATTGATAAGGAACGCTCCGGCGGCTTCCACGGAAAAACCGTCCAGCTCGTCCCCCATTTCACCAACCTCGTCCAAGAAAAAATCGAAAAAGCCTCTGTCGATTCCGATATCCATATCGTCGAAATCGGCGGGACCATCGGCGACTACGAAGGCCTCTCTTTCGTCGAAGCCATCCGCCTCTTCGCGAACCGCGTCGGACGAAAAAACTGTCTTTATGTTTCCGTCGTTTATGTTCCATGGATTAACACCTCTAAAGAGTTTAAAACGAAGCCGGCCCAAAACGCCCTCAAAGATCTCCGCGGCTTCGGAATCATCCCCGATGTCGTCTGCACTCGCACCGAAAAACCCGCCCCGAAAGAAATCCAAGAAAAAATCGCCGCTTTCGCCGGTATTAACCCCTCTGGCGTCGTCAACCTCCCCGACATCAAATCCGTCTACGACGTCCCCTTTAACGTCCTAAAATCCGGCGTCCTCTCGATTCTCAACGATTTTGTCGGCGACAACTCCGAACCCGATATGAAAAAGTGGCAAACTTTCTCGAAAAAGCGCAATAAAACTTACGCGAAAACCGTCCGCGTCGGACTTGTCGCGAAATACGTCGGGAACGAAGATACCTATATCTGTGTCACCGAGGCCCTGAAAGCCGCCGCTGCTTGGGAAAACGTCAACCTCGACCTCGTCTGGATCAACGCCGAAGAATATAGTGATAATCTCCTGAAAAACCTAGACGGCATCCTCGTCCCTGGCGGCTTCGGCCCGCGCGGTATCGAGGGTAAAATCGCCGCCGCCGCCTACTGCCTCGACCATAATCTCCCCTACCTCGGCCTCTGCCTCGGCCTCCAAGTCGCCTGTATCGCCGCCGCCCGAAAATCCGGCGTCGCGACCGCAAACTCCGAAGAATTTGGCGCGACCGAAAAAGCCAAAAACAACGTCATCTACATCATGGAGGGTCAAAAAGGAAAAGAATCGACCGGCGCCTCGATGCGCCTCGGCGACTACCCCGCCGTCCTGAAAAAGGGTTCAAAAGTCGCGAAAATCTACAAAAAACTCGAAATTACCGAGCGCCATCGCCATCGTTACGAAGTCAACCTCGCCTTTAAAGATAAAATCGAAGCCGGCGGCCTCGAAATCTCCGGAACTTCCCCCGACGGCTCCCTTGTCGAATTTATCGAAGCAAAAAACAACGATTTCTTCGTCGCGACCCAAGCCCACCCAGAGTTTAAATCCCGTCCTCTCTCCCCCTCTCCTCTCTTTACCGCCTTCATTCAAGCCATGAAGAAAAACCTCTAGTTTAAAATTTTACTTCTTCCCTAAAAAATGTTAAAATATCTTTCATGAACATTCTCGCGATTGAAAGCTCTTGTGATGAAACCGCCGCCGCCGTCCTCTCCGGCCCCTCTCTTTCCGAGCTAAAAACCAACCCCGCTTTCGACCCGAAAAACCCTTTAAAATCCGCCGATTTTCGACTTCTCTCTAACGTCGTCGTCTCCCAAATCGACATTTTCAAAGAATATGGCGGTGTCATCCCCGAAGTCGCCGCTCGTTCCCATCTCGAGGCGATTCTCCCCGTCATCCACCAAGCGATTCTAGACGCCGAAAATAACGACCCCCTCTTCCGCGCCAAAAACCGCTCCGCCACTATCGCCAATCCTAAAACCTCTCCGAGCTCCGAAACTCCTCCCCTTACCGCCATCGACACCATCGCCGTCACTCACACCCCTGGCCTCCTCGGCTCTCTTCTCATCGGAACTCTAACCGCCCGCACCCTCGCCGTCTTACACCACAAACCCCTCTACCCAGTCCACCACCTCAAGTCCCATATCTATTCCGCTTGGCTAACTAATAAAGCAATCGAATTTCCCGTCCTTTCTCTTGTCATCTCCGGCGGCCACACCCAACTCCTCTATATGCCCTCCCCCAACTCTTTCGAAATCATCGGCACCACCCTCGACGACGCCGTCGGCGAAGCCTTCGACAAAATCGCGAAAATCCTCGGTCTTCCCTATCCAGGCGGCCCATCCATCGCCAACGCCGCCAAATCCGGCGACCCCGAAAAATACCGCTTCCCCCATCCTAACGTCGATGGTCTAAACTTCTCTTTTTCCGGCCTAAAAACCGCCGTCCTAAGAACCGTCCAAAAAGAACTAAACCTCCCTCTTTCCTACCCGTCCCACGATATAAAATCCCTCCTCTCCAAAAAACAAGTCGCCGACTTCGCCGCCAGCTTCCAGAGAACCGCCGTCGACATCTTAATCGAAAAACTTTCCCTTGCAAAAGAAAAATACCATGACGTGAATAATATCGTCATCGCCGGCGGCGTCTCCGCCAACGAAGAGCTACGAAAAAGCTCACAAAAACTTTTCCCGACCATCTTCTTCCCTCTCCCCTCTTTTTCCGGCGACAACGCCGCGATGGTCGCCCTCGCCACCTATTCCGAAATCCTCTCCTCTGTCCCCCCAACCTCCCCCTATAAAGTCTCCCTAAAACCCCGCAGTGAAATCTCTTAAAAAATCTCTTGAAAAATCTCGATTTTCCCTCTTGCATTTCTCTAAAACCTGTGTTAAACTACTCTCTATAACTTCTTCGCCCCTCGACGAGAGAAGTTAAAGCTCTTTACTAAAAAAGGAGGTGAATCCTATAAATTCCGAGACTATCATCGCTCTGCGCGGAGCCCTTTCGACGCTACTGTTGGGTCGAGCCGATTTCTCTGTGAGAACCTATAAGGAATTGCCGAGACAATTCTTAGGCTCTAGCGGCCGCACGCTGGGAGAAAATCAGTTCGGTTCTGAGTGTACGAATCCGCGAAAACTGAGCGGTCCTCCCTATCGGATTCGCGATGTTACTTAACCCTCTCTCGACTCACTCTTCGACGTTTTCGTCCGATCTTCGCCCGTTACGGGTTGGTGGTGGCCCTAACGGGCGCTGTCTTCGTAACTAACCTAAGTCGTGTTCTAATCCCGTATGCTTTGAACCTCCTTTCACATAACCCCCGCCGCATGGCGGGGGGCTTTTTTATGATATAATAGTTTTATGCATTTTCTTCAATCTAAAAACTGGGAAAAATTCTTGTCCGAAAAGGAGTCTAAAAAAACTTTCCGCCTCCTCGAAAATTCCAAAGATGAAACCCTCGCCGTCCTCGAAACGACCCCCGTCGGAAATTATCTTTATTGCCCCTACGGCCCGACTTCGCTCAATAAAAACCTCCTAAACTCCCTCATCTCCCTCGCGAAAGAAAATAACTGTTTCTTTCTCCGCCTTGAGCCTCTGTCTCCTCTCTCCCCCTCTGAAGTTAAAAAATATAACCTAAAAAAGTCCAAAGACATCAACCCCGCCGACACTTGGGTTCTCGATTTAACCGCCGAAAAAGCGGAAATCTTAAAAAACTTCGCCCAAGGAACTCGAACCCGCTATAATACCTTCGCGAAAAAGGGTCTCTCCGTCCGCGTCTCGACCGATCCTAAAGACATAAAATACCTCGTAAAAATCCAGTCCAAACTCGCGAAAGAAAAGGGCATCCGGACTTTCTCTTCCACTTACCTTAAAAACGAGCTCGAAATGCCTTTCGCTTCCCTCTATCTCGTCGAATACCAAAATAAAATTATCGCCGCTTCCCTCTTCTTCGATGACCCCGAGAATAAAACTCGTTTTTATATGCAATCCGCCGCCGACTCCGCCTACAAAAAACTCCCCGCGACCGTCGCCCTCCTTTCGACCTCTATTTTCGACGCGAAAGAAAAAGGCCTCGAAACTTTCGACTTCTGGGGAATCGCCCCCGATAACGCCGGAAAAAACCATCCTTGGGCTGGCTTCACCGCCTTTAAAAAATCCTTCGGCGGCTCCGAGAAAAACTACGCCGGAACTTTCGATTTCCCCCTTAAAACCTCAAAATACCTCCTCTATAAATTCCTCCGAAAACTCAACCTTCTCAAACGAAAACTCCTTAAATAAAGAAATAAAATAGCGCCCTGTAAAAGGGCGCTTTCGCGTAAAGCCTATTCATAAAACCTGTCATAAATCCGTCCGAAAAACTCCGTCAAAGCCGCAACCACCCCCTTCGGTCGATTGATAATGACGATTTTCGCGTAGTTGAAGATTCTCTCTTGGCTAGACGAGCGCAGCTGATAAAATGCTCCGACCTCAAGGGTCATCGCCATCTTCTCAATCAACTCATCCACGTTCATCTGCCTGTTCTGCTTCATCAGGTACAAGACAATCCAGGCTCCCAAGATGAGAATCCAGATCAGAATCTTCGCCCAAACCGCGCCGATAATCATCGCGAAAAACGCCAAAATCGTCGAAATCACGCCAATCATCGACGGCATACAGTCCAGCTTCCGAACGTCCTCTGCGCCGCGAAGAACTTCGCCTAAAATCCGCGCGTATTCCTCACGCGCCGGCTCACGCCGAAGTCCCCGCTCAAATTCCACGCGCCGTCGTTCCCTCTCAATCGCATTCTCAACATCATCCATCCGCTTAATCAGAGTCTCACGCTTCACGTTTATCCCCTCCCTGTAAAAATTCTAGTCTTCCCTGTTAGGAAAACTCATACATACCCCCATTATATCACAAATAGCCGAAAATGTCAATAATCGCTTATGTCAAACAGCGGATTCTTATCTTTATCTATAATCTCCTGCGCTTTTCGGAGCAACTTCTTCAACCCGACCTTACTCTGCGCCGACCCAACGTGCACCGTCTTAACGACTTTCCCCCGCTCCTTATACAAAACCTGCACCCCCATCGCCCCGCTCCCCGTCTGAAATTGCCTAATATAAGCCATGACTTTATTTTACCACATTTCCCTCTCATTCCCTTCCCCCCCTCCTCTCTTTTTATTCTTCTCTTTCTTCCTCCTCATCTCCCTCCCCTCCCTTTTTTGTCTTCCCCTCTTCTGGAGCCGAAAATTTTTTCGGCAAAAGACTTCCGAGCGAAGCGAGGAAGTCCGGCGCGCGCAGCGCGCCAAGGGGTATATCCACTTTTTTTGACCCCGAAAAATCTTTATTTTTTCGAGTTTCTTCATACTTTTTCATATCTTCCCCATATTTTCCCCCCATTTTTCCACAAACCTCTAGTGTTTACTTCCCTCCCCTCCCAATACATTAGAAACCTATTGACTTAGCAACCCCTTCTTGCTAAACTAAAACTAACCAAAAGCTCGTTCGCGAGGAAAATTAACGACTTTTGGGAAGAGTGTAAATATATAAATCTTACAATTCGAAAACGTTAAACTCTGTAATGAAAAACCGACAGGATTGATAGGGAATTATGTCAACCTAAATATCCTGAAAATTTTGATATGTCAAAAAAATCCGCGTGAAAGCGGATAAAAAATAACCCCCGAAGGGGTTATTTTTCTTATTCTATAACTTCCAACTCTTTCCTCAACCTCTCAATCATCTCTTTCTTCTCCAAAATCCCATCTTTCGTCTCTTTAACTAACTCTGCCGGCGCTTTCGTAACATAATTCGGATTACTCATTCTTCTCTCTAACGCGTCCAACTCTCGCCCCACCGCCAAAATCCGCTCATGCAACCCCTCTTTATACTCAGCGACGACCGAAGAGGGAACATCAAGATAAACTTCGCGGTTCGGAATCGCAAGTCGAATCCCCCTCGGTTGTCCTTCGACCGACGAAACTTCCCCGACCTTCGCGAGCTTCATCACCAAAAGGGAATTGTCCTTAACAAGGGAATCATCCCCATAAAGCAGCGTAAACCCTTTCCTAGCTAACTTTTTCGCCTCTTTCGAGCTCGCCGTAATTCCCGAAATAACTCTCCTCGCTTCTGTAACGACCGAACTCAACCGCATAAAATTCTCCGCGCTAATCGGGTCATATTCCATCTTGTCCGGCCACTTTTGATTAATTAAATACCCCTCCGTAAACGTCAAACTCTGCCAAATCGCCTCTGTAACAAACGGCGCAAACGGATGCAAAATTACTAGAATTTGTTTCAACGTATCTTGAAGCAGAGAAACGTTCTTATAAATTTTCTGTGACTCCAAGAACCAATCCGCATATTTATCCCAAATAAACCCATAAACTTCCTCAACCGCCTCCGAAAAACGATAATCCCGCATACATTTCTCAATCTTCTTCTTCGTCTCCTCCAACTCCCGAACAATCCAGTCCTCCCCCATATTTTCCGTCGCGTAAACAAGCGCATCTTCTGAAGCAGAAGACGATATGTCCTGAACAAACCTACTTATATTCCATAACTTATTACACAAATTCCTCCCGCTCTTAACCGACTCTTCCGAAAACGCCTGATTCAACCCCGCGCTCCTCCCCCTTAAAATCCCCAACCTAAACGCGTCCGACCCATACTTCGCGACCAACTCCATCGGGTTAATAACATTTCCCTTCGACTTCGACATCTTCTTTCCGTGTTCATCCAAAACCAACCCATGAAGATAAACCTCGCGGAAGGGAACTTCCCCCGTCACATAAACCCCCATCATAATCATCCTCGCAACCCACGCAAACAGAATGTCTGCCCCTGTTTCCATCACATTCAACGGATAATACGGATTCTCCCGCCCCTCTTCCCAGTTCGTACACACAATCGGCCAATGCGAGCTCGAAAACCACGTATCGAACGTGTCCTCATCTCGAATATACTTCACTCCCCCATACTCAATTTCCTTGAGATTGACTCTCGTATCAAAAATCCAATCCGGATAGTCCTCCGCAACTCCAACTTTCCTAAACATCGGTATCGCAATCCCCCAAGGTATCTGTCTCGATATATTCCAATCCTTCAACCCCTTAAGATAATCAATCAAAACCTTCTTCTTATTCGCCGGATAAAACTTAATCTCATCATTCTCTAAATGTTTTATCGCTTCCCCTGCCAACTTCTCCGTATCAATAAACCACTGCTCCTTGAGCGTCGGCTCAATCACCGCCCCACACTTATAACAATGGGGAACCGTATGCGTAATCTTCTTCTCCCCAACCAACACCCCCTCCTCTTTCAGCGCCGCTAAGACCGCCTTTCGCCCCTCTTCGACCGAAAGCCCCCTAAATTCTTCTGGAACATATTCCGAACATAATTTCCCCTCATCATCAATCACTCGAATCCTCGGTAACTCGTGTCTCTCCCCAACTTCAAAATCATCAAAATCATGCGCCGGTGTAATCTTAACCGCCCCCGTTCCATATTCCGGATCCGCGTGTTCATCCGCAACGACCGGAATCTCCCGCCCCGAAAGCGGCAACTTAACCGTCTTCCCGATTAAATCTCGATACCTCTCGTCTTCCGGATTCACCGCCACCGCCGTATCCCCAAACAACGTCTCCGGCCGCGTCGTAGAAACAATAATCTCTTCCGAATACCTTATATCATACAACTTCCCCTTTTCCTCAACCTGCTCAACCTCAATATCCGCAAACGCCGTCTGATGCTTCGGACAATAATTCACCAACTTCTCCCCTCGATACACCATCCCATCCTTAAACATCTTCTCAAACGTCGCGTAAACTCGCTTAACCACATTCTCATCTAGCGTAAACGTCAAATCTTCCCACGCGCAACTCGCCCCCAGCGCCCGCACCTGAAGTTCCATATTCCCCCTCTGTTCTTGAACAAAGTCCCAAACCTGCGCGTAGAGTTCGTCTCTTGAATACTCAAATCTCGTATGCCCCACTTTCTCTAGCGCTCGCTCATACACCACCCACGTCTCAAAACCCGCGTGGTCCGCCCCAGGAACATACCACGCCGATTTTCCACGTAACCGATAATACCTCGTCAAACTATCTTCAATCGCAATCGTCAACCCGTGTCCAATGTGTAAATTTCCGTTCGCGTTCGGTGGCGGCATCACAATCGCATACGTCCCGCTCGTATCTTCTTCTACTCCGTTCGGCTGCAAAATCGCCGGCTTAAATAATCCCTGTCTTTCCCATTCCGCATAAATCTCACTCTCAAATTCACTCGGTTCGTAAGCGCTTGTAAATTTCATATTTTCTTCATCCTCTCCAAAAAAATACTGGCTGGGTCGGCAGGGATCGAACCTGCGAATGACGGGACCAAAACCCGTTGCCTTACCACTTGGCGACGACCCAATACCCCTCTATTATACTCCTCCCTCCCTTCCAAATCAACCTCCCCCCCTCCCGACTACTTCCGTAACGCTGATACTCCTTTACTTAGCTCGCTTCTCCAAAAACACATCATCAAAAAATTACACACGCGACCGCGGGATTGGGGTCTTTAATAGCATAAAATCTAAGAAAAAAACCGGTCGTAAAAATTGACTATTCCTAAAAAATCCTCTAAAATATCTTTAATGAACGGAGATAAAAAACCTCTAAACAAACGCCTCGATTCCTTTATCTTCGAGAAACTCGAATTTCCGAAACTTTTTTCTCTCGAAGATTCCTTTTTCGACCCAGAATCCCGCCTTGCCGTCGAACCTGCCGACTTCGCCGCGAACTTAACTTTCGAGACAACCCTCTCGAACAACCGCTCCGAAATAAAATCCGCCCTTCTCTCCCTTAAAGAAAAAACCCTCGACCCTTCCTCTCCCTCGCTTTTCTTTCTCCTCGGTCTCTCCGATTTTGACGTCGAGCGCCTCCCCGAATCTCTCTCCTCGCTCTCGGCTAAAAAAATTAAAAACCGCCTCCTCTTCGAACTCTCCGCCGAGCTAAAATTCTTCCTCTCGAACTTCTCCCTCGCTTCCTCCTCTCCCGAAACTTACGCCTCTCTCTCCGCTCTCGACTTCCTCCTCGAAAAATCCCTTTCCTCTCTCGAAGACCGCGAGGAAACCCTTTCCTCTCTCTTGAACGAATCCCGCTCCGCTTTCCGTGCCGAAAGCCTAGAAAAAAAGTCCCGCCCGTTCTACGAACGCATCCGCGTAACCGACGACGACACCTTCGCCCAAATCTACTCCCTCGCCAACGAGTGCAGATTAGCCGCCTTCTCTTAATCTTCCCTTGAGAGAAAAATGTGTTATAATTACCAAAATGATTTATGTCGAAAAATTCATCCCTAGCGGAAAAGCGCTCGGAACCCTCTCTGACCCTACCTCTCCCGACTCTGGTAAAAAAGTCTTCCTTTGGAACGTCCTTCCGACCGAAACCGTCGAAGAATTTAAAGTTCTAAAACGAAAATCTTCCTACCTCGAAGCCGTCGCGACTAAAATCAACAACCCCTCGAAAAACCGCCTTTCCCCGAAAGACGCTTGTTTTCTCTCGACTTCCCCGTGGCAAATCCTCGACTTCTCTTACGAGCTTGAAGAGAAGCGCAATCTTGTCGAAGAATCTCTAAAAGAGGCTCATATTCCCCTCGACAACCTCGAAATCGCCCCTGTCGCGACCGACGGAAAAGATTTTTTCTACCGCAATAAAATGGAATATTCTCTCTATTGGGATAACGAAACCGAAAAAATTTATCTAAGTTTCCATGCTCGCGGCTCCCACCGAAAAGTCCCCCTCTACCTTAAAAACCCGAATTCCGCTCTAAACCCTCTAGAATCGCCTCTAAACCCCTTCTCGCCCGAAACCGCGGGAAGTAGCCTCGAACACCCTGAAATCGCTGAGAGGGCGCTTAAAATCGTCGAGGAGCTAAATAACGCTCATGCTTCCGCTCGCGATTATCAATCTCTCCTCCTCCGCGCGAACCAAGAGGGAATCGTCTCCGGCGGATTATTCGAGAAAAACCACCCCCATCCCGTTTTTGAAAACCTAACCGATAAAATCCTCGGTCATGAATATTCCTACTCCCCGAACGGCTTTTTCCAAATCAACCTCCCCGTTTACGAACTCGCCCTGAAAGAAATTAAACAGGAAATCGACGCGTCCTCTTGCAAAAACGTCCTCGACCTCTATTCCGGCGTCGGCACCATCGGCCTCTCCGTCGCCCGCGACCGCAACTTAACCCTCGTCGAATGCGATAAAAATGCTTTTAAGGAGTTGGTAGTTAACGCCGGAAGAAGGCGCGTAATCCTATCTAAATCCGAATCCGCCCTCGACTTTATCGAGCCCGACCAAATCGTCATCCTCGACCCCCCTCGCGCCGGCTGCGACAAAAAACTCATCGACCGCCTCCTCGACGTCTTGCCCGAAAAAATCATCTACCTCTCCTGCAACCCCTCGACCCAAGCCCGCGACGTCGCTACCTTCCTCTCAAAAGGGAACTATAAAATCTCTTCCATAAAACCCTTTAACTTCTTCCCCCGAACCCCCCATATCGAAAACCTCATCGTCCTCAACCGAATCTAATTAAAAAGCTAACTTTTCCTGTATCTCCCTAAACTCTTCCTCAGACAATTCTAGAGTCCTTCCATATTTCCAAGTCTTATCTAACGGCATAAGATGTACATGCGCGTGCGGCACATCCGTCCCCATCACTTTCATAATCACCCTCTCCCCTAAAACTTCCTCTATCCGTTTCGCGACTTTCTTAACCGCAAAGAAAAGGGAACTATAATCCCCGTCCTCTAGCTCATAAATTTTATCAACATCCACTTTCGGAATAACTAACGTATGCCCCTTCGTCTCCGGCGCAATATCCAAAAACGCTAAATTTTTTTCATCTTCATAAATCTTATAACAGGGAATCTCCCCCCGAACTATCTTAGAAAAAACGTTATCTTTTTCCATCTCTATCTACCATTGCTTATATTCGTGGCGGAAGTGAGAGGATTCGAACCTCCGAGACGCTTGCGCGCCCACACGATTTCGAGTCGTGCGCCTTCAACCACTCGGCCACACTTCCGCTTTTTATTCTACCACTTTATGCCAGTTTTTGAAAGCGACCTTATTCTTCCCGCCTGTCCTACGACAAATCGCCTTTACCATATCCACCGGAAAACTCTCCCTCTGCCCATATTCCGTCGCCAAATCAATCGCCTCTCGGCTTTCTATAATACTCCTCGCAATCTCCTCCAAGTTCAAGTCTCGCCTTAACTCTCTCGTCTTTAGTCTCGGCTCAATCTCAATTCCATTCATCCCCAACTCAACCCCCTCAACCGCCTTCATCTCCCCCTCTTTCTCCCCCTCAACTAGAACTACTGGATCATAATAAACCGTCGAACTCTCCCCCCTCTTGACTCCATACGAATGATAATAAATCAGCGCCCTATCTCCATCCAACATAAACGGTTTCGAGAATTTATAGTGGAAATCTCCCTCTTTTCCTTTCGGAATATAAATATAGCTCGGCGCCAACTCAATTTTCTTAAATATATCTCTCATTCGTCTATCGCACGGTTCTCCCGCTCGCGCCGTCATTCTTTCAACAACGTGTAGCGACCCCGCATCGTTCGGACTCACCCTCGATAGCCCCTCTACTAGCCCATTCTCTTGACGCTCCATCTTCCCCCCAACCTCATCCACATGCTCAAGAAACAAATCATCCGCCCTACTCTCGACATATTTAACTTCATTCGTCCTCTTATACCCCCTGTTCGGGTCAGCCTCCGCCGGCGCCTCTTCCTCCTCTTCCTCCTTTTCTTCTGGTTTTTCCGACTCTTCCTCTACCGGTTCTTCTTCCGCTTTCCCATCAAAATCCCCTCCAGAAATTTTCCCTAAATTACTCTCCGGAGTCCACGTCTCCGCCCCTCGCTCCTCCCCTGTATCTTCCGGTTCTGATTCTTCCGCCCTCGGCTTTTCTTCCTCTACCGGCTTCGCCCCGAAAGCATCTTCCAACTTCGCCGTAAACCCTTTATCGCCAAGTTTTTCAGCAATCCTGCTCTCAAACCCCTCTGCATATTCAAATTGATGCCCATAAATCACTCTCCCCAGCTCCATCGCCCCCTCTGCCCATTCTCTCGCCTCTTTTCTCTTCTCTTGCCACTCATCATCCGGCTCGCTCCCCCGACTCTCGTCTTCTATGTCCAAATTATAGCGTTTCTCTTTATCTTTAACATCCCTAATAAAGTTCAACCCATCTTTATCTACCGCCGTCAACTCTTCCAACGCCTCAACACAGGCTCGCCTCTGTTCCTCTTCGCTATATTCTCGCGAATCGTCATTATACTTATCTTTCCAACCTTCCGTCAGATTATAAAGCCTCGTCAACAACTTCTCGTCCCCCATAATCTTGTCAACAACCGTCTCAACCCCCTCTTTTTCTACCGGTGTTTTAATCTGTTCAAGAATTTCATGCCCCTTCGCGTCAACTTCTTCCGGCTCCATCTTCCCCAAAGTCTCAAACGCCTCTCGCTCCAAGGAATTAGGAATCGTATAACCCCCCGTCGTCGCTATCTTCGTCACGTCCCCAGTCATCACCGCAACCATCATGTCCGACTCAATCATCTCATGTCGAATCCCTTGTTCGTATTTCCTAAATCTTCGCCCTACCCTTTTCGTCTCTGGCGACAATTTATCAAATTTTCCCCTCAACGCCTCTAATTCCTCTTGAATCTCTTTCTTTTCTTCCGTTTCTCTCGCTTCGTCTACTTCCTCTGCCTCCGCTTTTCCTGCTTCTCCTCCCTCTTCTTCTCGCTCAAGTCCAAAAACCCTCCCCCCGACTCTCGCTTCTCTTTCTCGCCCCAACTCCCCCTCACCTCTCTCAATCTCCCCATCTCCCCCCAAGTCCCCCTCAAAATGATTTAATCTTTCACTAGCCATATTACCCTGATTATACCATAACCCTTTTCCAAAAATCTACCTTTATTTTTTCTTCATTTAGTGATATAATATAAACGTTACGCTTCAACGTAATGCTCATTTAATTTCTAGGTGGATGTCTTAAAAAACATCCACATTTGTGCCCGTAGCTCAGATGGATAGAGCGTCAGCTTGCGGAGCTGAAGGTCGCACGTTCGACTCGTGTCGGGCATACCAACTCTAGAAATTAAAAATAGTCTCGAAAGAGACTATTTTTGTGTTATAATTACCTTAATATGGTAAAAAAGAGTAAATCCCCCGAAAAAGTTTCTCTAAAAGTAAAGTCCCAACGCGCCCGCGCTAAACTCCTCTCCTCTTATTACGGAAACCCGATTCGCGACATGAAGCTAATCTGTGTAACCGGAACGACCGGAAAGTCAATCGTCGCCCATTTCATCCACGAAATCCTCCGCGCTTCCGGCGCGCACGTCGCCGTTCTCGCCTCTGATGGCGAAATAAAAACCACTCTACTCCATAAATTCTTTTCGAACGCGTGGAAAGCCGGCTCCTCTTACGTCGTCGTAACCGCCCCCGCCGACTCCCTTAAAAACAACGTCTTCTATAATCTCCCCGTCTCTGTCGCCGCTTTAACCGACTTCGTCCCCGCCTCTTTGAACTCCCCCTCCGTCGAAGAATACCTCGAGTCCGAGTCGACCCTCTTTAAAATGTCCCCAGAAATCGTCGTCCTAAACGAAGACGATAATAACTTCTCCGACTTCGCTAAATTCTCCGGAACCAAAGAAACTCTAACTTACGGAAAAACCCGCGGCTCGACCCTTCGAATCGACACCGCGAAACTCTATAAAAAGGGAACTGAAGCCTCCCTTTCTCTCGGCTCCTCTCGCTTTACCGTCGCGAGCTTCCTAACCGGCGAGCCAATCGTCTCCTACATGGCATGTGCTGCCGCCGTTGCGACCGCCCTCAAAATCCCCCCCGAAGTCATCTCCGACGGCATCGCCAACTACGAACCGTCCGAACTATAATCTATAACCTATAATATATTCCCCCAGCTTTCCTCTCTTTTCCTCTTCTTTTCCTCTTCCTCTTTTTTCTTCCTCTCCGCCTCTTCTTTCATCTTTCTCATCTTCTCCTCTCTAATCTTCCTCTCCTCCAGTTTCTGTTTAATCGCTTTCTCCGCGACTTTAATATCCTCAAACGGAACCGCTCCCTCCGCCCTTAAAATCGTCTTTTCGTGTCCCTTCCCGAGGATTAAAACTAAATCATCTTTCCTCGCCAACCTAATCGCCGCCCGAATCGCCTTTTCTCTATCTAACTCAATCACCAAATTTTTCCCCTCTTTCTTTCCGACCCTCTCCGCCCCCCGCTTAAAACTCTCCGCGATTTTCTCCGGATTCTCATCCCTCGAATCATCTTCCGTTATGATAACGAAGTCGCTATTCTCTCCTAAAATCTTCCCCCGCTCCGCCCGCGTCGATTCGTCTCTTCTCCCCGCTCCCCCGTGCACCGAAATTATTCTCCCCTCGTTCCCCTCGACCGCCTTAAACACTTTCTCTAGCGCGTCCGGCGTATGCGCATAATCGACAATCACCGAAAAATCCTGCTCCTCTCCCAGATAAATCCGGTTCATCCTCCCCTCAACCGACTCCAAACTGAAAATCCCTTTCTCTATCTGTTCGTCCGTCAACCCTAATTTCTCCCCCACACACACCGCCGCCAACGAGTTATAAACATTAAACTCCCCCGGAATTTTCGTCTGAATCTTAATATCATGAGATGAATTTTCCGTCTCATATTTAACCCCGAAAACCCCAGTTTCTATCTTTTTCGCTCTTTTCGACCCGTTTTTAATTCCATACGTGATATATTTTTTCGCCGCCTTAACAAAATACTTCCCGTTCTTATCATCCGCGTTAATGACCGAAAATTTCGCTTTTTTAATTAACTTAATCTTCGCGTTTCGATATTTCTCAATCGTCTTATGATAATCTAAATGCTCATGCGTTAAATTCGTAAAAACCGCAATCTCAACCGGAATCCCTAGCGTCCTAAACTGACTTAGCGCATGGCTCGTCGTCTCCAAAACTAGATACTCCGCCCCCGCTTCCTTAATCTCCTTTATTCTCTGATTCAACGTCTTGCAATCCACCGTCGTCATATGATTCAGCTCAGAATGTAATTTTAACTTCCCGACGCCTCCCCAGCCCACCGTCGTCATCAACCCCGTCTTCCTCCCCGCTTCATTCAACATTTTCCAAATCATAAACGACGTCGTCGTCTTCCCGTTCGTCCCCGTAACCCCAATCACCTTTAACTTCTTCGCCGGAAACCCATATTTAACCCCCGAAAAAACCGCCTCAAAAAAATGTAGCGGCTTAACTAAACTATTATAAAACGGTAATTTATCTTGGAGCGCCCCCTTTAATTTCTTCTTCAAATTACTCATCTCCCCCTATTATAGCATAAACCCCACCCATAAATAAAAACTATTGCGCTAAAGTTTAAAATAAATTATAATGGTTATAGTAAAAAGTGTGGAGGTCGAATGTCTAAGGACAACAATACATGCGAGAGTCATGTTGTTCGTATAATTCCCGTCGAATTTATTTCCGACGAGAACGAAAATGCGAACAATACGATAACCGCCCCAGTTCCAGCTTCCGAGCCTAAACGTCGAAGCTTCCTTAAAATCTGGATCTTAAGATTCGGAACCCTTTTAACCGCCGCCGTCGCGCTCCTCGCCTTAACCTTAGTCGGAACTAAATTTGCCGGCTTTAAAGCCTTTACAGTTATGTCCGGCTCTATGGAACCAGAATACCCCGTCGGTTCAATGATTTATGTCCGCCCAGTAGATTATAAATCCCTAAAAATCGGCGACGTCATCTCTTACGTCGCAAACAGCGACAACACCATCGTCACCCACCGCATCGTCGCCATCGAAACCGACGAAAAAGACTCTTCCGTTCTCCGTTTTAAAACCCAGGGCGATAATAATAACTCCGCCGATGCTAAATTAGTCCATTATAAAAACGTGCTCGGAACTCCGATTATTACTATTCCGTATCTTGGCTATATCGCTTATAACGTCCAACAACCGCCTGGTATATATATCGCACTAGTAGTGGGTACTCTCCTACTAGCGTGGACATTCCTGCCAGGAACCCTGGAGGAAAGGAGGAAAACTGCGAGAGAAAGTATGATTTAACTAAAAATATAATAAAGGTAGAGAAGGAGGTAAATGTATCACAAGTTCAGAATCATCGTTGCTTCATTAGCAATAATGATGCTCTGTGTCTTAAGTTCGTCTCTTACTATTTCCTATTTTACAGATACAAAAATCGCTACTAACAATTTTACCATTGGTAATGCCTCAACCGCCTTATCAATTTACGACAATCTTGCCGACGAAAAACACATATTTAACGCTAATGATTACTCGCCATTAACTGACCGTGACGATATAAAGTTATATCTCCAAGCAACCAATGACGGCAATATCCCAGTTTATCAAAGATTTCGTGTTGTAATTCCTAAAGCCTTAGCCAGCGCGATAACGCTAAACCTATCCGATATGGATAATTGCTCAGTCGAAACTAATTCCGAACATACCTGTGCTAACGAAAATTACACGGTAAGTTATAATCCGAACGTAAACGATACCTACGCAGAATACTATATCGTAAGCAATAACATATTAGACCTAAACGCCTCGACTGTCAAATGGGCGACCCAAGGTCTAAAAATTGACGGTATATCTAGTATAGATACTTCGGAATTCGTCTGCTCGGATAATAGCGGTAATAACTGCAAATTATGGATTAACGTCTATTCCGACGCAATCCAAACAACCGGTTTCACAGACGCAGTCAGCGCCTTCGCGAATTTCGCGGAAACCTACAATTAAATCGTTTAATCAAAATAATTTAATAAAAAAGGAGTAAAAAATGAAAGTAACTAGAAGATCAGTTTTATCAACCGCAGCCGTCCTTGGCGCAGCGGCTTTGGTAGCTGGCGGAACTATCGCTTACTTTACAGACCACGAAACCGAAACTAACCACTTCACTGTTGGCGACGTAGAAATCAATCTTTACGAATCCCAGCTCCATCGTCAAAACTCCGGTCGTCAAGGTTCGTTCGGCGCTCTCGCCTCCGACCCAAACTACTGCGACTGGAACGCAAACCCGAATGATGACGGTCTCGATTCTAATACCGGCTTAATTAAAGGTTCTTATGAAAAAGCTCGTTATTGCACTCCAGGTATGAATGCGAACGAAGGCAACGCTTCTTCTATCTCCGCCGTTGCTAACGGCCATACTCGTACCGGCTTCTCCAATGCTAACCGAACTTGGGGTTATACCGACCAAACCATTAAAAATGACGCCGCAACTTATAAAGCCGTCGCCGGCGAAAATAACGCGACCGAAGATGGCTACTTTACAACCGTCTCTGAAGGTATCGCTCCGGGTCAGTGGGTTCGTAAATTCTCCTACGTCGAAAACGCCGGTCATAGCGACGCCTATGTCCTAATCCGCTACATGGTTCCGACCGAATACGCCGATAAACTCGACATTAAAATCCCTGGCACTCCTTATGAAGAAGATGTTCACGCCGACATAGATGGTCATCAAGGCTACTTTACCGCTTTAACTAAAACCTCTAATGGCTACGTCGCCTACGATTCTTCCGCTGCCGATTCGATGGATAACTACACTGGCTACGTTGAAGAAATCGGCGGTACCGAATATAGAATCTTCGCCGCTGTTACTACCGACGTCATTAACCCAGGCGAGATGACCTTCTGGAGCCCAGTCAACACCGTTCGCCTAAAAACTACTGTCGAAAGTACCGACTTTAATTACCAAGACGCCATTGATATTAAAGTCGAAGCTGACGCTATCCAAGCTAAAACCTTTACCGACGCTGTCGATGCTGTCAATCATCTCTAATCGCTAGCTAAGGAAAAACAGATATTATGCGCCGCGAAAATCAAATTCGACTTCTTATCGTCCTAGGGCTAACCCTGCTCCTAGCGATAAGCGGAACTGTAGCATACTTTACTACTTCCGAAACGGCGCATAATATCGTTTCTGCCCGAGGGGTTAACGTTGAAATCTACGAATACGCTAGCCCCGACGGTTCAAAACCCTTTAGCGAGCTCAGCAATATCGCAACCGGCGTAACCTACAGTAAAATCCCCTACGTCGAAAATATCGATATCGAACCAGTCTGGGTACGCTCAAAAATAATCTTAAAAAGAAAAGTCGGCGACGTCGAAACTATTATCGACGATTATTCCTCTCTAATGGAAATCGGAGAGAAAGGCGAAAACTGGACGCTCGCCGATGATGGCTTTTATTATTATAATTCGGCTTTATCCGGTGGAGAAAAAACCGAACCTCTTTTTAAAACTGTTCGGTTCAAGGACGACCTCGACGATATCTACATGGACGCCCTCTTTTCTCTAACAGTTAGCGTCGAAGCGACCCAATCAGCTAATAACGGAACCTCAGCCATAAACGCAACCTGGGGCGAAAGCGGAGGATTCTAAAATGTATAAACGCATTCTAAGTTTACTTTTCTTAATCCTTTCTGGTCTTTTCCTCAGTTCAACCGCCCTTGCTGCCTCAACAGTAAAATTCGAAGGCGGCGCAGAAAACTTTGTCTTTTATTCTGATAATTCAAAAACCAAAACCGACTTATTCGGCGGTCTAAAAGATTTAATGCCCGGAGACACAAAAACAGAAACTATTACCGTTAAAAATACCGCTCGCGATTATGACTATGTAAAAATCTTTCTCCGCGCCGAACCTCTAGCGGAAACTAATACTCTATTAGACCGCTTAACGCTTAATATTTACCATGATAACGTCTTAGTCTCGAGCTCCCCTGCGTCCAGTCAGGGCGCTCTAGCCTCAAATTTAGAACTCGGAACTTTCAATTACGGCGAAGAAACTCTTCTAACCGTAGAGATAATCGCCCCGTCCGATTTAGAAAATAACTATGAATATACCGAAGGAGAAATTAACTGGATTTTTACCGCCGAAGCCTATAAAGACGGAAAAATCGTCTCTCCAAATACCGGCACCACTTCTTTCTTTAACTCTCCCAATGCTCTCCCAGAAATATTAACCATTACTTTACTAGTTATCGCCATCTTTTCAATCATCTTTTCCACCCATCCAACTCATCATAAAAACTAGTTAAAATTCTACTAGCACTCCGCGCTTGACAGTGCTAATTTTTGCGCTAGAATAGATTATAGAAAAGGAGTAATTTATATGAGTCTAAAGCCACTAAAAGATCGCGTTGTCGCTTTCAAAGAACAACCCAAAGAAAAAACCGCTTCGGGCCTCTTGCTTCCGAGCGACTCTAAAGAAAAACCCGCCTACGCCGTCGTCGAATCTGTCGGCCCCGACGTTAAAGAAGTTAAAAAAGGCGATAAAATCATCTATAAAGAATATTCTGGAACCAACGTAAAAATCAGTGATAAAGAATATCTAATCCTCGACGAAAAAGATATTCTCGCAATAATGTAAGGAGCTAATTTTAATGAAAAAAATCTACTATAACGAAGAGGCTCGCGAAAAAGTCCTCTCTGGCGCCAAACAACTTTATGACGCCGTAAAAGTAACCTTTGGTCCCCTCGGGAAAAACGTCGTCATCGAAAAAACCTACGGCTCCCCCGTCATCACTCACGACGGCGTCACCGTCGCCGAAGCCGTCGAACTCGGCTCAACCGAAGAAAATCTCGGCGAAGAAATTGGCGCGAAATTAATTAAAACCGCTGCCCAAAAATTAAATAAAGTCGCCGGCGACGGAACCACGACCGTAACCGTCCTAACCTACGAAATCCTCGCCGAAGCGAACAAGCTAATCGCCGCTGGCGTCAACCCAATGGAACTCCGAAAGGGAATCGAAAAAGCCGGCGCCGAAATCGTTAAAAACATCGACTCTCTCGCCGAAAAAATCGCGGGCGACGATAAAAAAGTTGCCGCCGTCGCGACTATTTCCGCTGGCGACGAAGAAATCGGCAAATTAATCGCTGGCGTCATCAGCAAAATCGGCAAAGACGGCGTCGTAACCGTCGAAGCTGGCCAAGGTCTCGAAATGGAACAAGAAATCGTCGACGGCTTCTCCTACGACAAAGGTTATTCCTCCCCGTTCTTCGTTACCGACGTCAACCGCCAAGAAGCCATCTTCGACAAGCCTCTAATCTTAATTACCGATAAAAAACTTTCCGCCGCCTCCGACATCCTCCCACTCCTCGAGAAATGCGCCCAGTCCGGCAAAAAGGACCTCGTTATTGTCGCCGAAGAGGTCGAAGGCGAAGCTCTCTCTCTTCTCGTCTTGAACAAACTCAAGGGCGTCTTTAACTCTCTCGTCCTAAAAGCCCCTGCTTTCGGCGACCGTCGCAAGGAGATTATGGAAGACATCGCGATTTTAACCGACGCTACTCTCGTCTCCGAAGACAAAGGCCTAAAGCTCGAAGAAGTCGGCCTCGAAGTCCTCGGCTCCGCGAATAAAATCATCGCAACCAAAGACGAAACTACGATTATTAAAGGCAAAGGCGATAAAAAATCCGTTGCCTCTCGTATCGAATTAATTAAAAATCAATCTTCTCTCGCGACTTCCGATTACGAAAGGGAACAATACGAAAAACGCGCCGCCGCTCTCGAGGGCCGCGTTGCCGTCATCAAAGTCGGTGGTGCGACCGAAACCGAAATCGACGAAAAGAAATTCCGCGTCGACGACGCTGTTGCCGCAACCAAGGCCGCTCTTTCCGAAGGAATCGTTCCGGGTGGCGGTGTTACCCTTGTCAATCTTGCCAATAAATTAACCGGAACCGACAACGGAACCCTCATCGTTAAAAACGCCCTAAAGCGCCCGCTTGTCCATATCTTAGAAAACGCTGGCCTGAACGCCCAAGCTCTCCTTGCCGAAGTCGAAAAGGCAAAAGACGGCTACGGAATTAACGTCATGACCCCCGAAAAAGGTCTCGTCGATATGAAAAAATCCGGCGTCATCGACCCTGCCCGTGTAACGCGTGAAGCTGTCCAAAACGCCATCTCTATCGCCGCTACTGCCATCACCATGGGCGCCCTCATCTGCGAAGTCCCCGAAAAAGAACCCGAATCCCCTGCCGGTATGGGCGGCGGAATGTACTAATTTTCCAAAAAATAACCACCAAAAGAGACGTACTTAACGGTACGTCTCTTGAGTCTTGAAGATTTAAATTCTCACTTTACCTGTTCAATGATTTTAAGCAACGCTTCCGCCCGTTTCGTCTCGTCCACAATCTCTTTCGCCGCGTCCAACGCTCCGGAAATCGCTTTTTTGTCCTCTCCGGCGACTTTCATACAAATCTCAAACTTCTCTTCCGCCGGCAACTTAACCTTATCAAGCAACGGATAAAGCTCTTTTAACGCCTCTTTCTCGATTTTCGCTAAATCTGCCGAAACTTCTGGCGCGCTAATCTCTGGCGTAGATACTTCCGCCGCCGCTGGTTCTGTGATTGGCGCTTCTGGAACCGTCGCCGAAACTTCCGGCGCAACCGGCGCTGCTTCTATCGTTGGTGTCGCTCCTAAAACTCCCGCCCCCTCATCAGCCCCCGCCGCCTTCTCTTCTACCGGCGGCATCGCCCCCACTTCCGGAATCTTAATTTCCGGCGCTGCTGCCATCTCTGGCGCCACCGCATCCGCCGCTCCTGCGTCGTTCAACGGCGCCAACGGAACCCCCTCTCCGGTCGTCGGCATCCCTGCCTGAACCATCTCATCCACTAACGCTTCATTTTCATTAGCCCCCTCCGCTACCCCTCCGGCATCACTTTTTGTAATATCGTCGATTGCTTTTTGCAACTCGTCATTACTCATATTAAGCCCACCTTTTCTTTTATTTTATGTTATATATGACCTATTTTACCCCTATTTTATCATGCTTACGTTAAATTCGCAAGAACTTTACGAGTTTATCTAAAAAGTCTTCCCGAACTTCCTCCATCGGCAACCTCGCCCCAAACGCATCCACAATCTCCTCCCCCCTCTCCTCCGGAAAATAAACCGTTACCCTCGGCGAAAACCTTTTTCTCGGCGTCAAAACAATCGCAAAATTCCCCTCCTCTTGTAAAACCCCAAACGCCCGATATTCCGAATAGTCATACAATCTATCTCCCTCAGAAAGCCCCTTGCTCGAAAGGGAATAATGTAGCGTCCTCGGCGGTCGAACCGAGTATAAAACTAGCGAAATCATACTCAAAATTATCAACGCCGTAAAAGTCCACCACTGCAAAAACATCGACAACGCAACCAGTGCCAACGTCACCAACGCCATCCCCACATACCACTTCCCATTTTTACTCCTCTGAAGATACTCCGTCGCCTCCCAATTTACAATTTCTTTAGAACCGCTCATACTAAAATTATATCATACACAAACTTTTTCGCGATACTCTTTTTCGGCTTTAGCCTTCCGAACGTTCCTCCACAACACGCCTATATACCTCAGTCTCCATACTCTTATCTTCGTATATTTTCTCATATTTCTCGTCTTCTAACTTATATAACGGATCTTGCTCTCCCCTTACAAACAAATAATCAAAATCATATTTTTCCAAAAATTCCCCTTTATCAATACGCCCAAGCCGACAATCAACCCATTCATCTAAAATATCTTCCTTCTCATTATTCTTCTTAATAAACACCTCTGCTCTCGGATCAAGATAAGGCTTATATCCCCTAAACTCTAAATACCCACCATCATCATACCCAGTATAAATCCTTAGCTCTTCCTTACTTTCTCCCCTCATCTCTACCGACTCATCAATCTTATCTACTCCCTCGCGCGAAATTTTATCTGGCATATCATCCAATCTCCCCAAAACCCCAACCATCAAAATCGCCGCCGAAACTACCGTCATCACTCCTCCCCATCCAATCACCGCTTTCTTTATCTTTTCTATTTTCTTGCCTCCTTTTTCAAACCTCACATCCTTAAACAACAAAGCCAAAGGTATAAACATCACTAAAAATAATTGGCTCAACCCCTTTATTGAATTAATCCCCAACGCCAAAAACCCAAAAAACATCAACAAATATCTTATTCTGATATTTTTCCTCTTTCCAAAAATATAAGCCAAGATAACAAAAACAATCGCCATATACGTCAAAATATTAAACCTATTCCTCAAGTTAAAAGCCGTCATCTCCCCCACCATACTAAAAATCGTATCGATCCCATAGCTCGTCAAGATAAACGTCATCATCTTTATTCCGTACGGATTCAAAATACCAACAATAAAAGAAATAATCAAAATTATAATTAGTGGCTTAGTATTATAACCTTGAAGATGTAACTTCGGAACCTTAAAAGAATCTATTATATAAACGCCTAGCACTAAAAGAATCATCGGCCAAAGCGACGCGTGTAAATTTATCTGAACCAAAGAAAGTATCGGAATAGGGTATAAATACTTTCTATTTTTTCTTTCAATATATAATTCCAACAAGAAAATTAAAACCAAAAAAATCGCATAGCTAACTACCTGTGCTCTAGTTACCAAAAACTGATTAATCGCCAAAAAGAAATCAGTAATCACCATTATTAAAAGCGACAAATCAACATTTCCTTTACTGATTAACATACAAATCTTATAAATCAAAAAACAAACCAAAAAATTCAATACCAACATAGACACATACAATCCTATCGGACCAGCAACAGAATATACTAACCAAAAAATTACCGCAAATCCATATTGCTGCACCACAATATTCAACCCTTCATGCATCGACAATACATCAGTAAAATACACCCCGTTATTAACAATATACCTCCCCTCCGCTAAGACAAACCAAGAATCATTATCAAGCCAAGGCCTAGTCAATAAAACAAAAACCATTGGCAACAAAAAAGCCACCCCATACTTCAAATTCTCAAACCTCCATAACTTTTTCCACATATCTCGTCTTTAGATGGCGGAGGGTGGGAGATTCGAACTCCCGCTCCAGGTCTCCCCAGACTAACGATTTAGCAAACCGTCCCCTTCAGCCACTTGGGTAACCCTCCAGCTCTCTCTATTCTACCACATCCTCGCCCAAATTCCTAAAAAATCCCAAAAATCAAAAACCCACCTTAAAACTCTTGCTTTTTAACCTTAAGTGTGCTATAATAGATAAAAGTTATTATTAACTGCGAGATTTTTAATGAAAAAATTAACTAAAACCGTTTCTCAAGTTTTCATGTGCGCCGCTACGGCGACCACTTTAATTGCCGGAAAAACTATGGCTCTCTCTATCCGTGAAGGTGCCGAAGCCGCCAAAACCCCTGAAATGCCCGCCGAGCTTATTACTTCTAATGGCGGCGGCGTCCTCGGCGACATCACCAGCACCATCCTTTACATCGTCGGTGCCATCTCCGTTATCATGCTCATCTTCGGCGGTATTAAATACGCTATCTCCGCTGGCGACTCGAAAAAAGTTACCGACGCGAAAAACACAATTCTCTACGCCATCATCGGTCTCGCGATTACGATTCTCTCTTATTCAATCGTCAAGTTCGTCCTCGGCGTTCTCGGCGCCTAATTAACGAAACACCGAACCGATTAAGCCTAAAAATAGCCTCGAAAGAGGTTATTTTTCTTCCCCGAATATCCCTCGCCTCAAAATCGGCTTCCTCCCCCTTCGATTAACCGCCAAAACAACTCCATAAATCTCCCTAATCCCCGCCCGCTGCAACATCTTCGCCGCCTCTGTTAAACTCGCCCCCGTTGTCCAAACATCATCAAACAAAACCACCGGCTTCCTTAAAATCTCCCGATACTTCTCCTTAACCTGAAACTCCCCCTCCGAAACCTCCCTAAAATACTTCGGGTTCAACCGATACGCCTCTTTCGCCTGTTTTAACCTCTTTTTCTCGCTCGCCCCGACCTGCGTTGTATCTTTCGCCCTTAAAAGCAGTTCAAAAATCTCCGCCTCCCCTCTCTTAAAATCCCTTGAAACCTTTTTCATAATCAACTTCGTATGGTCGAACCCCCTCTCCCGAATATGCTTCCTCGCCGTCGGCAAGGGAACTAAAATCAACGGAAGTTTTCCCGTCGACTTTTGAACATTTTGCCCTTTAAAACTTCCGCTACCCCTGTTAAAAATCTTCTCTCCGACCTCCCGAAAAACCGTCCCCTCTAAAATCTCTGCTAAAGCTCCCGAAAGCCCCCGAACCGAATAGTATTTATATTCCTCAACCATCTCTCCAATAATCTCATCCCTAAACCCAACCGAATAAATCCCCTTAAAAATCTCATAAACCCCCTTGCCTTTTTCTTCTCCTTCTATACGGGCTCGTCCCCCTTTACATTTCCGACAAACCCCTCCGCTCAGCTCTTGTTTACAAACCGGACAATGATTCTGATAATGTGCAAAAATGTATTTTTTACAACGTTCGCACAGCATCTCCCCCCTAGCCCCACACCCCCGACAATTCTCCGGACAGATAACATCAAAAAGCGAAAAATTCCGTAAAAACGTTGTATTTTTTACTTTAAAAACCATAATCTCTATTGCTTTTTTCCCGCTTATAATTATAATATATATTATATCAATAAAAGTGGAGGAATACCTAGTATGGCTCGTAAAAATAACGACGACCTACTGATGGAAGATGAATTAGCTGCCGCCTTTCTTGAAGACGATGCTACCTCTATGATCGAGCCTGAGCCGATGGCGGAAGAAGCGCCCGCGCCTGCGCCCGAAGAAGAGACTGAAGTCGAACCATCAGACGAGGGGGAAGATGATGGGTGGGATAGCGCCGACGAATTTCCGGGACAGCTCGCCGTAGATGTCTACGAAACCGCCGATAGCCTAGTAATTAAAGCTCGAACTGCCGGAATTAAAAAGTCCGACCTTAACGTTTCGATTCATGATAGCATCTTAACTATCTCCGGCGTCCTTTCCGGCGGCGAAGATGAACATACGACCCGCTGGCACATCCAAGAATGTTACTGGGGTGAATTTTCCCGAACAATCGCCCTCCCTGTCCAAGTTCGCGAAGACGAAAACTCCGTTAAAGCCGAGCTCCGCGACGGCGTTTTAACGATTACTTTCGAAAAAGAGAAAGTCGAAGCCCCGAAAAAGATTAAAGTCTTATAAAGCTAGAAAAAAACGAGTCCGGATTTTCGCTCCGCCTCGTTTTTTTATTCTCTAATTTCTCTGGTCTGGGTGACAAGACTCGAACTTGCGACCTCACGCTCCCAAAGCGCGTGCGCTACCAACTGCGCCACACCCAGAAACTTCTAAAATTATATCATATTCCCTTATTTTTTACTATCTTCTTCAGCTTTTTTATTTTCTTTCTCTAACCTATACGCCTTAAAATTCCCAACTTCCTTTTCTTCCGTTACCTTATATCCCGAAAATACCTCTCCAGAAAAATCAACTTCCTCCCCCTCGGAACTCAAATACCAAAAACTTTCCTCTCCTTTCGCATAATCCGAAAAAACTTGAACCGGATTCACCTCCGTCGCATAATTAACCGACTGATAAAATAAATCCGTCGTCGCCGTAACGATTGTCTCCCGATTTTTCTCCGCGACTTCCTTAATCTCTGTAATTAACGCTTTCGGGTCGCTCGTAATGTTTAACTTATCTAAAACAACAGGGAAGAAAATTAAACAAACCGTAAAAATAACTGCCAAAACTATCCCGATTTTTTTCAAGGTGTTCGCCAAGATAACAACCAAGATCGCCGCTAACGTAACTAAAACTATTTTTAATATCGAAACCGGAATCCCCCAATCATACGCCCACTTCCCAATAAAAACCGAAACTCCTCCGGAAATATACGGAATCGACAGAAAAACGACTATCCCCGCCAACCCCAACGAAATCAACTTCCTCATCTATCTCTCCTCCTTAAACTTATCTAAATCTATTCTATCATAAATCCCTAAAATATGATATTATATATACTATGTCAGGGTGTGGCGCAGTTGGTAGCGCGCAGCGTTCGGGACGCTGAGGTCGTCGGTTCAAGTCCGATCACCCTGACCACAATGAACAAAAAACCGCTCCTCCTCGGAGCGGTCATTTTTAATCTCTCTTTTAACGTCCGAATTGTCCAATAACAAAGCTGACGATCGCGTAAGCTAGAACCGCAATAACCAAACCAACAATCCCGTAAAGAATCGTGTTCTTCGCTTTCGTAACTTTCGCTTGATCTCCCGAAGAAGTAACGTATTGGAAACCACCGAAAATCATCATAATCACAGAAATAACACCAACCGCGTACATGAATATCTTTACGATATTACTTATCGTCGTAGGCAAATCTGCCGTTCCGAACTGATTAGTATTATTAATCGTAACCATCGCATTATTAAGGCTCAAGTTAGTATTCGCCGCCATTACTTCTCTAGGCATCAGCGCCACTCCCAACCCCGCCAACGCAAAAACACCCGCTACTGCCAGCATTTTAACTTTCTTACTGATTTTCATTTAATATTTCCTTTCCTTTTAACGTTATTTTAATAATATCATTCTCCAAAACTAAACGCAAGCATTTTTCACACTACCTCTTACCCAAAATAAACCAAAACTAAACCTGCTTAATCACAAACGCCACAATCGCATACGCCAAAACCGCCACCACAATCCCCACCACCGCATAAATCAACGCTGTCTTTGCTTTCTGAACCTTCCCCGAATCCCCCGCCGAAGTTACATACAAAAATCCCGCATAAATCACCATAATCACCGCAAGAATCCCCGCGATATACATCAAAACCTTTATCACCGTTCCAGTTATATTCTTCGCGTTCGTCTCGGTAACCCCACATCCCGCCGCTTTCTTTAAATCTTCGCTTGCACTAGAATCGCTACAAATCGGATCCGCTGCATAAGCCATTCTAGGAAACGCCACCCCTCCAACCAGCATCATCAAACCTATCATCGCCGCCCCTATCTTTACTAAACTCCTTTTCATCTCAATCCTCCCTAACTTAAAGTATTATTAACAAATTGCACTATCACGCTTGCCAAAATCGCCAACACCAACCCAATCACCGACCAAATTATCGTATTCTTTGCCTTTGCCATTTTTCCCGCGTCCCCCGCCGAAGTAATATACTGAATCCCAGCATAAATAATCATCACTACCGCCACCGCGCCAATCAAATAAAAAATCCATCCGAGTACTCCCCCAAGATATCCACCTCCCGTCTCATTAATCACTGGAGGCAACATATTTGCCGTATTATTATTTATCATCTTTCCTCCTTAAATTACCAAAACACTGCCTTAACCACCCCAACAATCACCGTCGCCAACACGCAAATTATCAACCCCGTAATCGCCATTCTTAAACTTTTCTTCGCTTTCTCATATTTCCCAACTTCCCCCGCCGCCGTAATCATCAAAAATCCTGAATAAACAATCATCACTACCGCCCCAATCCCCGCAACATAAAACAAATCATACAGCACGTTCATAATAATCCCCACTATCGTTCCGGGCAGCTTGTCCTCGCTAAACGCGTTGCTATCGATGGTACACGGATCCCCACTCGCAATCCCGTCATACCACGGCTTCAACCCAAACATACCAGTACTACACCCCGCCGCCTCCGCCTCGCTAAACCTCATTCCGACCCCCAAGTTCACCACCCCCGCCGCTAATATCACTGCGCTCAAAAAAGCTAAAATTCTTCGTTTCATACTCCCATCATACCACACAACACTTTTCCTTTCCACCTCTTGACAAAACCGCTTATGTGTGATATAATGGACAAGATAACCCTTGTCGGTATATTATGAGTGTGTTAAAACCTAAATTTTCCCTAAAAAACGCCCTAAAAAACGCTTTTCTAGCGTTCCTTTTTGCTTTTTTGGCCCTTTTTTCTCTACCTCTTACCGCCTTTGCCGAACCGCGAACTCCTAGCCCTCTAGATTCCGACACTCAAACTCAACAAACTCAACAAACCCGCACCCCTTCCACCCCCGACAACGAAAAGACCGACAACGACAAAACCAACGATAATAAAACCAACAACGGCGAAGACTCCGAAGACATCTGTTCTTCCCAAACCGGCGCTATCGGTTGGCTCGTCTGCCCGACTACCGGCTTCATCGCCAAAGCTATCGACGGCATCTACGCCGTAACCGAATCCGCCCTCGTCGTCGCCCCCCTCTCTTTCGACTCTTCCTCCCCGATTTTCCTCGTTTGGAGCTACTTCCGCGACGTCACCAACGTCGTCTTCGTTATTTTTATCCTAGTCATCATCATCTCCCAGCTCACCGGCCTCGGCATCTCCAACTACGGAATTAAAAAGACCCTCCCGAAAATCATCGTCACCGCTATCCTCGTCAACCTCTCTTGGATTATCTGTGCTATCGCCGTCGACGCCTCCAACGTTATCGGCGCCTCTCTTCGCGGAGTCTTTACTTCCATAGAAGAAAAAACTATTCTCTCTAGCTCCATCAGCGAAGCCGCCAACATCTCCTTCGGTAGTCTCGTCGGCGTTCTAACCGGCGCGGGTGCCTTGACCGTCGGAACCATCCTAATCTCCGCCAACGTCGGCATCTTTTATATGCTCATCCCGCTCCTTCTCGGCGCCCTCATCGCCGTCGCCTCTGGTCTCCTAACCATCGCCATGCGCCAAGCTCTCGTCGCTCTCTTAATCATGATTTCTCCGCTCGCCTTCGTCTGCTTCCTGCTTCCGAACACCGAAAGCTGGTTTAAGAAGTGGAAAGAACTCTTGACTCAAATGTTAATTTTCTACCCCATGTTCAGCCTTCTCTTCGGCGCTTCCGAACTCGCCGGCTGGGTTCTCATCGCTTCCGCAAAAGACGCCTTTACTGTCATTCTCGGTATCGCCGTCCAAATCTTCCCGCTCATCTTCTCCTGGTCAATGATGAAAATGTCGAACACTATTCTCGGAAAAGTCAACGCTGGTCTCCGTAACCTCGCTGCCCCTACCCAAAAATCCGCGACCGCCTACGCGACCCGAAAGCGCGACCTCGCAAACGCCCGCTACCTCGGCGTTGACGCTAAAAAATACAATCTCCCCCGAAGAACCGCCCAATGGCTCAACAAACGCAAACAGCGCGACCTTGTTGACACGAAAACCTATAACGCCGCTGCCGAAAATCGCGGTCTTGCCGCCGCCGCAACCTATAAAAACCGTCGCGGAAAAGTTACTGGTCGTGGCGAAGCTCTCTTTAGCTTAGTCAATCAAAATCTCTCTAACCAAGAAATTATCGAGCGCGGCAAAAACGACTTTAACAAAGGCATCAGCGAATACGCTAAGGGAACTCACCGCTTTAAACGTCTCGAAAGAACCGATATAAAAACTATGAACGCCGCCGATAACTTAAATATCGAACTCGCTCGTGGCGAAATGATTAACCTCGAAAACGCGACCGGCCGCCATAACCGCTTCGAAGCCGCTCTCTCCGCTCATTCCCAACTCACCCTCGACAAACCGGGTTTCCGCTATACTCCCGACCAAGTCGACATCGACCGCTACAATACCATCTCTAATATCATGGAAGGGAAAGGCGAGTTTATTCATTACGCTGGTGCCTACGCCGCCAACGCTCACGCCGTCCAAGATAAAATCATCGATTCTAAGTTCGCTA
>CAZSYG010000004.1:0-34821 GCA_964610655.1 uncultured Candidatus Saccharibacteria bacterium
CCCACCGCGTTTTTCTTAAAGTATTTTTTTCGCTCTTTCCAATTCCGAACCACGCCGACGACTTCTCTAACTATAAATACAATCACTAAAACTATAATCCCGATATTGATAATCCTATACCCCCAACAAATAATTGCGACCACCGTCTTCGCTTCTTTTCTTCCGGCCTTATCAATTACATTTACATCATTCTCCATATGCAAAACTCGATTTACTTTTGTATAGTCCCATTCCAAATCTTTTGTCCCATACGAAATGTCTTCTTCGCCAAATCCAATCTCGTAGCGCGTAAACCAAATCGAGTCCTCGAACGACTTAACAACCTGATCGACTATATTGCTTCGCGTAATCTCTTCCCAAGTATATCCGCCCGTCGAAGCCAAAATCTGAATCCTCCCCTCTGCGGTTTTTAGCGTCCCGTTTTTAAAGGCTTCATCCAGCTCGTCATTGATTCGTCCGAACAAATCATTTACTTCCGCCTCCGTCGTCCACATTCCCGCGTCCGCCAATTCTGAGCGCATAATCCAAGTCAAAAAATCATACTTAATCGGGTTAGCGACTACATCATTTCCTTGAAATCCAGTCGTCTTAATTTCTTCCAACAGCTTCGGATATGACCCGAGCGTCGGCGAAGCCTGAAACGCTGCTTCTATCGCGTCGAGTGGCGCCCAAATCACTTCCGACCTGTTCGGCGACTCGATTTTATAGATTTTTTCGACGAACTCTCCTAGCTCCCCCTCGGTTCGCGTATTGATTTCGTAAACCCCAAAGAACGCTTTATTGATGCCTCTATATATATTCCCGCTAACCCATAGAATCATCAAAGGAAGAACGCAAGTCAACCCTAGTATCGCGAATTTTTTATACTCAACTTTCTTTTTTCCTTTTCGCGCCTTCAAAAATCTAAACACTATAATCCCTAAATACACTAACGTCATCACTATCATACACGCCAACAACCAAATCCCGTCTTCCTTCAAGAAATATGTAAAAGTGAAAACTAATCCCGTGAGAACGGCTACCCTAACCAACTTCTTTATCGCTTCCTTTTTCGCTAATTCAACCAAGAAAATTAACGCCAAGCTAAAAGTTAAAATAATCGACGGCGCAATCACCGCGTTTCTATAAATCCTCAACCCTCCCCAAGATGTAAACGCAATCGGTAAAAACAAAACATAACTAAAAACGAATAACCCGACATATTTATTTTTCACCAATTTCCTAACTAATATATATACTACTAGCGCCGTTAAAACCCAATAACCCGACAGAACGACCGTATAAGGTAAATTCGTAATTGCCGAAAATCCTAAGAACAACGAAAAACTTAAATCTTTAATCAGGGCCAAATTTGTTGGATAAATTAAACGTTTTAATGACAATCCTTGCATCATCGCTACGTCGTCATAAGTTTCGCTCATCCCATACCACCCGCCAAGCGCATACCCCAGCCAAACCCTCAGCAGAGCCAACAAAATCATAATTAAGCCAATATGATGTTTTTTAAGAAACTCAAAAACCTTTTTCATTATACCAAAATTATACCATAAAGTATGTTACAATATTACATAAACAATACCTCTAAACTTAAATGTGGAGTGAACTATAATTATGCCTAAAAAGAAAAAAGTTATCATCATCGGCGCCGGCCCTGCTGGTCTTACCGCTGCCTACGAACTTCTTGATAAGTCTAAAGATTATGAAGTTGTTGTTCTCGAAGAGTCTAATACTTTCGGTGGAATTTCCCGAACCGTAAATTATAAAGGGAATCGTATGGACATGGGAGGGCATCGTTTCTTCTCGAAAGTCCCCGAAGTCAACGAATGGTGGGAGAAAATGCTCCCGACTCAAGGCGCGAAGTCCTATGACGATAAGAAACTTCGCCGAAAGGCTACCGTCGTTAAAGATGGCCCCGATCCCGAAAAGACCGACCGCGTAATGCTTCGCCGCAACCGTCTTTCGCGTATTTTCTTCAACCAAAAATTCTTCGACTACCCCGTCTCCCTAAAAGCCTCGACCATTAAAAACATGGGTCTCGGAACGACTTTTGTCGTCGGCTGCTCCTATCTAAAATCCGCCATCCATAAACGCCCAGAAAACTCCCTCGAAGATTTTTATATCAACCGTTTCGGCAAAAAACTTTACTCTATGTTCTTTGAAAATTATACGGAAAATCTCTGGGGGCGCCATCCTCGCGATATTTCTCCCGAATGGGGAGCCCAACGCGTTAAAGGTCTCTCAATTTCCGCTATCTTAAAAGACATTTTCGGAAAAGCCTTCAACAAAAAGAACCGCAAAGTCGAAACTTCTCTAATCGAAGAGTTCGCCTACCCGAAACTCGGCCCAGGTCAGCTTTGGGAAATTACTGCCAAAGAAATTAAGAAAAAAGATGGCGAAATTATCATGAACGCCAAGGTAGTTGGCATCCAGAAAAATAAAAAGAACGAACTAACCGGCGTTACCTACGAATCGGCCGGCAAAAAGGTCAAACTTTCCGGCGATTATATAATTTCCTCCATGCCAATCAAAGACCTCGTCGAGTCGATGAACGACGTTCCGAAAAAGTTTTCCGAAATCGCTTCCGGTCTTCCGTATCGCGATTATATGACCGTCGGCGTCCTCAGCAAAAAACTCGCCCTTAAAAACGAAACCAACATTAAAACCATCGGCAACATCGTTCCTGACAACTGGGTTTATGTCCATGACAAATCCGTGAAGATGGGTCGTTTCCAAATCTACAACAACTGGTCGCCCTATCTCGTTAAAGATATCGAGCATACCGTTTGGGTTGGGCTTGAGTATTTTTGTAACGAAGGCGATCAACTTTGGTCAATGTCCGACGACGATTTTGCCAAAATGGCAATTTCCGAAATGGCGAAAATCAACATCATCGAAAATGAAACCGAAGTTCTCGATTATCATGTTGAGCGCGTGAAAAAGGCTTACCCAGCTTACTTCGATACCTACGAACATATCGACAGCTTACGTGATTATCTCGATAGCATCCCCAATCTTTTCTGCGTCGGGCGCAATGGTCAACACCGCTATAATAACCTCGACCATTCCATGTGTACCTCTTTCGAAGCCGTAAAAAATATCCTCAGCGGTTCGACCGATAAAACTAACATCTGGAATGTCAATACCGAAAAAGAGTATCACGAGTCGAAGTAGCCATATCTCTCGTGTTATGATATAATAATACGCATGGTTGAAAAAACAGACGAATATATTAAAGCTCTAGAAAGCGAATTATGTGCGTCGATTGAGCGTGAACAAAAGCTAACGAAAGAGGATTTAAGTTTTCGATTATTCTTGTTGGGAAAAATAAAAAGAACGAAGCTCTATAAAAACATCATTTCCGACCCAGATAGCAAAGCCGGAAAAGTTGTTCGCGCGCCGAGGTCAATCTATCGTTTAATTAAAAACCCCGAAGTTAGAAGAAGTTTATCACAAAAAAAAACGGTAAATCCTGAAAATCATTATCTAGACCCGTGGATGCTCGATTTAGAAGAACGCGAGAAAATCGCTACTTTCGCGCTTTCTGAAGGTCGAAAACTCGCGCTTTATTTTATCGAAAAACCGGATAGCTCAACTTTCCGCTACCGTTGCTATAACACCTTTCTCGCCACCCAAAAAAGCAAAAAGTGGCAATCCGTCTATTTTTTTAAAAACGAATTAAAAACCGTCGAGGAACTTTTACCGAAATCTAGTATTCTAGTTTTCGGTCGTCAATCCGGTCAAGAAAAACTTATCTCTAAATTAGTTAAATCTGCCCATCATAACCATATCAAAGTCGGTCTAGACATCGACGATCTAGTTTTTGATATGCAATATCTCGACATTATGCTAGATACAATCGGCGAAAAAATCAACCGCAGTTATTGGCTCGCCTACTTCGCTAGTGTCCAATCCATCTCGAAACAAATGGATTTTTTTATCACCACGAATAATTTTCTAGTCGAAAAACTTGAAAAATCCTATCACAAACCTTGTAAAGTTATCCGCAATTCCTTAAACCAGGCCCAAATTGACGCCTCGTTGGTCTATCTAAACACTAAACCTAAAAATTCTACTTTTACTATCGGCTATTTCTCCGGTTCACCGACCCACATGAAAGATTTTCAAGTTGCCGAGCCAGAAATAATCAAGTTCTTAAAAAGTCACGACGACGCAACTTTAAACGTCGTGGGCTATATGCGTTTTTCCAAAGAAGCGGAAAAGTTAATCAAAAAGGGAAAGATTAACTTCCTTCCTATGGTCGATTTCCGCAAGCTCCAAAAACTAATGTCCGAAGTCGATGTTAATCTCGCGCCTTTACTCGTCAATGATTTCACGAACTGCAAATCCGAACTTAAATTTTTCGAGGCCGCCCTTGTCGAAACGACCACCATCGCCTCTCCTAGTTATACTTTTTCGCGCTCCATTAAAAACGGCGAAACTGGCTTTCTCGCAGAATCTGGCGAATGGTATAAGACTCTAGAATTTCTCTATCAAAACCCGAAAGAAAGTCAAAAAATCGCTAAAGCCGCGAAGAAATACTGTTTAGAAAACTATTTCGGACTAAACTTTCTTAAAGAAGTAGAAACAGCTTATGATCGCCTCTCAAAATAAAAAAATTTCCGTTATTCTCCCGAATTATAATTACGAAAAATTTTTAAACCGCCGCATAAAATCCATTCTTTCTCAAACTTATCCAATTTTCGAACTCATTATTCTCGATGATGCTTCGACCGACAATTCCATTAAAAAAATCGAATCGCTTCTTTTGAAAATAAAAAAAGACTTCCCGAACCTAAAAATAAAATTTATTAAAAATGAAAAAAATTCCGGTAAAGTAATCCTCCAATGGCAAAAGGGTTTTTCTCTAGCAACGGGCGACTACATTTGGATCGCCGAGGCGGACGATCTCAGCAACAAAAATTTTCTCAACGAAGCGATAAAAGGTTTTGATGATAAAGACGTAGTTTTATCATACACCGAGTCGAAAATTATTAGCGAGTCCGGAATTATTATATCTCCTAACTTTAAATGGTCGCGCGATAAAGAAAAAACTGGACATTATAAAAATAATTATATAAAAGATGGCAAACAAGAAATTGAAGAAATTTTATCGATAAGATGTTCAATCCCGAACGTTTCCGCTGTAGTTTTTCGTAATAGTCCTAAAATCCCCTATCTAAAATATCTAACCGAAGCGTCTGTTTTTACTCAAGTTGGTGACTGGTATTTTTATTCAAAAATCTTAGAAAACGGTAAAATTAGCTACAATAAAAAACCGCTTAATAAATTCCGCGTCCATCAAAGCAGCCAAACCTCAAAATCAAAAAAGAGCCAAACCCATTACCAAGAAATCCTCAAAATGCATCAATATTTTCTTTCAAACTACAACCTAACAAAACTCACCCAAGATAGAATGGCGCTCGAAGAAAAGCGAATTGCGCTAAAATATGGTATAATAAAATAAAGTAATAGGAGTTTTCTATGAAAGGAATTATTTTAGCAGGCGGCTCCGGAACCCGTCTCTACCCCCTAACTTTAGCAACCTCTAAACAAATGCTTCCGGTTTACGATAAGCCAATGATCTACTATCCTCTCTCGACTTTAATGCTTGCCGGAATCCGTGATATTCTAATCATCTCTACCCCGAACGACCTTCCGAACTTCGAGCGTCTTCTCGGCGATGGCAGAAATTTCGGACTTAACCTTTCCTATAAAGTCCAGCCTTCCCCCGATGGGCTCGCCCAAGCGTTTATTCTCGGCGAAGAATTTATCGGCGACGACGCCTGTGCGATGGTTCTCGGCGATAATATCTTCTACGGTAACGGTTTCTCGACCTCTCTAAAAGAAGCTGCCGCTAACGCCGAAGATAATGCCCGCGCTACGGTTTTTGGTTATTACGTTACCGACCCCGAACGTTTTGGCGTTGTTGAATTTGACAAAAATTGGCGCGCCCTTTCGATTGAAGAAAAACCTGCCGAACCGAAGTCGAACTACGCTGTTACCGGTCTTTACTTCTATCCTGCCGGCGTCGCCGAAAAAGCGAAAACGATTCAGCCTTCCGCTCGCGGCGAGCTTGAGATAACTACTCTTAACGAGATTTATCTAAAAGAAGATTCTCTCGATGTCCAACTCCTCGGTCGCGGCTTTGCTTGGCTCGATACCGGAACGATGGATTCGCTTGCCGACGCTTCCGACTTTGTCCGCGTCATCCAAAAACGCCAAGGTATCCAAATCTCCGCTCCCGAAGAAATCGCTTTTAGGAATAACTGGATTTCCAAAGATGAACTTCTCGCTTCTGCCGAAAAATACGGAAAGTCTAGCTATGGCCAACATCTCAAAAACGTCGCAGAAGGGAAGATGAAAGATTAATGCCGAATTTTACTTTTGAACCAACCAAAATCAAAGACGTTTTCGTCGTGACCCCGAAAGTTTTTGGCGACTCTCGTGGCTATTTTATGGAAACCTATTCCGAAAAAGATTTTCGGGCCGCCGGTCTAAATTATACTTTTGTCCAAGATAACCAATCTTCCTCGACTAAGGGCGTTCTTCGCGGTCTTCATTTTCAAAAAACTCACCCTCAGGCGAAGCTTGTTCGCGTTTTAAGCGGCGAGGTTTATGATGTTGCCGTTGACCTCCGCGAAAATTCCGAAACCTACGGAAAATATGTCGGCGTTCTCCTTTCGGGTGAAAATAAAAAACAGCTCCTAATTCCGCGTGGTTTTGCTCATGGCTTTCTCGTCGTTTCCGAAACTGCCGAGTTCGCCTATAAATGCGACGATTTCTATCATCCCGAAGACGAAGGCGGACTTCTCTTTTCTGACGAAACCGTTAATATCGCTTGGCCGAAACTTGATTGCGATTTTAATCTAAGTGAAAAAGATAAACTTCATCCTACTTTGAAAAACTTAAACTTTAAATTTAAGGAGAGAACTAATGACTAAAAAAACTATAGTCGTAACGGGCGGTGCCGGTTTTATCGGTTCAAATTTCGTTTACTACATATTAAATAAATATCCCGACTACCGCGTTGTTTGTGTCGATTGTTTAACTTACGCCGGAAATCTCTCGACTCTAAAAACTGCGTTAGAAAACCCCAACTTCCGCTTCTCGAAAACCAACATCTGCGACTATGATTCGATTAAAAAGTTATTCGAAGAAGAAAAACCCGACATCGTTATCAACTTCGCCGCCGAGTCCCACGTTGACCGCTCAATTAAAAATCCTGACATTTTCGTCAAAACGAATATTTCCGGAACCCAAACCTTAATGGATGTTTGCCGCGAGCTAAATATCCCTCGCTTCCATCAAGTCTCGACCGACGAAGTTTATGGCGACCTTCCGCTCGACCGTCCCGACCTTTTCTTTACCGAAAAAACTCCCATCCACGCTTCTTCGCCCTACTCTGCTTCTAAAGCCGGCGCCGATCTTCTCGTTCTAGCCTACTGCCGAACTTTTAATTTCCCCGCAACTATTTCTCGCTGCTCTAACAACTACGGGCCTTATCATTTTCCTGAAAAGTTAATTCCTTTGATGATCATTAAGGCTCTCAACGACGAAAAGCTCCCAGTTTACGGCGACGGAAAAAATGTTCGCGATTGGCTTTATGTCGAAGACCATTGTAAAGCGATTGATTTAATTATCCATCAAAGCAAACTCGGCGAAGTTTATAATGTCGGCGGTCATAACGAAATGGCAAATATCGACATCGTTAAGTTAATTCTAGAAAAACTCAAAAAACCCGAATCTTTGATTACCTTTGTCGAGGACCGAAAAGGCCATGATCGCCGCTATGCTATCGACCCGACGAAGATTAAAACCGAACTTGGTTGGGCTCCCGAAACTAAATTTGCCGACGGAATCGAAAAAACTATCGACTGGTATCTAAACAATAAAACTTGGTGGGAGGAAATAATTTCTGGAGAATATCGAAAATGAAAGTTTTTGTAACTGGCGTTTCTGGCCAACTCGGCCGCGACGTGATGCTCGAATTAAAAAAACGCAACATCCCTGCCGTCGGCTCCGATCGCTCCGGTAATGGAAATGGCGAATTTGATGTGGTTGCCCTCGATATCACCGACCGCGGAAACGTCGAAAAAGTTCTAACCGAAATTTCTCCAGACGTAATTGTCCATTGTGCCGCTTGGACTAACGTCGATGGTGCCGAAGACGAAAAAATGAAACCTGTCGTTAAGAAAGTCAACGTCGATGGAGCTAAAAACCTCGCCGACGTCGCGAAGCGACTCGACGCGAAAATGATTTATATCTCTACGGACTATGTTTTTAACGGCGAGGGAACGACTCCGTGGCAACCCGACGATAAAAATTTCGCCCCTCGAAATTACTACGGCGAAACTAAACTTGGCGGCGAACTTGCCGTTTCTGAAACCTTAGAAAAATACTTTATCATTCGCATCGCTTGGGTTTTTGGTAAAAACGGGAAAAATTTTGTCGATACTATGCTCCGCGTCGGCTCGACTCATCCCGAAGTCCGCGTCGTCGATGACCAAATCGGCACTCCGACTTATTGCCCCGACCTCGCTCGTCTCCTTGTCGATATGCTCGAAACCGAAAAATACGGTTTCTATCATGCGACTAACTCCGGCGGCTTTATTTCTTGGGCTGACTTTACCAAAGAAATTTTTGCTCAAGCGAAAATTAATTCAAAAGTCATTCCGGTCTCAACCGCCGAATACGAAAAACTCGCCGGAAAAGCCGTTGCGAAGCGTCCGTTTAATTCTCGCCTCGATAAATCTAAACTAGAAAAAAACGGCTTCACTCCTCTCCCCGACTGGAAAGACGCTCTCTCTCGCTATCTCGCCGAACGAGAAAACTAAACCGCTCTACTTAAAGAGTTTTATATATTCCTCCGCGACCTTTTCCGGCTCCCCTTCCTTGACAATCTTTCCGCCCTCAATCATAATTGCTCGGTCGCAAAACTTTTTTACGTTTTCCATCGAATGCGTGACTAAAATTACCGTCTGATTGCCTTTGAGGCTCGCGAAATAATCATTGCATTTTTGTTGGAATGCTGCGTCTCCAACCGCTAAAACTTCGTCCAAAATCAAAATATCTCCTCTTGCTCGAATCGCAATCGAAAACGCTAATCTAACCTGCATCCCGCTCGAATAATTTTTTAGCTTTTGGTCTTGGAACTCTTCTAATTCCGCAAATTTCCAAATCTCCTCGTACATTTCATCCATCTCTTTGTTCGAGAACCCTAAAAGTGCCCCGTTCAAATAAACATTTTCGCGTCCCGTTAGCTCCGGATTAAATCCGACTCCGAGTTCAATAAACGGAACTAAACTTCCGTTAACCGTCACCTCGCCCTTTTCCGGATAATAAATTCCCGCGAGAATCTTTAAAAGCGTTGATTTTCCGCTCCCGTTTCTCCCAACAATTCCCAAAAACTCGCCTTTCCGAACCTTGAAGCTGATATTACTTAAAACTTTTTGTTCCTTATATCCCTTAATTCCGCGTAGTCGGTTAAAAATCGCCTGCTTTAACCCCCAAGACCTTTCCGTCGGCAAAATAAAACTCTTCGATAAGTTTTTAACCTCAATCGCATTCTCGCTATCCGTTCTAACTTCTCGCCTAATTCCGATTTTTCTTTTCATCTAAACTTCCTCCGCAAAAAACTTCGATTTTCGCCTAAAATAAATCGCCGCGGCTATCAACAAAACAACGACCAAAACAATCGGCAAAATCTTCGCTGCCGGATTTTCTAAAAAGTTCCAAGTCGTAACCGTTTCTACTGTAATTAAATTATGTCGAACGTCCTGAATCGCTTGCGCAATCGGGTTTAATAGAATTATTTTCGCCGCTATCGCGCTTGAACTTGCCACCATCGTTACCGGATAAATAATCGGCACCGCGTAAAACAACGCCTGAACCAAAACGTCCCAAATCGACCCCACGTCTCGATATTTTACATTAATCGCCCCTAATAAAAACGCGATTCCGAGCGAAAGCATATATAACTCCAAAATCGAAAGGGGAACCAAAAGCCAGCTCAAACTAGGCTGAACTCCATTTATCAACGCAAAAACAACAACAACGACTAAATTTATCATCAAGTTAATCAACGCAGTAAATGTTGTCGAAACGACAACGATATATTTTGGGAAACTAATTTTTCTAATTAAGTCTCCTCGTGTCACCATCGCCTGAATCCCCTGTCCGGTACACTCCGTAAAAAACGACCATAAAACCGTCCCCGTCAAAAGATAAACCGGATAATGGGGAATATCGCTTCCAAATCTTAAAAGTTTCGCGAAAACAACATACAAAATCGCAAACATTAACAGCGGTCTTAGTAGCGCCCAAAGATACCCCAAAACCGATCCTTGGTATCTTAATTTAAAATCCGTTTTCGTTAGCTCTTTTAAGAGAATGCGATTATTTCGATATAAAACGTTCGGAATCTTCATAACTCCTTCTATTTTACCATAACTTTTGCGCAATTCTCTAAGTAACGCAGCGTATCTTCAACTATTTCTCGAACCCCCAACTCAGTTTTCCACCCCAACTCCTTCTCCGCCAAACTCGGGTCTGCATAATATTCCGCCAAATCTCCCTTTCGCCTCTCTCCGATTTTCTTCGGCAACTCTCTTCCAGAAGCCTTCTCAAACTCCTTTACTAACTCAAAAACCGACGTCCCTCTCCCGCTCCCCAAATTATATATAGATACGCCTTTTTTAATCTTCTCTAGCGCCGCTAAATGCCCCTTCGCTAAATCCGTAACGTGAATATAATCTCTTATACAGCTCCCGTCTTTTGTCGGATAATCATCGCCATAAATCGTCAATTCCGGAATCTCCCCCTGATAAACTTTCATTATAATCGGCATCAAATTATTCGGTCTCCCATTCGGGTCTTCCCCTAAAAGCCCTGATTTATCTGCGCCGACCGGATTAAAATACCTTAAAATCGTCGCCATAAATTCCGGCTCCGCTTTTGCTGTATCTTTAATAATTTGCTCAATCATCGCCTTTGTCCATCCATACGGATTCGCGACCTCGACTCCGGTCTGCATCGCTTCTATGCAAACTGGAACGTCCTGCTTCCCATAAACTACCGCTGATGACGAAAAGACCAGCTTAAAAACTCGATTTTTAATCATCGCTTTCAGCAGATTTATCGCCCCCCCGATATTATTTTCATAATACTCTAGCGGTTTCTCGACCGACTCTCCAACAGCCTTTAATCCCGCAAAATGAAAAACCGAATCAATCTCGTTTTCCTGAAAAATTTTCTCTACCCCCTTAGAATCCATCAAATCAACTTTAAAAAACTTTGGCCGAACTCCTGTAATTTTCTCAATTTTATCTAAAGTAGTTATCTTGGAGTTGACTAAATTATCTAAAATCAGAACCTGATAACCCGCTCTAATTAGCTCGACCGCCGTATGCGACCCGATATATCCCGTCCCACCCGTAACTAAAATCTTTTCCATACCATAATTATATACTAAATTTATGCTATAATACCAACAATAATCAAGGAGGAAAATATGTGTGGAATTGTCGGCATTGTTGGCGAAAAAAATGCCCAAGATTTTTTAATTAGCGGCCTTAAACGTCTTGAGTATCGCGGCTATGATTCCGCCGGAATTGTCACTTTAGATAAAAAGGGAACCGCGACTCTCTTAAAAGCAAAAGGGAAGATTTCCAATCTTGAAGAAAAGGTTTCTAAAAATAAACGCACCGACGAGATTGGTATCGGGCATACCCGTTGGGCAACACATGGCGAGCCGAACGAAACTAATGCTCATCCTCATCGCGCCGGAAAAATTTACCTTGTCCATAACGGTATCATCGAAAATTATAAAGAACTCAAAGAACAGTTAAAAAACGCTCATACTTTTATTTCCGAAACCGATACCGAAGTTCTCGCCGCCCTCATCAACTCTTTTTACCAAGACGGAAAGCATCCTCTCTCTAACGCCGTTGTCCAAGCTCTCAAACTTGTTCGCGGAACTTACGGAATTGCTGTTATCTCCGAAAATAATCCCGACGAAATCGTCGTCGCTCGCTCTGGCTCTCCGCTTATTATCGGAATCGGGAATCATGAAACCCTTGTCGCTTCTGATGCTTCTGCCCTCGTTGGTTTTACAAAGCGCGCGATTTACCTTAACGATGGCGAAGTCGCGACTCTTAAAAAGGATAACGTCGAAATTAAAACCCTTAACTCTCAGCCCGTTTCTGCCAAGGTCGAAACAATAAAAACCGACCTCGCCTCAATTCAAAAAAGCGGCTTCGATCATTTTCTCCTTAAAGAAATCATGGAACAGCCTTCCTCTCTAACCGAAACCCTCCGCGGTCGAATTAACCTCGAAGAAAAAACTGTTCATCTCGGCGGGCCCAACCTTTCCCAAAAAGAATTGAAAGATATCAAACATCTCCTCATTGTTGGCTGCGGAACCGCTTATCACGCCGCCCTCCTCGCCAGTTACTACCTCGAACAATTCACTCCCGAACTAACTATCGAACCCGTCATCGCTTCCGAATATCGCTACCGAAACTCTTATATCCCCGAACATTCCGTCGCGCTCATCGTCTCTCAATCCGGCGAAACTGCCGATACTCTCGCCTGTCTTCGTTCAATTAAAGCTCAAGGTATCAAAACCATTGGCATCGTCAACGCCATCGGCTCAACTATCGCCCGCGAAGTTGACGGCGGAACTTACATCCATGTTGGCCCCGAAATTTCCGTCGCTTCGACTAAGGCCTTTACTTCTCAGGCTGTCGCTATGCTTATGTTCGGCTTAACTATCGCCCAAGCCAAAGGCGCAAAACCCTCTGCCCTCGCTCCCTATATTGAAGAAATTACCGCTCTTCCGAAAGAAATCGAAAATCTCCTAAACTCCATTCCCGAAACGATAAAGCCACTTGCTAAAAAATATGTAAACTATAATCACGCCATCTATCTCGGTCGCGATACTGCCTATCCAACCGCGATGGAGGGCGCGCTAAAGTTAAAAGAAATCTCCTATATCGACGCGAATGCTTATGCGACTGGCGAGCTAAAACACGGTCCTCTTGCTCTCGTCGACGACCGCTTTTTTGAGTTAGTCCTCCTTCCGAACGACCCCCTCTATGAGAAATCTATCTCCGGTGTCCAAGAAGTTCTTGCTCGTGGTGGTCATGTTATTGTCGTCACCAACTCCCCCGAGTTTAACCTTCCCGTCGAGAATGTTGTAAAAATTACAACGAACCTTAAACTCCTCACTCCGATTCTTTTCAATATCGTTTCCCAACTTTTCGCCTACTATATAACCATCTCCAAAGGTTACGATGTTGACCAACCTCGCAACCTCGCAAAATCCGTTACTGTCGAATAGGGAATTATAGCTCCAATCTAAAGAAATCCGTCGGATAAATCTCCGCGCCATGTTTATGATAAAACGCGTGCGCCGCCTCTCTTCCCGCTCCACAGGTAAACTCTAACCTCCTCGCTCCTTTTTCTCGCGCCCACGTTAAAATCTCCTCCCAAATTTTCCTTCCGACCCCCTTCCCGCGCGCCTCGCCCAAAACGACAAAATCTTCCAAATACGCATTTTTATAAATTCCCGCCCCCATCATAATCGACATCGACGCCATCCCCAAAATTCGCCCCTCTTCCTCCGCGATAATTAAATCGTGAAACGGGGAATTGATTATCTCTAAAAACCACTCTTCCGGAATCTCCCCCTTATCTTTTCCGCTTCTCGAAAGTTCAATCAACAACTTCCGAACTTGCTCTCCGACTTCTTTTGTGTATTTTTCCAACCTCTTAATTTCCATTTTTTAGCTCCTTCTTTAATTTTTCTGCGAACTCCTCGCCAATTTCTCGAATTTTCGTTTCTTTCTCTCCCCAAATCGTAATTCGGACTAATTCTTCCGTCCCGCTCGGCCGGACTAAAATTCTCCCCTTCGTCATCTCTTCTAGCTGTTTCTCATAAGTCTCAATCAACTTCCGTATCTCGGCCGAAGATTTTAACTTTTCCTTGTCTTCGCTAGAGGCCTCTATATTTATCATAACCTGCGGAAACTTCTTCATCTCTCCGGCTAATTCGTCTAAACTTTTGCCGCTTCTTTTAATAATTTTTGTTATAACTAGCGCCGTTAAAACTCCGTCCCCCATCGCTTCTTCTGGCAAAATAATATGTCCACTCTGCTCTCCGCCGATTTTTACCCCTCTTTTTTTCATTTCCGCAAAAACGTTTTGGTCACCAACGTCTGTCGTGACTATCTCTATCCTTTCTTCTTTCCCAAAATTCAACAACCCCCGATTCGCCATCACCGTCGCAACAATCGCGTCCAACTTAAAGTATTTTGCTAAAATCGCTAAAATCTGGTCTCCGTCGACTACCTCTCCGTTTTTATCAGAAAACAATACTCTGTCTCCGTCCCCATCAAACGCCGCTCCAAAATCCAATCCTCTTTCTCTGACTAATTTCTGTAGCCCCTCAATATGCGTGCTCCCAGCGTCATTATTTATCTCCCGCCCATATTCTACTTTATTGTTTATTTCGACCGTTTCTGCCCCTCGTTCTCGAAAAATCTCTCCCGAAATTACCCCAGTCGCTCCGTTCGCAAAATCCAACCCAATCTTCAGCCCCGAAAAATCCCCTTTCCCCAAATAACTTCTAAGATGTTCAAGATAAATCTCTCGTCCCTTCATGCTCAAATCCTCGACCTCTCTCGACTCTTCCGAATCTAGCCGAGACAGGGAACCGCTAGCCCTAATCGCCTCCTCGACTTTTTCTTTCTTTCTCTCTCCGAGTTTTACCCCGAACTCCTCTCCTCGCTCAAAAATCTTGATTCCATTATCGGTATAGGGGTTATGCGACGCTGTTACATCAATCGCAAAATCAAACCCCAGCTGATAAAAGACATAATTTATCGCCGGTGTTGACAAAACTCCAACCGTCGCGACCCTCTCTGCCCCCGCTTCCCCCAAAATCTCCCCCAAATCTCTCAGAATTCTCTCTGTCGATTCGCGCGTATCTCCACCAATCAAGACTTTTTTACCCTTAACTTCTAATCCCAAAATAATCTTTTCTAAAAATCCCCGCGTAAAAATTTCCGCTTTTCCGCGAATCCCATCCGTCCCAAAAAACTTAGACATTACAACTTTCCTCTCTTGATATGAATATTTATGTTATAATTATACTATGAAAAAAGACTCTTCGCCGGTTTTCCGCTTACTTCTAATGTTTGGCGACGCCCTAGCGATTATTTTCGCTTTCGCTTTTTCCTATTATTTCCGAACCCATCTCGATCCGCGTCCCTATTTTTTCGAGTCCGAACTCTCTAGTTTTGTTAAAATCATCTTTCTTCTAATCCCTGCTTGGCTAGTTATTCTTGCCTCTCTCGGACTTTATAAAAAAACTTTCTTCCTCGCTAGCCGCGCTCGAACGAACGAAGCCAGTCGTCTTTTTCTCGCCTCAATTATCGGAACCATGTTTATCATCTCCTTTGACTTCTTCGGTCGCGGGAATCTTTTTCCCGTCCGAATCATCGCTGTCTATTCCGCCGGACTCTGCTTCGTCTTTCTAATTTTAACTAGGAATCTCCTCCGCGCCATCCGTAAATCTTTCTTCCTCTCTTCTCGTGGTGGTCTCCGCGCAGTCATTATCGGCAACAATAAAAACACCGATTTTCTTTCCGATTATATTTCCTCCTTTCCTGAATCTGGCTATAACCTCGTTGGCGTCATTGCTAGTAAAAAATTCATCCCTAAAGACCTTTACAAAAAACAGTATTCCTCTCTTAAGGAAGCCATCAAAAAGACTCATCCCGACGTTATCTTTTTAACCGACGAGCGCCAAGCCGAATATGTCTATAAACTCGCCATCAACCGCCACCTTCTCTATTATTTCGTCCCTTCCGAAGCCGCTCTTTCGTCCCAAATCGGCGAAGTTGAGCTTATCGGAAACACTCCCGCCATCCGCGTCAACGCCACTCCTCTTAACGGCGGAATGCGCGTCGCCAAACGCTTCTTCGATATTTTTCTCGGCGGAATTTTATTCCTTATCGCGCTAATTCCTATGATAATCTTATGGCTCATCATCAAAATCTCCGACCCGAAAAGCCCTGCCCTCTACTCCGAGCTTCGTCTGTCCCAATTCAACCGTAAATTTAAAATCTATAAATTCCGCTCAATGAAAGTCGAATTTTCTGGTATGTCCCCCGAAGAAGCCTTTAAGAAAATGGGGAAACCCGAACTAATTAAAAAATATCGTAAAAACGGCGACTATATCAAAAACGACCCCCGAATAACCAAAATCGGCGCCTTCATCCGGAAGACTTCCCTCGACGAACTTCCCCAGCTTTTCAACGTCATCAAAGGCGACATTTCTCTCGTTGGGCCTCGCGCCCTCGTTCCGGGTGAGCTCCGAACTTACGGCGACCGCTCGCTTCTCTTAACCGTAAAATCTGGCTTAACCGGTCTAGCCCAAGTCTCCGGTCGTCGCGACATCTCCTTTGAGGAGCGCCGTGCTCTTGATATTTATTATATTCATAACTGGTCGCTCCTCCTAGATTTCCAAATCCTCCTCCGAACCGTCGTCGTTGTTTTTAAGCATCGAGGCGCAAAATAATGAAAGTCGCTATCGTTTGCGACTGGTTGACTAATGTCGGTGGCGCCGAACGCGTGCTTAAAGAAATTAGCGATATGTTCCCGTCCGCGCCAATCTACACGTCCCAATACAACCCCAAGAAGATTAACTGGTTTAACGACAGAGATGTTCGTGTTGGTTGGCTCCAAATTTTCCCCAGTAACCTCCGCCGCTTCCTAGGGCCTCTTCGCCAAGTTTACTTTAATCAGCTTAACCTCTCTAATTACGATTTAATTATCTCTGTAACTGGCGCCGAAGCGAAGTCAATCAAGAAAAAGGGAAACGCTCTCCATCTTTCCTATTGTCACGTCCCGACCCAATATTATTGGGGTCTCTACGAAGACTATTTAAAAAATCCGGGTTTTAATCTTCTCGACCCTCTCGCTCGCTGCGTTTTAAAAGTCTTCAATAAACCGCTTAAAAATGCCGACTATAAAGCCGCCCAACGTCCCGATAAATTCATCACTATCTCGACCTATGCTTCTGAACAAATTAAAAAATACTACAATAGGGAATCGACCATTATTTTTCCACCAGTAGCTGTGGAAAAGTTTTCAGAAAGGGAATTATCCACAACCGAAATCCCCGAACAAGATAAAATAAAATCGCTAAAAAGTCAAGAAAAGAAACTAAAAAATAATAAAACAAAATCGAAAAAAAGTAAAGCCGAAAAAACCGAACGCCTAGCTTCTTCTCTTGAATCGTCCGAACTTCCCAAAAAACGTGAAGGCTTTATAACGACTTCACGCCACGTTACGTGGAAGCGTCTCGATCTTGCCGTTAAAGCCTGCGTTTCCCTAAAGCTCCCCTTAACCGTTATCGGCGAAGGCCCCGAAACGCGAAAGCTAAAAAAACTTGCCAAGAATTCCAAACTTATCAAATTTCTCCCCCTGATGGATCAAAATTCTCTAAAAAAATACCTCGAAACTTCCGAAGGTTTTATCTTCCCCTCGCTCGAACCTTTCGGCATCGCCCCCGTCGAAGCTCTTGCTGCTGGCTGCCCAGTCATCGCCTACGGCAAAGGTGGCGCCGTCGATTATGTTATAGATGGCGAAAATGGCGTCCTCTTCGGAAAACAATCCGTTAATTCCCTCCGGCTCGCCCTGAAAAGATTTAGAACTTTAAAATTCCCCGAAGAAAAAGTAAAAAACTCCGCTCTTCCCTTTTCCGAAAAACATTTTAAAGTAAAGTTAAAAAACTTCATTCTCGAAAGCCTCAAAGAAAAAAATAAAGAAAATAAAGAGAAAAAATCCAATGGCGCGAAAAAATCTAAATAAACTTGCCTCTCTCCGCCTTTTTCTTCTCTATTCTTTCCCTGTTGCCCTCTATTTTTCTTACTATCCGCTTATCCCTCTTGGTTCGAACGCCTCAATGAACTTCGAACTTTCCTTACCTTTAATCTGGCTTTTTCTTTTCTCTCTTCTCTCCCTTAAAGATTTTTATCTCTACTTAAAATCTCTCCCGAAAACCCTAAAATCACTCAGTTTCTCTAAAGTACCTACTTTTTTCTTTTCTGTTTTTCTTTTTAGCCTCTATTTTTCCCTCTCGATTCTCTGGAGTCCGAATAAACTTCGCGGAATCCTTACCGCCGGTATTCTCTGGTGCATTCTAATTTCCCTTCTCGGCGTAGTCAGTCTCTTTAAATCCGGTTCAATAAAAACCTCGCTCCTGAAAAAAATCTTTCTTCTTTCCTCTGTTTTTGTCTGCCTAATCTGCTGGCTCCAGTGCTTCCTCGACGTTTTTGGCGTCCCTCGCGAAACTACCCTCCTCTGTCTTGGTTGCACATCGCGTATTTTCGGCTTTCCTCATCCTTCTGGTTTCGCCATCGAGCCTCAATTCATGGGCAATCTCCTCCTCGCCCCGACTTTTTACGCGCTCTACCTCTTTCTAACCGAACAAAACCTTAAAAACCGAACGCTAAAATCGTTACCAACTCTATTATTCCTATTCTCCTCGACCCTCTTCTTAACTTTTTCTCGCGGCGCAATCTATGCTTTCGGGGTCGGCTTTCTCTTCTTCGTCGGCTACAACCTAATCAAAAAACTTATTTCCCTAAAATCTCTTTTAAGACCGACTGCCCTGCTAGTCCTAGCTTTCCTTTTTACCCTTTCGTTCCAAGGTATTTTTAGCGAATTATCTTCAACCAACGATACTTTCTCTTCCGGCGTCGCTAAGTCCCTTAATCAACTTTCCCTCGGTCTTATTGACTTCCGCGAAAAACCTCTCGACTCCGAAACTCCCGATTCTGTATCGACCGAAGAATCTGCCGAAGAACCTACCGAAAAAACTGATCTCCCCGAAGATAATACTTCCCCCGAAGAAACCGAAAATCTTTCCGTCTTCGACGGCTACGTCGCTGAATCGACCAATTTTCGCCTCTCCCTTAACGTTTCCGCCCTCTCCGCTTCTCTCGATTCTCCGCTTAATTTCTTTTTTGGTTATGGTCTCGGCTCTGCCGGAACCGTTCTTTATGAAAAATCTTTCACCTCTCATCCTAAAGAAATCGTCCAAAACGAATACTTCTCGCTTCTTCTCGAAACCGGTCTTCTCGGAATCCTCCTCTTCCTCCTCGTTATTGTTGTATTTTTTACAACAATAATCAAAACTTCCCCCACCCCCCTCGCGAAACCTTTTCTTTTTAGCTTAACTCTCGCCTATCTAATCACTCTTTCTTTTTTTTCTGGCTTTCCGAACGCTCTTCATCTTTATCTTCTTCCCCCTCTTTTTCTTTTTTCTTTCCAAATACGAACCTATCGTAAACTAAAAAGTTAATTATCATAATTACTGCCGTAATCAAAACGAAAATTCCCGTACTCCTAACGAACTCATAGGAAAACGGAATATGTAGCGCCTCAAAAATCGAAAACGCGAATTTGTAAAGAAATTCTGGCAACTCAAAAATCTTCGTTAAAACTGGTTTAACTAAGACCGAAGAAATCACATTCCAAATAAAAAACCTTGCGACTTGTTCTTTCCCGACTTTCCTCCCGACCCAAGTATATTTACTATGCATATAATAACCCGTAAAAATCCCGATAGTCCCAGAAACTAACGTCGCCACCCAAAGCAGCTCACCCCTAAAAATAGTCAGCGCAAGAACTTCGTAAATTCCGTATCCGATTGCCGTATTCAACAATCCTAAAAAGAAATATCGTGTTGCTCTTTTTTTAGTTTTCACTTTACAATCTTCTCCATTTTCTCAATTACTTTATCAACATCTTCTGGTCGATTATGATATCCTAAAGAAAAACGGATCAACGGCGGGAATTTTCGAACCTTATCAAGATAATAATGTACGCAAAAATACCCCGTCCTCGCCATAATTTTTTCGTCCCCTAGCGCCGACCCTAAAAGATGCGAATCAACCCCCTCGATATAAAAGCTCATCGTCGGGTTTGCTTCCTCGTTGACCAAATGAACTTTCTCTGAACTTTTTAGAAACTCATACAACCTCGTATAATTTTCCTCTAGGTTTTTATGGTCTTTTTTCGATAAACCCTCCAACCAATCAATCGCCGTCCCCAGCGCAATAATCTCCCCCCAAGCCTGAAGTCCTGACTCGAATTTCGTATAAATATGTTCCGGATTCTCCGCCGATAATAAATATGATTCTTTCGTTACATCATCTACCATCCCCCCTCCGATGAAACTTGTCTCTATTTTCGGGAGTAAATCTTTCCGAATAATCATCCCCCCTAAACTCGGCGCGTATAATTTATGCGCCGAAAAGAAAATCGCGTCCGGCTCCTGTTTATATAAAATTTCCGGACTATGTGCCATCGCTTGCGCCGCGTCGATTAAAACAATCCCGCCTTGTTTGTGAACTTTTTTAATTAAATCTTTAATGTTTAATAATTTTCTTCCGTCAAAGTTTCCTGCGCAGTTTAAAATCACCACCGCTTTCGTGAAATCTGAATCTAAGGGAACTGAACCGTCCGGATTTCTCGAGATGACTTCTCTCTCCAACCCATATTTCTTGGCATAGGATAAACTTGAAAGAAACGGGGAATTATGCTCAATATCAGTTGTAATTATGCGAGAAAATTTAGAATAGTCAAGTTGCGCCAAAATTAAATTTATGCCATAAGTTGTATTTAAAGTGAAAGAAACAAAATAATCTTTTGCTTTTAATTTTAAATATTTTATAACTTTCTTTCTCGTCGCTTCCACTCGCCTATCTGTCTCTATTCCCCACGGATATTTAACTCTCTCTCCGCAAGAATTAAACTTCGTATAATATTCTTCTAACGCGTTAATAACTGGTCGCGGTCTCAGCGATTGACAGGCGGCGTCAAGATAAACTTCCCCCTTACCTAAATAATCAAAATCTTTCATAAAAGTTATTATACCATTCTCCCGCTAAAATTACGTGTTATAATAAGATTTATGGTTTGTATTGCTGCTTTTATTATCCTTGCCCTCGTCGGCATTATTGTCGCTTTTATTTCAATTTTTAAACGCGAAATCGGTATCGCTTACTGGAAAGCCTTTAAAAAGGCTTGGGGATGTGTCTGGAAAAAAGTCCGTCTCCAAAAATGCGAGACCAACTTTAAAGATGATGTAAAAAATACTCTCCTTAAAAAAATCATTCTAAAAAAACCCAATCTGATTAAACCCCTCTCGATTGTTATCGAAGTTGTTTCCGTTATTATCGTCGCTGTTGTTGTTTGGGCGATTTTAGTCTCAATAAAATCTCTCCTCGCTCTTTGGGCGCTCGGAACCTGTAACGTTGATTCCCCCTCCGCCTGTTCTCTAAGCTCCGAGTCTTGCTCCCTCGGCGACGATAACGAAAATAAAACCGCTCTCGAAAAATTCGGTCGTTGGTTTACCGAATGGGGAGATATTTTCGCCGCCATCCCCGACGCGACTAAAAACTGGCACGCCGAAGAATATATTACCGACCCCTACTTATTAGTCGGGAAAGATTCTATAGAAGAGGGAAAACCCTACGCTATTGATATTCTCGACCCGGGTTGCTCCGCCTGCCTCCAGTCTTACAAAAACCAACTCTCCTCCGGCTTTTTCGATAACTATAATACCGTTATTCTTCTCTACCCGATTAAAATTTCCGAAACCGAATATAAATTCTCGAACTCTTATCTAACCGCTAGCGTAATTTATGCCACGAAATTCCTCGAAACCAAAAATACTTACGGCGAAAAAATTCTCGAAAAAATCTTTACCGAAAAATCCGACTCCGGAATCATCTATCAAAACATCTTAAACACCTCTGAGCCGAAAGAAGTCGAAACGTTGTTAAAATCTTGGCTAAAGTCTTTCTCCGCGACTGACTCCGAAATCGAAAAAATCTTCTCCCTAAAAGATTCTGACGAAGTTAAAAATCTCCTCGATAGCGTTAGGGACATTGCCGAAAATAAAGTCCATATCAAAGGAATCCCAACTTTAGTTTATGACGGAAGAAAACATCTAGGACGTTATGAAGCGAAATAATTTTCTGAGTTTAGTTTTACTTATTCTTGCTTTTGTTTTTCTATCTTTCCCGTCTATCGCGAACGCTACCGACGTTTCTCTAACCGATGTCCAAAAAGACTACCTGACCCAAAACTGCGACTCTCTAAAAACCGGTTTAAAACGCCTTGCCGTTTCCGATTCCAAAACTCGAACGTATTTCGGCGGAATTTATGAGACCGCCTCCTCTAAATATCTTACCCCGCTTAACTTGCGCCTAATTAAAAATAACTACTCCCTCCCCGAACTGACCGAACTCCAATCTTCCCTTGCTTCCTCTCGCGCCAAATTCTCCTCTGATTTTATCTCTTACTCAAAATCCCTTGAAGATTTAATCTTAACCGATTGTAAAACCAATCCCGAACTTTTTTATGAAAAACTTGTCAAAACTCGCTCTCAACGCACAATCGTTAAAACTGACCTCGAAGCCTTGAACTCGCTCTTATCAACCCACGTTTCCCTCGTTAAAAAACTGAAAGGTTCGCTCAATGAATAATTCTCGCCCCCCAAAATCCTCTCCTTCTCTCGGCGGGAGAAATCTAGTCTTTCTCGGCCTCGGCGCGGTTTTGATTGCGACCTTAACTACCTCTATCTCGCTTTATCTTTATCATGAATCAGGCGATATTTATCTTGACCGTTCTCGTCCAGGGTTTCTCCCCGAAAAAGAAGAAACCGAAAAAGAAGAAGATAAAAATAAAGACTACGCCTTTTCCGATTCCGGAAAAATTATCGAAAAAGATATTGACGAATACCTCGAGAACTTCAATAAAGAACTAGAACGCCTCGAAAGTTTTTCCGAAGACCCTTTCTCCCTCGAATCTCTTTCCGATAAAGCTCTCGGCATCCCCGAATCTATACCTAATCCTGACGAGGTTTAAATTTCTCCCTAAGCCAACCATCTGCCGGCCCTGCTGTCATCAACAAAATTAAATACCCTTCCTCTCGAAGTTCTTCTAGTTTCTTAAATAAGTTTTCATCAACTTCCGCCACTTCCCCAACTTCTTTATTTTCTAAACTTTCAACAAACTCCTCCGGTTCAATAACTCTTAGATTCGGATCTTCGCGAACTAAATAGGTTGGCGCCCAAAATAATTTACTAACCCCTAAAAACGCTTTTTTATAACCCTTAAAAACTTCATGCTGACGAATGTTTTGATGCGGTTCATAAATCGCAACCACCCCTCGTTTTCCCAAACGCTCCGCTTCTTCCCTCGCAACCTGAATCGTTGCCTCAATTTCTTCCGGATGATGCGCATAATCGGAATAGACTCCTTCCGCTAATCGCTCAAACCTTCTCCCGACCCCAGAAAACTCATTGACTATTTTAACCAGCTCCTCTTCCTCTACTTCTTTCCCTAAATCCCTCAATATCTCCTGTGTCGCCCGAACTGCCAGCGAACAATCATATCTCCGAACTTCCCCCGCGACCTTAATTTCCGGAATCGGAGAAATCTCCCTTATCGTTTTTCTGCTTTGATGAATAAATTGATCAAATGCCTCTTTATACTCTTCTTCCGTTTTATAAATATCTGGATGGTCATAAGTTACGCTCGGAATAACCGAAAGGAACGGATGATAGTATAAAAAGTTCCGGTCGTATTCATCCGCCTCATAAATCAAATATTTTGAACCCTGAACATATTTCCCCGCTTCCTCAAATCCCAACGTCGTCCCCACTAGCCAAGAAACCGGTAACCCTAACCTTGTCGTTAGCCACACAATCGCCGCCGTCGTTGTTGTCTTCCCGTGCGTCCCCGCCACCGCGACCATCTTCAGCTTTAGTTTCTCAACCAAAAACTCAATCAACTCATCTCGTTTAGAAATTTTAATTTTCAATTTTTCCGCTAAAACTAATTCCGGATGAGTTTTTGGCAACGCCGACGTATAAACAAACCAATCCACCCCCTCTTCGCGAAACTTTTTTTCTAAAAATTCTCCGTCCTGTTCGCCAATAAAAACTTCAATCTCCCTTTTCCGCAGCTCGTTCGTCACTAGTCCTTCGCTTTTATCCGACCCGAAAACTCGAAGCCCCGCTTCTTTTGCCATCATCGCGAGCGGCCCCATCGCCGTTCCAGAAATTCCAGAAATATATATATTCATATGTTATAATTATACTAGATTATGGTGGGTAAGAAAAGAAATCGTCTAAAAACTTGGCAGCTCCTCTTAATTTTAGTGCCGTTTCTTTTTCTTGCTGCGACTCTTCTTCGCCTTGACCATCTCAAAATGGTTTCTCTCCGCTCTGAAGTTCTAAAGCTCGACGAAGAGGGAAATGACGAAGAGCTCGTTAAAAAACTGAATGAGTTAAAAGATTTTGCGACTAAAAACATTGTCGTTAATGTTACCGAAAAAAACGGTCTAACAGAAATCTCTTTCGGAACCGGCCCTTTTTATCTCGAAAATTCTTATCTCCGCTCCGCCGCCGAAGCCATCAAGAAGGTTGAAGAGTCCGCGACGGTCGATGATTCCAACCCGAACGGGAACATCTACGCCGCCGCTTCTATCGTCTGTCGTCCCCAAGCAATCCAAAACGGTTGGACTTGGAATAACCCGAACTATATTAACTGTTTCATGACCGAACTCGCGAAATATCCCGCCCAAGAAACTTCCGAAGGAACTTTTCTTGCTGATATTCCCTCGACTGAGCTTTTTCGCTATGATTTTTCTTCGCCAGTTTGGGCGCCCACTTTATCAGGTATCGTAATTCTATTAAACCTACTTCTAATTGTTGTAATTTTTATACGCTTTCTTATCTGGATTGTCCTCGAAATAACCTTAAACTTATTAAAAAAATCATAAAACCCCTTGACTTCTTTCAACGGGGGTCATAAGATAAAAGTACAATAACTTAAGGAGGATTAAGCTAATGGCTTATGAACATACTAACAGCAAAGGTGTAAAGTACTATCTACATAAATCCGAAGTTACTCTCCGCGGTGGAAAGCCTCAGACTATTTATTTCTTCACTAAAGACGAAAAAGGTGGAAAAGGAACTCCTTGCGATCTTCCTGCCGATCGTGAAGTTAATGAAAACCCCCGCAACGGTTTCTTAACTCTTAAAAAGAAAGCCTAATTCCCTCTAAATTCATTTAGGTACTAAAATTCGTCTCGTCTCGACCTTTGGGCGAGGCGTTTTTTATTGATTATTCAATTCCGTTTATGCTATACTTAATATAAGCATAAAAAGGAAATAAGATGAAGAAAATACTAAATCGAATCACAACGCTCAGTCTAGGCGCGATGCTAATGCTAGTGAATATGTTGTCAGCGGTAAACGTCTTCGCTACTCAACACGGCGAAGGTGATTATGGTCTTACCGTAAACGTAGATGAGAATTCTGACTGGGTTACGTCTCTAACAATTAACGGTAACGAATGGAATCTCGAAGACGAATATTTAACGGGTAACGGAAATTATTTTCTAACCGTAGAACTCCAAATCCCCGAGGGTCAAGTTAAAGACACAACGAGCGTTCGTACTAGCGGCGATATTTCCGACCGTTTTGAAATTCGATCTGCCGGAAACCCCGAAGATTTACATAACGGTAAAATAAAATTCACTTTTACCGCAAATTACGAAATGCCCGCCGTTGCCCATGAAAACCTTCCGCTATTTCCTTTCTCGGAAGAAAATCATAATGAAAACGAACCCGACGAGGGGGGCATACACGCTCATCTTCTCGTTGCTTGTGATGAAACTGGCGAAGCCGAATGTTCCGATGTTTCCTTTAGTATTAATAACGGTCGCCCTGAGCTATATCGCGGCGAAAATGAAGACATAGAATATCGCTATCGCGGTGGCGAAGATGATGAAGAAGTTACTCTTCGCGTCGAAACTCTTTGGCATCAAAAATTCACTCATCTTCTCGTCAACGACGCGGAGATTAATATCGCTAATTATATAGATTATAATAATCAAAAATCCTATCTCGATCATTACGACCATCAAATCGTCGGTTTTGAATTTTCCGTCCCGAAAGCTGCCGACAATACATATAATATAGCCGTTAGCGTCGCCATCAGCGAAAATAAACATATCGGTAATTTCCTCTGGACTGCTGACCCTGCTCAAAAAGATAAAGAAGACTACATCGGCCATTCCTCCCTTGCTCTTATCGCTGTTTCTTATGTCCTCGATGATATTGCTTATTCTTGTAATGCCGATACGGGTGAATGTCTTGAAGCTGACGCCGAAACCGGCGAAGCATATCTCGGCTGCAATATGAATACAGACGGAAATTGCGGGATTCCTCATGTCGAATTTGAGGCTAGAGGAAATACCGATTATGACGACGGCTCTCTCGTTGTCCCTGCTGGTGCTCGCATAACCATGCGCGTTATTCCTGACTACGGTTATCAAGTCTTGAACGTCAACATGTCCGAACTAGAAACTAGCGACGATGGTATCGGCGAATTTACCTTTACTGTTCCCGTCGGCGCCGCCTACTTTAACGCCGAAGTTAAAAAGCTCGACGACGAAGTTAAAGTCGAATCCGAAAAGGTTGCCTCCGGCTCAATCGAACTTGGCGAAAACCAAACCACTTTAGATCACGGAACCGCTCGTCTTGACGTTTCTGACGTCGAGCTCACCGACGAAAATAAAGAAAAATTCGCTAAAATTGCCGAAACCGACGGCTACGAAGTAAAAAGTTATCTCGATATTTCCCTTTATAATATAACGTATAAAGGGACCGAAGACGAGGCTTGGTCGGAACAAATCAAAGATTTAAACGAACCCGCAACAATCACCTTAAAACTCGAAGATGGTGTTGACGGAAATGAAGTTGTCATTGTCCACGAAAAACACGACGGAACTTACGAAGTTATCGAAACAACTTACGACCCAGAAACCAACACTATTACTTTCGCGACTTCTAGCTTTTCTAAGTACGCTATCGCTTCCCGAACCGTCACCGCTCCGAACACCGGTATGATTAACCGCGAGCTTTCCAGCGTTAACGAAAATATTCTAACCGTCGTCGTCCTTATCTCCTTAGTTTCTATTATTATCCTCCCGCTTTATAGGAAAAGTTCTCGCTAGTTTATGGGCTTAAACCTAGAAAACTTTTACCATTCTCTCGGCGTAATCGCTCTAATCATCTTTCTCGGTTTCCTACTCGGAAAACTAAAATGGATTTCTAAAGAAACTAATAAAGAACTGATAAACCTCCTTCTTTCCGTTTTTATGCCCGCTTCGCTTTTTGTTGCCTTTCCCAGCGAATATTCTCCGGAACTAATTTATCTTTTTACGCTCGGTCTAATTGCCGGTTTCATAATTATGATTTCTTTGATTCTCGCCTCGAAGATAATTTTCAATAAAAAGCTCTTTAAACATGGTCTTGCTTCTACCGCCCAGTTTGCCTTTATTTTTAATAATGCGACTTTCCTCGGCTATCCAATCATCTCCGCGACTTTTGGCGAAGAGGGGATTATCCCTTATTGCGGGTTCATTATTGCCTTTAATCTTGCGCTTTTTTCTTATGGTGTTTGGCTTTTTGAGAAGCGTCTTTCTAAAAAGTTCATCAAAGAAACTCTCCGGAACCCGAATATCGTCGCGGTCGTCCTTGGGATGTTGGTTTTTCTATTTCATGTTTCCCTCCCCGAAACCCTAATCTCTAGCCTAAAATATATTTCCGGTGCGACTACTCCGCTCTCGCTAATCTGTATCGGTTTTATGTTGTCTCGCGCGAACTTTAAACTTGTTCTAAAAAAATGGCGCCTTTTAATTATCGCCTTGATTCAACTCACTCTCGCTCCGTTCGCGACTTTTCTTCTCCTTAAACTAATTCATTTTCCCAACGAAGTTATTATTGTCTGTAGTTTGATTCAAGCTCTCCCGACCGCGACTTCTCTCGGACTTTTTGCCGAGAAATACGGCGGGAATGTCGAAGAATCTAGCGAACTTGTCGTTATCTCCACTCTTTGTTCGATTATCACCCTCCCAATCATCACAACAATTCTATTCTCTTAAAAAATATGCTATAATCTTCCTAACGTTGGGGGCGTAGCTCAGGGGTTAGAGCAGTCGGCTCATAACCGATTGGTCGGTGGTTCGAACCCACCCGCCCCCACCAACGCACCGAAATCGGCAAATAGCCGATTTTTTAAGTTTCATTTTAACCTCCGCTCGTATAATCATTGAAAACAATACGAAAGGAATAAAATGTTTAAAAATATGCTAAAGCGGAGTTGGCTTTCGATTTCTAGAAAGCTCGGACGAACAATCGTCATGACTTTAATTTTTTTCATGATGGCGAATTTAGTTCTTGCCGCTATCACAATTAAATCTGCCGTCGCGGCCCAGATGGACTATGCGAAATCAACTCTCGGCGGAACCGTCACTATCCAAGCCGATATGGATGCCATCCGCGAGTCCCAAAAAGAACAAATGGAAGCGGGCGCTGACCGTAAAGAAATGTTTGGCCAAATGACTCGTCCTCAAATCACCGTCGAAACCGCGAACAAAATTGCTTCCTATTCGGATTACGTCAAAGATTATTCTTACGAAGTCTCCACTTCCGCTAACTCCGGCGATTTAGAAGTTGTCGAAACTAAACAGCCTAGTTTCGGTGGCGGTATGCCGGGCGGCTTCGGTGGTTTTGATATGAAAAATACAACTAGCGATTCCGAACTTGACGGAGATATTACTATTTCCGGCGTAAATGCCTATGCCTATATTAACTCCGTTAAAAATGAAACTATGGAGCTTAAAGACGGAACTTACTTCGACGAAGATACCGACGATAGCGTTATTGTTTCCTACGAATTCGCCGAATTAAATAATCTAAAAGTTGGCGATAAACTTACTCTTAAAAATATTTATACCTCAACTTCCGTTGAGTTAAGTATAATCGGAATCTATGATACGAGCGAAGAACGTGCTGACGCAAATACGATTTATATGAATACTAAAACCGCCGCGAAATTTTTAAGTTCCGACGAATATAACAACGGCAATTATGACGTCTCGAACGTAAATTTTTATATGCTAAATTCCGATAAAGCCGATGAATTTGTCGAAAAAATTAACTCCGACTTTCCGAATCTTGCTGAAGAAAACTTAAAAGTTGCTGTCGATACAAGCGAATACGACGCGATGTCCGGCTCAATCGAAAGCGTCGGTAGTTTCGCGACTACGATTCTAATCATCGTTATTGTTGCGGCGATAATTATTATTACCCTAATCGTAACTTTGAATGTTCGCGACCGTCGTTATGAAATGGGAGTTTTGTTATCGCTCGGCGCTCATAAACGCAATGTCGTTGCCCAAATCGCTACCGAATTATTGATTGTCGGAACTATCGGTTTTGTTCTTGCCTCATTCTCGGGAACTTTCCTTGCAAAATCTATGGGCGAAAGTATTCTTGCGTCCCAAACTACTGCCTCCGAACAACAATCCGAGCGTAACTTCGGTCGTCCTAGTGCGCGCGGCGGGCAATCGTCTCAGACTCCTCAAGCCCCGCCCAACATGTCGAGCCAAGACGACTTTAGCTCAAAAAACATGAAACAACTCATGAACGCTAATCGTAATGAAGAAATAAAGCTCGATATTAACGCGACTCCGATAGACTTTCTACTTCTCTTCGTTACTGGCTATCTCGTAATTATCTTAGCCTTAATTCTACCGGCAGTAAGCATGATGCGTTATCAACCTAAAGAAATTTTAGCGGGGAAGGAGTAAAAATGAAAACTAACGTCTTAAAAGTTGAAAACTTAAAATATTCATACGAAAATGCGTCCGGAACTCAACAAGTCCTCAAGGGAATTAACGCTGAATTTAAGTCCGGAAAAATGTATGCTATCGTCGGCGAAAGTGGCTCCGGAAAAACAACTCTCCTCTCGCTTCTCTCCGCTCTCGATAAAATCCAAGACGGCGACATAAAATTTAATACGAAAAGCCTCCGCGAGATTGGCGGCTCAGAATTTCGCCTAAAATACGTCAATATCGTTTTTCAATCTTATAATTTAATTAAATATATGACCGCGCGCGAAAATGTCCAAATCGCTATCGACTTCGACAGACGAACCGTAAATCCGGATACCTATTTAAAACAAGTTGGTCTAACCGAGGAAGAAGGTAGCCGCCTCGTTAATAAACTCTCCGGCGGTCAACAACAACGCGTTGCTATCGCTCGCGCAATCGCTTCTAATTCTCCCATCATCGTCGCCGACGAACCGACCGGAAATTTAGATGAAGATACCGAAGAAAAAATTATCGAAATTTTTCGCGAGCTTGCCCACGCCCAAAATAAAATCGTTATCATCGTTACTCATTCTCGCCGCGTTGCGGATCATGCCGACGAAGTTTTGCGCCTCAGGCGTGGCGAGCTAAATTAAAAAGTATAGTTTTGCTTATGCTATAATAAAAATCATGAATAAGTTAAGGACTAACCTTCGTCGCCTTATTTTTAAACTTAAACATGAATACTTTACTTTTGATAACATCATCCTTCTCGTTGCCATTCTTTTCTGTTTAATTTGGACTTATGGTTCAATTTCCTCCGTTTCTCGAAACTGGGAACTTTCTGAAAAAATCGAAAAAAGAAAACGCGAACTTGCTCTTTTAGAGCTCGAAGTCGAAACGCTTGAGCTAGAAAACGAATACTATAAATCCGCCGAATACGAAGAACTTTCCGCTCGCGCTAAACAGAATAAAAAACTTGCCGGCGAAAATCTAGTTTATCTTCCAGAAAATTCCGCCGCAGCCAAGGCGAAAACTTACGAGAAAGAAAAAGTCGCCGAAGAAGAGCCGTCGAACTTCTCGAAATGGATGTCTTTTCTTTTTGGCTTAAAATCTGTATAATAAAAACAGGCTTATGCTAAAGAAAAAAATTAAATTCGGTTTTACGATTGTCGAAGTCTCGCTTTTTCTTGCGCTTTCTTCCGCGATTATGCTCGGAATCATCCTTGCGACGAACGCTTCTGTCGCTCGTCAGCGTTATAACGATTCCGTAAACGATTTCGCTGATTTTCTTCGCGGCATCTATTCTTCCGTTATCGATGTCCAACATTCTGGCTTTGAAGAAGATACTTCTGGAAAATCCGGAACCGCGATTTATGGAAAACTAATTACCTTCCGCGAAGTCGGAAATAATACCGATACGATTTATGTCTATGATGTTGTTGGAAAAACAGTTTCCGCCGCTAAAGGCGCGGAGCTAGGTAGTGACGCTAAAACCGCCTTGAAAAATGCCGACGTCAATGCGGACATCATCAAAAACGCTAGCGCGACCGGAGACGCAAGATACTACGCTAGAGTTTCCTATGTCGTCCCTTGGCAAGCTAAACTAGAAAAACCTAACACTAACCCTTCCGATACTTCGACCGCCCAAAACTGCCCCGAAGAAACCCCTACGGGTCCCGAGGGTTGTGTTGTTGGCGCCGTTCTTATTATTCGTTCGCCCGCCTCCGGTAGTGTCTATACTTACGTCTCTAATACCCAATTTAACCCAAGTCCCTCTAGTGGTAAGCCTCTTCAAGGAGGCTACCTCGACGGAATGACTCAAAACGATTTCGATTTCTGTCTTGATTCCGACGATAATACCTATCAAAATCGCCGCAACATTCGCATCTCGAAAAACGGCATAAACTCCACGGCGGTTAAAATGGTCGAAATGGACGTTAATACGGGAGGAAGTAAATGCTTCGGAAAAAATTAACCAAAAATTTTCTGCGTGGCGATAGTCTTGTCGAAGTTATGTTTTCTGTTGGGATTTTTGGAATTATCGCCGTCAGCGCGATTAGTCTAATGAATCGTGGCGTAAATTCCGCCCAAACTTCCCTAGAGACCGCGATGGCTCGCAACGAAATCGACGCCCAAGCCGAAGCTCTCCGTTTTATCCACGATTCCTATGCTGCCGAAATCAATAACGAAACAAAAGAATTTGCCGCTCTCTGGGAGAAAATAAAAAGTCGTGCTGTCGAAGCTAAAGATATTCTATCATCCGCCGGTTATACTGCCGCCTACCCGAAGTTCCTCAACTACCCTTCCAAAATCACTTCTTGCGAGTATGATTCAACCAATCCCGACGGTTCAGCCTATAGCGATGGAAGCAGCAAGGGAATTGCTATTATTGACAAATCCTTCGCCCTTAATACGCATAAACTAGATACCACCAGTGTCGCCAATCCCGACAATGTAATCATCACTACTCTTAGACATTCCGACACATACTCTCAAATCCGCTACTCCGATGCGGGTAATCTCGGTTCGACCACCCTTTCGACTAACGCTACGTCCGCCGATGGTATCTGGGTAACTGCCGTTAAGCCGACAAGTGCAAATCCTCAATATTACGATTTTTACATCCGCACTTGTTGGAACTCTCCGGGTCAAGGAAACCCCACCACCATTTCCACAATTATTCGTCTTTATAATCCCGATTATTAAATGTTTATGGTAAAATAAAGTTATGAGAAAGGGAACTAAAAAAGGTTTTACTCTAATCGAACTCTCGTTCGCCATCCTTTTCATTTCTACTCTACTTTTAACCCTAGCCCTAATCGCCTCCGAAATAGTCTCGATTTACCGTAAGGGCTATGCTATGAAAACCGTAAACTCTGCCGGCCGTGATCTTATTGACGATTTTAAGGATTCAATCGCCGAGTCTCCTCCTGCGAAACTCTCCTCTTTTTGCAACTACTACACAAAAGCTAAAGATAAATGCGAGGCAAAAGGTTCTTCCGCCGGTCTTGAATTTGTTTATCAACAATTCTACACGAAAGACATTAGAAACAATACTGTCGCGAACGGCACGTCAGATAACGCTAATCCCCTTCCTTATGGTGGTGTTTTCTGCACCGGTAAATATTCTTATATCTGGCGAACTGGCTATACTATGAATAGCGAATTTTACGAAAAGACAAACGGCAGTTTCACCGGACTTACTTTTGCCTATAAAGATAAAAATAACGTAGATCGCTCCATAAACAATTTTCGTCTCCTCAAAATCGAAGATAACTCTAGGAAACTATGCCTAGCGAACGTCAAGACAGACGTCGATGCTAGTGGCGGTAACGTCTACGGAACGCTTGATAGCGACAGCGCAAATCCTAATTACCTGAAAGTTACCCAACACGGCGGAACCATTACCTACCCAGACAAACTTTCTACCGACCCAGTCGAATTTCTCTCGAGCTCCGACAGTTCTCTGGCGCTCTTTAGTCTCGCTATTTACCCCCCAGCCCAAACCACGACTACCGGAAAAACCCTCTACTCTTCCTCCTTTATTCTCGCAACTATTTCCGGTGGCGTTAACATTATGACGAACTCAAATTTCTGCTCCACTTTAGAGACTAGCCCGTCCGACTTTAGTTATTGTGCGATTAACAAGTTTAATTTTTCAATGCAAGCAAACGGAGGATAAAAATGAAAGAAAAGTTTAAAAAAGGTGCCGCCTCAATGTATGTCGTCGTTATCGCCGCGTTACTTTTTGGCGTGATTACTATTAGTTTCATTCGGCTCATTATTTCCGAATCTCTAAGGACAACGAACGACGAACTTGCCCAGTCCGCCTACGATTCTGCTCTCGCCGGTATCGAAGATGCTAAAACTGCCTTGAGAAAATACTATAATAATCTAAGCACCTGTTCTACTCCGAGCAACGCCCCAACTAGTACTAGCGAATGCGAACACGTCAAATACTATATCGAAAAAGCCCTAAACAACACATTGACCATTGCTGGCGATAGCGAGAAATGTAGCACGATTAGCAATGCGCTTCAACGTAACGGCGCCAGTCTCTCGACTAACGAAGTTCTAATTAAACAATCCAGCAACTCCGATTCTTCCAACACCGAACAAGCCTATACTTGCGTCACGATTGATGACCAACTCAAAGATTATAAAGCAACCCTTTCCTCATCCGTAACCACTCGTGTTATCCCGCTAAAATACGCTAACCCGTCCGCGACAACAATCTACGGAATCAAATTCAGTTGGTATTCCGCCGAAGACGGAACCTCTTATTCAACAACCAACAGATTCGAGGAAAATTATTCAACTCCGCCTGAAGTCTCTCTCCAACTTATTCAAACCGACCAGACCTTTAGCTTCAATAGCTTTGCGAATAATGCCGGAACGACAACTAATCGCGGAACTGTTTTCCTTAAGCCCAGCACCACTAGCGGCTCAAATTATCTCGCCGATGATAGCGCGAAAGGACTCAATGTTTTTACCGCTTCCAACACCCATACCCAGTCCAACAACCCTTATCAAATTAAGTGCGCTGCTGGCTCTGATTTTGCTTGCTCAGCCACAATTCAACTTCCTAGTCCGGTCAACGAGGGAACGGGTGTTAGAAATCCCGAAACTTTCTTCCTCGTCGCTACACTCCCCTACGGAAATCCGACCACCCATTTTTCCGTCCAAATGTGCAAAAATTCCGACCTCTCGACCTCTCATAACTGCGACCCTGCGACTTTCGATGGCGTTCAGACTGCTGTTGACTCAACCGGTCGCGCCAACGATATGTTCTCTCGCGTTGAGGCTCGTATTGAACTTTCCGACATCTATTTCCCTTACGCCGAGTTCGCGCTCCAACTTTCCGGCGACGGAACTCCGCTCGATAAAAACTTTTATGTAACGAAAAATTGTTGGAATAGTAGCACTTGTACTGATTCTGGTGGCGAATAATAAAATCCTCTTGACAACTCTCACCCTGTGATATATAATACACCCATACATTGTTTTTAATGTTGTATCGCGGGGTAGAGCAGTCTGGTAGCTCGTTTGGCTCATAACCAAAAGGTCGT
>CAZSYG010000005.1:0-31359 GCA_964610655.1 uncultured Candidatus Saccharibacteria bacterium
ATCTCCTCGGGACGCCGAGGAGATTTTTTATACTAAATAGATTTTACGTGTCCTGTTTAGACAACTAAAAAGGACACACAAAATTTATGTCTAAAAAAATTATTGCCGGGCTTGGCGTCGTCGCTGGTTTAGCCGTTGCCTTAGCCCCGGTTGCGACGTTTGCGACGGTTCGAGATACTGCTAGCGATACGCATACTGACACTTTAAAAGTTAACGTTCCGGCGTCTTGCGCGTTTGGTTCTGTTTCGGCTTCTATCGCTGGTGTTGTTCACCCGACTGACGCGACGGGGGCAGAGGGCGGTAAAGCTGCTTGGAACGCAACTACTGACGATCAGCAAGGCTTAACTCCGGATCGCGAATTGGAGACAAATGAAACTCCTGATCCTCGAACTCGCCATGATTCTACCGATGCGATGACTGCGGCTTATACTATCTACGCTGGCACTAAAGAAGATAATATGGCGCAGACTAAACTTACGGTTTATTGTAATGATGTTAATCAAGATTACACTTTAACCGCTAAGACTAATAATCTTACTCATACCGATACTACTACGACTATTACGCCGAATGCGTCTTATAGCGAAACTGTTTCTGGTTATGCGCTCTACTCGATTACTGCTGGAACCAATAATAAGGGTGCGGTAGTTTCTGGTGCTGCTTCTAAGTTTGTCTCGACGGCTGGTGCTCCGATTGCGAAATCTGGCACTACTACTGATCAGAAAATTTATGTTAATGGCGATGAATATACCATTCAATATGGTGCCGGTGTCGCTACTAACCAAAAAGCTGGTGTTTATACTGGTACGGTTGAATATAATCTCTATCAAGGCGTCGAATAATTTAGTCTAAGACTAGATTTTTCTGTTTCCTCCCTGTTTAGGGAGGAAACGCCATAGTAGAGAGGTTTTATAAGCTTTTTCTTAGCGTTCTTAAAAAAAGAACCCTAAGCAGAGGTTTATAAAAATTAAAATTAGGGTAGGCGAGAATAGGAGGTGTTTTTGGAAGAGAAATTATATTTTAAACCAGAAACGGCGAGAAAGACGAAGAATAATAAAGACAGTTCAAAAAAGAAAAAGGACTATAAAGTTTTAAAGTTGGTATCTTTCTTATTATTTTTAGTAATTATAGTTTTAGTGATTATATGGCTACTGAAAGGAAGTAAAACAGTTTCTGGGCGTTATCCGGAGAATGTGAAGAATGAATATTTGGATTGTGTCTCGGAAAAGTTTACTTATTCTAAGGTCGGCGAGGTTGGGGATGAGAAAAAAGAATTAAGGGCGACTATGGTTTTCTTTGGCGAAGAGGAGTTAAGTTCTATTAGTATTAAATACACATTAAGGTTTAAAGATAAACAGGCGGCTAGCTATGCTGAGCCAATAATCAGTACTCGGTTTCATGAGAATATAGCGCAGGTGGTTGATTCGTATAGTGCGTTTAATAATAAGGTAACTTTGCTTGATGAAACTGTTACCGTGGCGCTTCATGCGTCTAAGAATGATTTAACTGATTTAGCGAAGGAGTTTTTCTTAGTTAAAAAAACAGAGGAATTAGCTTCGCTCGCTGATTTTCGGAAGAGTTTTGAGGCGCAAGGTTTTACCTGCGAGGCATCAATTGATAAAAATTAAGTAAAAGGAAAGAATATGATAACTGGAAAATTAAAAATAAAAAAGATTTTGGCGATTGTTTTTTGTGCGATAACTGCGGTTTTTGGAAGTTCGAACGGTAATACTTTTGCGGAGGAGGTGGGGGCTGGAGCGATATTTTCGCTCGCTCCAATGAATCAGATGATAACGCTGACGCCTGGGGAGGTTTATGAGGGAAATTTTCAGGTTATTAACCCTGGGAATAATCAGCATGAATTTTATTATACGCTAGAGGTTCAACCTTTCACGACGGCGAATGATAATAGTATTAGCCTAACGACGAAAGGTAATTACAATCAAATTGTCGAATGGATTACGCTTGAGGAAACGTCTGGGGTTGTTCAGCCAAACGAAAATCATGAAGTTCGTTTTTTTATTAATGTCCCGAAAGATGCGCCGGCGGGCGGGCAATACGCGACGATTATTGTTAAGTCGGGGGAATATGCGGTTCAAAATTCAAACGTGAATCTTATGGAAGTCTACAAAGCTGACCATCTTATCTACGCTGATGTGGCGGGCGAGACGGTTAAAAAAGGGGCAATTAATGACGTAGATGTTCCTGGATTTATGTTTTCCGGTAATATTGCCGGAACGGCGACGATAAAAAACGAGGGGAATGTTCATTCCCAAGCGACTTCGACGCTCCAGATTTTTCCATTGTTCTCTAGCGAAGAAGTTTTTACGAACGAAGAAGAGCCGAAAAAAAGCTGGATTATGCCAGGAAATACGACGATGAGCACGTTGACTTGGGAAGAAACGCCGAGTATGGGAATCTTCCATGTAATTTATAATGTGGAATATGAAGGAGTTGAGAGTAAGATTGATAAGATGGTAATTGTTTGTCCACTGTGGCTACTATTTATTATCGCAGTGATTATATTCTTAATAATCTTCAAAATCCTCAACGGAAAGAGGGAGAAGAAATAGGCAGGCCGCTTTTAGTAATTTCATCAGCGGCAGTTTCGAGAATTGGAGTCCTTATGCTTTTGTCAAATCCGGAATTGATTCCGGATTTGCCATTGACACAAGAGCGATATATAGGTTGGTAAATCTACGTTTGTTAAAAGCATAAAAGAAGCTGGCCGTAATTATCTTACGCTTGACGACCTTACGCTTCGCGAATTAGCGCAAACCGATCCGAAGTTGTTTTTATTAAACAACTCTGGCAATATAATTATCGACGAGGTTCAATACGCTCCGGATTTATTTCCGTATATTAAGATAGAAGCCGATAATTCCCCAGAAAAAAGGTCGTTTTTGGCTTACTGGTTCGCAGCGTTTCGAACTAATGAAAAACGTTTCCGAATCGCTTGCTGGTCGCGTCGGAATTTTGGAGATGTCGTCGCTTAGCTTTGCCGAAAAAGAGGGTTTTCATTCTCGTCCGTTTGACCCTAAAAAATTAACTCCGCTAAAACCGTATTCAAGCCATGATATTTTTCGGCATATCTTTCTCGGTGGAATGCCGGAATACGTTGCCGATAAGCTTGATAGGAAAATGTTTTTTGATGATTATGTCTCGACCTATCTCGACCGTGATGTTCGTCAGCTCGCTAATGTTGGCGATTTGAATAGCTTCCGTCGCTTTTTGATTTCTGTAGCCGCTCGTAACGGTGAAGTCGTAAATTACCATTCTATTGCCGAAGACGCCGATATTGACGAAAAAACCGCTAAGCGTTGGCTCTCCGTTCTTGAGGCTAGTGATTTAATTTATCTTCTCCGCCCGTATTCTAATAACCTACTTACGCGAACGACTGAGGCTCCGAAAATAGTCTTTCTTGATACGGGGCTTTGTAGCTATCTTTGCGGTTGGAACTCCGCTGAATCTTTAGAAAATTCTCCCGTTTCTGGTCATTATTTGGAAACCTTTGTTATTAGCGAACTTATTAAAAACAAGCGTAATAATCTAATCGGAGACGATTATGACATTTTCTTCTATCGCGATAAGGATCAGAACGAAATCGATTTAATCATTAAGGTCGAGGATATGCTTTATCCGTTTGAAATCAAAAAAACCGCGAAACCGACTTCTTCGATGATTGATAATTTTCGTCTCCTCGAAGGAAAGAATATTAAAGTTGGCGCCGGCGGTTTAATATGCTTCTATCCTGAAGTTTTAATGCTGAACGAAAAGTATAAATCTTACCCAATTTCTGTAATTTTCTAGTCTATAAAATTAAACAAGGACTAGATATTCATGCCGTCGTCGGTCGCTTGTTGGAGGAGGGCGGGAAAGTAGCCGTTGGTAAATTCGACTTCGCCGTTAAAGTCGAGAAAATCGAACCAAGTGATGCCGAGGCGTTCCTCAAGGAGCTCTTCGGCGGCTTTTTTCGAGAGAGCGACGTCTTTAAAGTCGAATTTTTTCCAAGAAAGACCTTGAAGTTCAAGAATTGCTTCCTTAACTGCGTTTCCCTGTTTTGACATAAATTCGCGGAGTTTAGAGAGTTGGACGTCGGAGAGATGAAAATTATCGTCGTCATATTCGACATAAGGGAGAGAGGGGCGCATCTCTTTAGCGAGATTAACGAAAGCTTCGCTGAAAGCGCTAGTCTCTTCTTTTTCCCAGTTAGAGAGGATTTCCGCAAGATAGGAGATAACGCTTTTTCTCTGTTCGGTTTCATAAAAATCGACGCGGCGGAGGTTTTCTTTCGAGAGATTTAAGTCGCCGAGAGATTTTTTGGTTAAATCCCAGTTTTCTGCCCAGTTTTGATAGAGAGAAATTAAAATATCGAGGGCTTCGTCGCGTTGTTCCTCGATAAAAGATTTTTCGGGAACAAAAACTGACTCAACAGGGGTGAGCTCTTTAGATGGATGTTTAAAAAATTTCTTAATAAAAAATTGGGCCATAAGCCCTCCGGAACCTATAGTAAGTAGTTTATCTTTCTATTATACTACAAATTCCGGAAAAATGCAAGAGTTTAGGCGGCAGCCGGCTCTTCGCTGGTCGGTTCGGACTCGGACGGAGCTTCTTCGGCGTTCTTTTCTTCTTCTTCTTCGCGTTTCTCGGCTTCAACGGCGGGGTCGGAGAGGGAGGCGATGACTTGGTTTTTATCTAGCTCTTTATCGGCGAGTTCGACGCCGGTTGGGAGAGCTAAGTCGGCGACGGTTAACTTATCTTCAACGGAGGTAAGTTTAGCGGCGTCGACGGTAATTTCTTTCGGGAGATCGGACGGTTTCGCCTTGACGTCGATTTCTTCCATGACCTGTAAGAGAGTAAGATGGAGTTTATTCGCTTCGGAAGTCTCGAAGTTCTCGATTTTAATCGGGGTAGTTGCTTCGACGAGGGCGTTTTTCTTGATTTCGTTAAATTCGATGTTGATAATTTTACGGGAAACGGGGTCGATTCCGACGTTTTTAACGAGCGCGAGGAAAGTTTTTCCGTCAAGGTCGAGGTCAATCGGGGAGTGATAGCCGGCAGCGCGGACGACTTTTTCGGTCGCGACATAATCAGAGGCGGCAAGAAGCGGGGCTTTTCCGCCATAGATAACTGAGGGGATTAAACCTTTAGAGCGGAGCAGTTTCGCCTTTTTTCCGGATTCTTTGCGGGACGAGAGAGTTAGTTTATAATCAGACATTTTTACCTCCTTAAATAATAACCTTATTTTATAGCATAAGATAAGATAGCGCAAGGGGTTTAAAGGGGGAATTTAGAGATATTTTTTAAGATATTCGCCAGTTGGGGTCGAGGCGGATTTGGCGAGGTCTTCGGGAGTTCCTTCGGCGACAATTTGGCCGCCGCCCTGACCGCCCTCGGGTCCCATATCAATAATCCAGTCGGCGGACTTAATAACATGGAGGTTATGTTCGATAATAATCATCGAGTTTCCGCCGTCAACGAGTTTATTCAAGATAGAGAGGAGGCGTTTGACGTCGTCGGTATGGAGACCGGTCGTTGGCTCGTCGAGAATATAGAGGGTTTTACCGGTTGAACGTCTAGCGAGCTCGGTCGCGAGCTTAATTCTTTGCGCCTCGCCGCCGGAAAAAGTCGTCGCGGGTTGACCGAGGCGGATATAACCGAGCCCGACCTCTTGGAGAGTTTTGAGTTTGTTGTTGATGGCGGGGATATTTTCGAAGAACTTAACGGCTTCGTCGATAGTCATATTTAGGACGTCGGAGATGTCTTTTCCTTTATATTTTATCTCGAGAGCTTCGCGATTATAGCGTTTTCCATGACAGGCGGGACAGGTAACGTAGACATCGGGGAGAAAGTGCATTTCGATTTTGTTGACGCCGTCGCCTTGGCAAGTTTCGCAACGACCGCCCTTGACGTTGAACGAGAAGCGACCGGATTTATAGCCGCGGACTTCGGCTTCGGGCTGGGCGGCGAAGAGTTCGCGAATCGGGGTAAAGACGCCGGTATAAGTCGCGGGGTTAGAACGCGGAGTGCGACCGATTGGGGATTGGTCGACGAGGACGACTTTATCGAGATGTTCGATACCGTCGATTCGGTCATGGAGACCAGCGACGGTTTGGGCATGATTTAAGCGAGATTGGAGTTCTTTCGCGAGGATTTCGTTGACGAGAGTCGATTTTCCGGAGCCAGAGACGCCAGAGACAACGGTCATAACGCCTAAAGGAAACTTTACGGTTAGGTTTTTAAGGTTATTCTCGCGAGCGCCGACGATAGTTAGGAATTTATCTTTCTTTCCCTTTCGGCGTTTTTTCGGGGTTTCGATTTTAAGCTCGCCCTTGAGATATTTTCCGGTAATTGAGGCGGGGTTATTCGCGACTTCTTCGGGAGTTCCGGCGGCGACTAATCTTCCGCCGTCGATTCCGGCTTTGGGGCCGATGTCGATAAGATAATCAGCGGCGCGCATAGTATCTTCATCGTGTTCGACGACGAGGACGGTATTTTTAAGGTCGCGGAGATGTTTTAAAGTTTTAATCAGTTTATCGTTATCGCATTGATGGAGACCGATGCTGGGCTCGTCGAGGACATAGAGAACGCCTTGGAGACCGGAGCCGATTTGGGTCGCGAGACGGATACGTTGAGCCTCGCCGCCGGAGAGAGTATTCGCGGCGCGACCGAGTTCGAGATAACCGAGACCGACGTCTTGCATGAACTTAACGCGTTCTTTAATTTCTTTTAGAATCGGGTCGGCGATTAACTTTTCTTCGGGAGAGAAATTTAAATCTTGGTTTAAGACTTTTAGCGTATCGTCAACATCGAGGGAGCACATATCGACGATATTTAAATCGTGAACCGTGACGGCGAGGACGGCGGGTTTTAGGCGGGCGCCATGACAGGTTTGGCACTCTCTAACACGCATAAAACGCTCAATATCTTTTTTGATAAATTCGGAGACATCGGGGTTATTATAGCGGCGTTCGAGATTCGGGATGACCCCTTCGTAGATGGTTTCGTAAGTCGTTCCGGCGGAGAATTTTCCTTTTCCAGAGACGGTAACTTTGTATTTTTCACTACCGGTTCCGTAGAGAATGAGCTCGATGGCGCTGGGGGCTAAGTCGCGAATGGGGGTGTGGATGGAGAAATTGTGGCGTTCGGCAACGGTCGCGAGGCGCTTGAGCCAATAGGAATCATAAGAAATTCGGTTAAACGGGCGGATTCCACCCTCGGCGATGGTCAGATTCGGGTTTAAGACGAGAGCGGGGTCGATTTCCATTTTAATTCCGAGGCCGGTGCAGGTCGGGCAGGCGCCTTCGGGAGCGTTAAAGGAAAAGAGGCGCGGGGAAAGTTCAGGGATGAGTTCGTCGGGGTGATTCGGGCAGGCGTAACGCTGGGAAAAAGTAAAGATTTCTGAGTCGGAGCTACCTTTATCGGAGATTGAGGTCGAGTTGTCGTTGATTTTTAGGAGTTTAATGATTCCCTGTCCGAGCTCGAGGGCTTGTTCGATTGAGCCGGAGATACGGGTTAAAAGGTCGGGAGAAAGAATGAAACGATCGACGACGAGTTCGATGTCGTGGCGTTCGTTTTTTTCGAGAGCGGGAAATTCATCGAGGGCGTAAATAATTCCATCGACGCGGACGCGGGAAAAACCTTTCGCGGTGAACTGGTCGGGAATATGAGCAAATTCGCCCTTTTTTTGTTGGACGAGAGGAGCGAGAAGCATGAGTTTCGAGCCGAGGGGGAGTTTCATAACTTCGTTAATAATATCTTCGACGGAGCGGCGCGAGACGCGATTATGACAAATAGGACAATGGGGGACGCCGACGCGGGCGAAAAGGAGACGGAGATAATCATAAACTTCCGTAACGGTCGCGACGGTCGAACGAGGGTTGCGGCTAGTTGATTTTTGATCGATGGAAATTGCGGGGGAGAGACCGGTAATCGTATCGACGTCAGGTTTGTCCATGACGCCTAAAAACATTCGCGCATAAGAGGAAAGAGATTCGACATAGCGACGTTGACCCTCGGCGTAGATGGTATCGAAAGCGAGGGAGGACTTTCCGGAACCAGAAACGCCCGTTAAGATAACGAGCTTATCGCGTGGAATATCGACGTCGATATTTTTTAGGTTGTGTTGGCGCGCGCCGCGGATTTTGATATAGTTATCGTCCATAAACTTTAGTATTATACACTAATAGTCGGATTCTTTCAAGGATTCATACCAGAGGAAAAGTTCTTCAAGAATAAAATCGTCGGCGCCGGATTTTTTAAACTTTTCGAGTTCGGAAAGGAAAGCGGGAGCTTGGCGATTTAGGCGAGCTTGGCGGTATTCTTCCCATTTTTTCGTTTCGGATTCGGAGAGAGAAGTCGGGAAGTTTTTGGCTTTGTAATGTAAGAGAAGTTCAGGAAGACGGGGGTCGGCGAAAACGGGATGAAAGTCGGCGAGGTCGTTTTCGTCGGCGTTACGGACGGCAGAGAGGCGAGGCCTATCGGAGTCGGGTAGAAAGCTAGAATAAAGCGAGGATTCGGGATCGACGCCGGCTTGGATTCCCTCGCGGGAGTTTTCTTCGTTTTTAAGTTTCTTAATTAGTTCGGAATGAGTATCTAGGATTTTAAGATTATTTTTAATGGTTTCTTTATCGAGAGAAATTTTTTCCCAACCGTTATTTTTATCAAGGACAGAAAGCGGGGCGACGGCGGGACAGCGGTTAAAGGCGAGCTCTTTGAATTTGGGGAAGAGGAGGTTCGAGAGTTTGAGTTTGGGGTTATTAAGAAAGTCGGGATGTTCGGTTTTTATGGCTTCTAATAATTCATCTAGATTATAACGTAAGTCGGAAACGATACAATTTCCGTTTTTGGTCAAAAAAAGCGGGACGGCGACGGTTGTAAAATTAAACTCGGAACCGTAGCGGCCGGAAGAATAGACGAATGGAACGGGGTTTTTAGGGTCGATGAGATTTTTGACTTCACGTTTATCGCGGAGTTTAAAAAGATAATTAAAAAGGTTGGGCTGAGTTTTTTTGATGAGGCGGGTAACGTCGATTAAAGCGGTAACGTCGGAAAGAGCGTCGTGAGCGGATTCGTGGGAGATTCCGTTTAACTTTGTGATTAGTTCGAGGCGGTTGGTTGGCTTTCCCTCTTCGGTGACGGGCCAGTTAATTCCCTCTGGGCGGAGCGCGCGGGTCATCCTAACGACGTCGAGCATATCCCAGCGGGAACGCCCGTCTTTCCATTGCCATTCATAAGGGTCGTAGAAGTTGCGCCAGAAGAGATGTTGGATGAATTTATCATCGAAACGGACGGAGTTAAAGCCGAGGATGATGGTTTCGGGAGTGAAAACTTGTTCGGAGAGGAATTTGGAGAGTTCGGGTTCGCTAATTCCGTCTTGTTGGGTGGACTGGGGGGTAATTTTCGTGGTGAGGATGGCACTAGGGCTAGGGAGAGTATCGTTAGCTAACTTAACGAGAAGGTTAACTGGTTCGCCGATTTCTTCTAGGTTCAGGTTAGTTCTTTGGCCGGCGAATTGCATAATTCGATCGTCGGAAGAACTAAGACCGGAAGTTTCGAGGTCATAGAAGAAAAAAGTCGGCGCAGACATTTTATTCCTCGGAATCTAATTCTTCGTCCTCGACGTCTTCTTCGGTGGTTTCAATAGACATGGAGTTATAGTAGGCTTCGGTATAGCGGTTAGAGATTTCTTCGAGTTTTTCGTTTAGCTCGGAAAGCTTTTCGTCTTTTTCGACGGCCATAATGATGAATTTAAGCGGAGAAGAGTAACCGCCGCAGATTTCATAGGAGTCGCCATAAGCGAGAGAACCGGAGATGGCAATTTCGCGGACGCCGCCGACTTTCATTCCATCAACGCCGAGATACCAACCCTCGATTAGATAGTCGGGTTTGACTTCGAGCGGAGCGTTGAGGGAAGTTGGATTTTCGTAATCGTCAAAAGATGAATCGAAGACGGATTCGTCGGCACAATAACCGATATAGTAGGCAGAATAGTTGGTCGATGAGGAAGTGATGGTTTCGCCAGTTCCCTCTTTAAGGTCGACATGAGAAACGCCTTCGGCGTTAACAGATTCGGCATTATAGGCTTTAACTTGGGAACGATAGGAGCTAAATTCGTCGTAGTAGGTTGAGGAAAGTTCGATGCCGCGAGCTTGGACTTCTGAATAGGCGGAGTTATATTCTTCTTCAATTTTCGAGAGATCGGTTGAGCTGGTCGAAGCTGAAGTGGCGCCGCCGTTTAGGACGATCATAATATATACGGTCAGAGATGAGCCGAGCAAAATCGCAGCAACGAGAACGATAATTAGGCGTTGTTTCCAACTGGTTTTTAACATACTTTCTTCCATAATCCTCCTTAGATAATCTTCGCCTCGATTTTTTCGAGAGAGTTAGTAATTTTCCCCATTATAACAGAAATTTCTTCTGAGTTAAGGGTTTTATTTTGGTTGGAAAAGACGAGGTGGAACGAGACATTTTTTTCTTCTCTGTTATTTTGGTCTTGGTAGATGGAAACGGGAGAAATTTTATAAATTAATCTTTCGGTTTTTAAGGTTTCGTTAAGGTTTTCAAACAGCTTTTCGTAGGGGAAGTCAGCTTTAACGCGGACAGTAACGTCGCGAGAGACGGACGGGAAACGAGAAAGTTTGAGTTCTTTTTTCTTTGAGCTGGTTTTTTCTAGGAGCGAGAGAAGCGAATCGAGATTAAGGTCGAGGATGGAAATTTTTGGTTCGAGCTTAAATTTCTTCAAAACGGAACTTTTAGCTTCGCCGATAAAACCGAGAGAAGTATCTTTGATGAAGATTTCGGCGGAGCGGAGCGGTTCGAGGTAGGGATGGGTTTTAATTTCTTTTAGGTTTAATTCGAGATTAAAATCGGAAAGAAGGGTTTTTAAGATGGACTTTATTTTATAAAAATCGCCGAAGGTAGTTAGGGAGAGGTTGGTTTTTAGGACGGGGACGTTTTCGGGCGTTAAACCGAAGGATTTTTCGGAAAGTTGATTGATTTCAAAGAGAGAAAAATCTTTAAAGCCGGATTTTTCGTTTTCGTAAACTTTTTCGAGGAGAGACGGGACGAGCGAGGGGCGGAAACGCTGGAGTTCGGGGGAAAGGGAGTTGACGATTTTGTAGGAATTTTCGGGTTTTATGTTTACTTTTTCGAGAAGCGCGTCGGAAATAAAAGAGTAAGTTAGAACTTCGTTCGTCGCTAGGCGGTTTACGAGAAGGTTTCGGAGAGAGGATTTTAGCTTTAAAATTCCGTCGATTTTAGAAGTTTTAAAGTTGCGAGTTGGGAAAGTTAAGGGGAGATTATCGTAGCCGAGAAGCCGACCGACTTCTTCGGCGATATCTTCTTTGATTTTAATATCGGTTCGCCAAGCGGGAGCAGTTATTTCTAGCTCGTCATTTTTTTCTTCTACTTTGAAATTGACGTTTTCTAGAGTTTTAATGATAGTCTCGGTTTGGTAAGCGGAGCCAAGGAGAGAGTTTATATCGTTCGTTGTAATTTTTACAACGTTCTTTTTATAGGGAGATGGGTCGGAATCGAATGCGTAGGAAGAAAGAACTCCGGTTAGATTCGAGAAAGCTTTGAGGGCGAGCGCGGCGGCAGGAAGTAAATCGGCGGCAGGGCGACCTTTGGTAAAGCGAGTGATAGCTTCGGAGAAGATGCCGTGGGCCATTTGGGTCTTTCGGAGGTTATAAAGGGAGAAACTGGCGATTTCGAGAATGATTTTTTTAGTATTTTCATCGATTTCGGTGGATTTTCCGCCCATAGCGCCAGCGAGGGCAACGGGAACGTCGTTGGAGGTAATTAGGATATCATTTTCAAGACATTCGATATTTTTCCCGTCGAGGAGTTCGAGCTTTTCGCCGTCTGTTGCGGCGCGAACGAGGATTTTTGCGGAATCGTTTTCTGTATTTCCGACGGTGAGGAATTTATCGTAGTCGAAAGCGTGGGACGGTTGACCGGTTTCGAGCATGATTCGGTTGGTTAAGTCGACGATGGGGGAGATTGGGCGCATGCCGGCCTTATAAAGGAAGATATCGTCCAAGGTTAAATAAGGAGACCTTTCGGGGAGAGCGTTAAAATCAAAAACAAAGGCTTCGTAGCGCGGACAGAGCGAATAATCTTTAATTTCGACGGAGAGATTCGACGCGCGGAGAGAATCAAGAGCGGAATGATAAGAATTTTCGAGAGAGGAATAATCGTAATTAAATTCTTCGCCGAGGATGCCGGCGATTTCGCGCGCGAAGCCGATGAGCCCGAAGCAATCAGGACGGTGGGTTAAGGATTTATTTTCGACTTCGATGATTTTATCGTTTAAGCCGAATTTTTCAGCGAAAGAGTCGCCAGCTTTGGCGAAAGAGGGGTCGATTTCGACAATGCCGGAATGGTCGTCGCCAAGAGAAAGTTCATCGGCGCCGGCGAGCATACCGTTTGAGTCGAAGCCGCGAAGTTTGCGTGAGGAAATTTCAAACGGCTCGGCGGTTCCGAAAGTCGAGGGGACGATGGCACTCGGAGCAATCCAGACGGCGAGCATTCCCTTTCGGACGTTAGGCGCGCCACAGACGACTTGGATGGGTTCGGCGGATTTTTCAGGACAGGAGATTTGGCAAAGAGAGAGATGGGTTCCGTCGATTTTTTCACATTCAAGGACTTCTACTATCCAAATGTTTTCGTATTTTTTTGATAAATCTTCGACGGATTCGATTTCGACAAGGCGGGAGCCGATAAGCTCAAAAAGTTTTTCGTCACTAACTTTGATGTTGACGAGTTTTTTTAGTTCGTTGAGGGAAATTAGCATATATTATAATATCTCCGATTAAAATTCCTTTAAGAATTTGAGTTTTCCGGATTCAAAATAGCGAACGTCGGTAATCCCGTATTTTAGCATGACGAGGCGGTCGATTCCGCCGCCGAAGGCGAAACCTTTATAAACTTCGGGGTCGATTCCGGCGGTTTTTAGGACGTTGGGATGAATCATGCCACAGCCGCCCATTTCGAGCCAGCTACCACCTTTTCCGCCGAGGGAGGCGGGTTTTTCGATTAGAAATTCGACGGAAGGTTCGGTGAACGGGAAATAACCCGGTTGGGTTTTGATGTTGAGTTTTTCGCCGTAATAGGTTTCAAAAAAGTTTTTCCAAGTTCCGAGAAGGTCACCGAGCGTCGCGTCTTTAGAAACGAAAACGCCTTCGCATTGGTAAAAAGTATGTTCGTGGGTCGCGTCAACGTCTTCGTTGCGGAAAACACGCCCTGGAATGACAACGGCGATATTTTCGCCACGGTCGAGGTTTTCTTTGAAGCGCGTTAAGGCGCGGTATTGCATGGTCGAGGTATGAGCGGGAGGGATAAAACCTTCTTCGGTTCGGAAAGTATCATAGCCGTCGCGGGCGGGATGACCCGCGGGGAAGTTTAGGGACTCGAACATATGAAATTCGTCGTCGAGCTGGCGGGCTTCGATAACATCAAAGCCCATGTTCGCGTAGATTTCGGTAATTAAATCAAGTTCGCGAGTTAGAGGGTGGATGGAGCCTTTTTTAAACCCAAGCGGAGATTCGTTAATTCCGAAAGGAGCGGAAAGGTCGATTTTATCGAGAGATTCGGACTCAAGTTTTTCTTCTTCCTCGGCAATTTTTCTTAAAAGTTCGGTTTTTTTTGCGTTGATTTTTTCGCCAAAAGCCTTACGCTCGGACGGTTCGAGGGTTTTAAGTTTGGCGTATTCTTTTCCGATGTTTTTTAGTTCGAGTTTTAGTTCTTCCAATTTTGACATAATTATATATATTATATCACTTTTCAGATTAAATTAGAACAATGAAGATGACGGCGGCGATAGCGAGGGCGATAAGAATGAACCAAATCCAAGTAAAGCGACCGGTTGTTTTTAGCTCTTTCAAATATTCGGAGTCTTCGGAAAAATCAGGGCCGTCGCCTTCGATTTCGGCGGCGCGGGCGGCACGTTCGCGAAGATCGGCATTGATTCGTTCGGTTAGAGTTACGTTCTCATCCTCGTCTTTAGTTACAATCACACCCATAAGTTTCCTCCTTAAAAATTTTCATGCTTACAATTATATCATATGTATGGTATAATGCGGGTAATATTATTTTTAAGGAGGTTTTGAAATGGCAAAATCCAAAAAGTCCTCGAAGAAGACGAATAAAACGTCCTCGAAGGCTGAAAAAGTCGTAAAAGACGAAGCCGTTAAGACAGAAAAAGTCGAGAAGGCCGAAAAAACCGAAGTGGTAGAAAAAGTCGAAAAAGTCGAGAAAAAGGAAGAAAAGACCGAGAAAAAAGGAAAAGGCTTTTTCGGGAAGTTCTTTGAGAAAAAATGCGACCCGAAAGAAAATATCTTGACGATTTTTAAATCGAAGAAAATTTACGCGGCTTTAATCGGCGAGATTGTCGGAACGATGATTGTTGCGCTGTTGATTTTGACGATGGGCGCGAATCAGCCGGTTTGGAATGTGTTCGTCGTGATGGTCGCGACGATTGCGGTTTATTCTTTCTCTGGCGCGAACTTGAATCCGGTTGTTACGGTCGGGATGATGGCGACGAGAAGAATGTCAGCGATTCGCGGCGTATTATATTTATTAGCACAGATGCTCGGAGCGTGGGCGGCGTTGTTGATTATCGGCGCCTTTATTAAGGCTGGTGGAACGGAATCTGAGCTTCCGAAGATGGCTGCGGTTGCGGATGGTGCGTTTTGGACAACAACGATGGTTGAGTTCTTGGGTGCTTCGATTATCGGCTTTGCGTTCGCGCGAGCTTTACAATACAAGCGAAGCGTTTTTACGTTTGCGATGGTAGTTGCGGGCGGAGTTTTTGCGGCGACAGTGGTCTGTCTATTTATTTCCTATTATTATATGGAAACTTCTGGAAACTTTACGCTTAATCCAGCGATTTCGTTAATGTCTCAGATTCTTCCGACCGGCGGAGATAATGTCGGCGAAGTTTTGGGTAAAGTGATGTTGGCGCTACTAACCTATGTTATTTTCCCAATGCTTGGCGGTGTGGTTGGTTTCTATGTAGCTGACGCGGCGGCAACATTAAACGACGAAGACGTGAAGTTAGTAAAGTAAAAAATAAAGAATAAAAAAGTTAAGACCGCTCGAGCCTTCGGGCGGTTTTTGCATCTGAGTTTGAAAATGATATAATTAAAGAATGAACAGAAAGATATTAAAACTGATTTTAAAGGTTTTAATAAACATTTTAATTTTAGTAGTGATTGCGTTGGGGTTGACGTATTTGTTGACGTTTAGACAATTTTTGGGCGACGCGGAAAAAACGGCGAAGTTTGTTAATGAGCGACCGAGAGTTTTTTATTATACCGCGTTGATTATGTTCGCGTGGTTGATTTTTTTGACCGGAATAGTAAGGACGACGATACGCGCGGGCGGGATAACTTTTATTTTAATAGTGATTGTTACATATATAAATATATGTAAATTTAGGTTAAGAGGAACGCCGCTTTTGCCGGAAGATTTTCAGATGGTAGGAGAGACGGGAGGTTTATTGGACTTTGTGGACATTGCGGAGTTGATTCGGTTGATTGTCGCGGTGATTTTGATTATTGGTTTAATATGTATTTTGCAAAAAATAATTAAGAAAGCGAAGCTGGATTTGTTCACGACGCAGCGTTCGACGATTGGAAGAATAGGAATGATTTTGGTTGGGGCGGTAATGTTGATTAATGTAACAGGATTCGTCCGCCATCATAACGGCGAGAGATATGAGTATGTTGAATTTTTAGATTCGACATTTACGGCGTGGAATCAGACACGAAATTATGATGAGAATGGATTTTTGATTGGATTTTTGTATAATTTGGCGAAGCTCGAAATTCGCGAGCCGGAAGATTATTCCGAGGAAAAGATTTTGGCGATTAAAGAAGAGTATTTGGGCAATTCAAAGGAAGAGGTCGAGGAAGAAAAGCCGAATATTGTGATTATTTTAAACGAGAGTTTTATTGATCCGGAGACGATTCGCGAGTTTTATCAATATACGGGCGGGGATGTAACGCCGGAGTTGCATAAAATCGAAGAAAAAGCAGAGTCGGGAGAAATGTTTAGTATCGATTATGGCGGTGGGACGGCGAATGTGGAGTTTGAGATGCTGACGGGGTTGACGAACTATTGGTTGAATACGGTTCCCTATACGAATTTATTATCGAAACGGGGAGAGATAGAGTCAATCGCGAGCGAGGCGAGAGAAGCGGAGTATAAGACAGTCGCGATTCATCCGTATAATGGCGGAATGTATAAGCGAAATATAGTTTTGAAGAATATGGGATTCGAGAAATTTATTACGGAAACGGAAATGAATTTTAAGGAGCGTGAGGGGGATTCGGAATATATTAACGATTGGTCGAGTTATCAGGAAATTCTAAAAGAATTAAGGGAAGATGGGGTGGACGAGCGAAAGTTAATTTTTAATATTACGATGCAAAATCATACACCGTATAAAGAATCGACGTATGAGAATTTAGAGTTTAGGTTGGCGGATGAGTATGAAGGTTGGCGGAAAGGAGAAATCGAGGCTTATTTCCAGACGTTACACGAGAGCGATAGGTATTTGGGCGAGTTGATTGCGGAGATTGATAAATTGGACGAAAAGACGGTGGTTTTGTTTTTTGGAGACCATAGCGCGGGGGTGTTTGATGAGTTGAGAAATTCGGAAGATTTAGAAAAAGTGAAGTTGACGCGACTAACGCCATATTTTATTTACGCGAATTATGAAGTCATGGACGAAAGTTATCTAAAAGGCAAAAAATTAGAGACTGTGACGCCGAATTGTTTGACGACGGAGATGAGAAAAGTGGTTAAGGGGATTGGATTTAAGACGGAGCTGAGTAGGCTAACACGAGAGGTGTGTGAGACGACACCGGTTTTAACGAGCCTATATTATAATTATCAAGATATTGAGATGAGTGAGCTGTTGAAAAAGTATGAATTAGTGACGTATGATTTAGCGGCGGGAAAGAAGTTTTGGGAATAGCGGCGTTTTCGGGGGTTCGATTTTTTCAGCAGAAAAAATCTCGATAATTTTTTCGGAAGTTTCGGGGAGGAAAGGCTCGAGAAGAACGGCGACTTCGAGGAGGTCGGAGGCGAGAGATTCGAGGATTTTTTTGCCGGCTGATGGGTCGGTTTTGATGACCGACCAAGGTTTTTCTTCGTCGATTCGTTTATTAAGCGAATTTACTTTTTTCCAAAGGCAATCGAAAGATTTAGAAAATTCAAAGTTGTTCATTAAAACGGAGAAGTCGGGATTTTTTTCGAGAAGTTCGGGAAAAGGTTTTTTCGGTTCGATTAAGGAAACGGAATTTTTTGAGCAAAGAGTCGCGAGACGTTGGACGAGGTTCCCGAGGTCGTTCGCTAGTTCGTTGTCGTAAGCGGAATCGTAGGCTTCCCAAGTAAAGTCGGAGTCGGCGAAAGAATCGATATGGCGCAAGAAATAATAACGGAAAGCGGGGCAACCGTATTTTTCGAGGACTTCGAGCGGGTCGATGACGTTGCCGAGGGATTTCGACATCTTGACTCCGTTGTTGAGCACATGACCGTGGGAGTTGAGGACTTTCGGAAGGGGGAGGTTGAGAGCGAGAAGGATGGTCGGCCAGATGATGGCATGGAAACGGAGAATATCTTTTCCGACGAATTGGACGGAAGCGGGCCAGAAAGTTTTAAAGTCGGAAGTTTCTTCGAGCTCGTTTTCGGGGTAGCCGAGAATGGTTAGATAGTTAGAAAGGGCGTCGAGCCAAACATACATGACCTGAGACGGGTCGTCGGGGACTTCGATTCCCCAAGAAAGATTTTTCTTCGGGCGAGAGATGGAAACGTCGGGGGAATCTTCGAGAAGTTTCAAAATTTCTTTTTTTCTAAACTCGGGAAGAATTTTTAGTTCGCCGGATTCGATGGCGGATTTTATGCGCGGTTTAAATTCGGAGATTTTTAGGTAATAGTTTTTTTCGGAAAGTTTTTCGTAGGGGGTTTGATGGTCTGGGCAGATGCCGGAATTTTCTTTATATTCTTTTTCGGTGATAAAGTTTTCGCAACCGTTACAATACCAACCTTCGTAAGTTTCGGGATAGATATAGTTTTCGAGTTTTTTCCAGATGAGTTTAACGCGGCGTTCGTGGTCTTTATCGGTTGTGCGAATAAAATCGGTCGGATGGACGTTTAACTTTTCGATAAAGTCGCGGAAAGTTTTTGAGTTTTTTTCGACATATTCTTCGACGGGAAGATTTTCTTTCTCGGCTTTCTCAAAAATCTTATTACCGTGTTCATCGGTTCCGGCTTGGAACTTAACTTCGTTTCCGAGAAGAGTTTTATAGCGGAAATAAACGTCGGCGAGAAGATAATCGACGGCGTGGCCGATATGGGGATTTCCGTTGACATACGGAATAGCGGTAGTTAAGTAGAGTTTAAACATATATAATATATATTATAAGAATAGACCAATCAAAATAGCAAGGATAAGGATTACGACGGCACCGCCGGCGATGATGATGGTTTGGAGAGGGATTTTCTTTTTATCGGCGAGGGCGGAGTTTCGGAAAGGGTTCGGCTTTACGACCTCTTCTTCGTCGTTAAAAGAGACATTTTTAGTTTCTTCGGGTTTTTCGGCGGTTGGTTCGGCAGGAGATTCGGGGGCGGGGGAAGTCGGGTTGGCGACGGGAGGGACTTCGACGGTCGGCGCGCTAGGAGCGGCTAGGGTTTCTGGAGCGACAGGAGCGGTCGGCTCCGGAGCGGGGACGGGAGGGATAGACGCTTCGGGAGTAGTTGGCGCGAGCGGTTCTTGCGCAGGAGCCGGCGAAGCCGGTTCGGGCACGGGAGTCGGCGTACCGGAGATGATGGAGGGGTCGAATGTCGGCATGGGGGATTCTTGGGCAGGGGTCGCGAGCGGAGGAGCCGCAACGGCGGCAGGGTTAAGCGGAGCTTCCGGAGCAACTGGCGCGGTCGGCTCCGGAGCAGGGACAGCCGGAGCTTCCGGAACGGGAGGCACAGTCAGGGCAGTCGGGGTTTCCGGGACGGCGGGAGCAGCAGGCTCAGGCGCCGGAACAGGAGGGACAGGCGTTTCGGGAGCAGTTGGCGCGAGCGGTTCTTGCGCAGGAGCCGGCGAAGCCGGTTCGGGCGCGGGAGTCGGCGCAGGGTTCGGGGTAGTAGGTTGTAAAGGTTGATTATCCATTTTATTTTCTCTCCATAAGTTAATATAATTTTAGCTTAAATCTAATAAATTGGCAAGTTTCCCCCAGTCTTTTAAAGATAAATTCGAGGGACGGAGGTTTAAATCGAAGTTTAGTTTTTTAAAAACTTCAGTTAGAGTATCGTGGGAAACGTTTTTAACGCCGGCGAGGTTTTTGAGGAGTTTTTTACGCGGCGAAGAAAAACCGAGCTTGATTAAGTCGAAGATTTTCGGGCTAACTTCGGGAGAGGGTTTTAAGTCGAAAATGATAATTCGACTATCGACTTTTGGAGGGGGAGTAAAGAAATCTTTTTTTATGACTTCTCCGAGCGAGACGGTTGAATAGTTTTTACAGAATAAAGAGAGAAGGGATTCGTTTTTGTCGAGGGCGGCGATGCGCTCGGCGACTTCTTTTTGGATGAGTAAGACGACTTTTTTCGGTTTATTGTTCGCGGTTAGAAGTTTTTCGATAATGGGGGAGGTTATGTAGTAGGGGATGTTTCCGGCGACGACGTAGGGTTCGGAAATTTTTTCGAGGTCGAAGGCTAGAAAGTCGGCGTTGATGACTTCGAGATTTTTCTTCGGAAAAGATTTCGGGAGATTTTTGGCTAAGTTTTCGTCGAACTCGACGGCGAGAACTTTTTTGAATCTTTTAAGTAGGCTAGAAGTTAAGGTTCCGAGACCCGGACCGATTTCTAGACATAGTTCGATTTCGTCACCAAGATTTTCTTTAGCTAAATCGGCGATTTCGTTGAGAAAAACGCGATCTTTTAACCAATGTTGACCGAGGGATTTGTTGTTTTTCATAGTTTAACGTCCGTCGCGGTTAGTCCAATCGGTTGCGAGGTCGAATTGTTCGGGGTTAGAAACGGCGAAAGTTCCGGTATCGTAGACTTTTCCTTCGCCGAGAGAGGTCATAACGACGGAACAACGCGGGTAGCGAGATAAATTCGCGGCGACGAGGACATAGCCGTCTTCGTCGACTTTCGCGCCGTCTTCGCGGACGGTGTAGCTGGATTTTCCGCAGAAAGACATTACGCCTTGCATCGGAAGGTCGTAGTAAGTTTCTTGGCGCTCGACGGTCGCGCCAGAGAGATTGGTCGTTGTGTAACGATTGCGTCCCATCGCGGCGGTTAGAGGATTCATGGAAAGCTTCGGCGAGCCGACGGCGACGATGCGGGCGACTGGTTCGCGGAGAACTTTTTCTTCTTTTAATTCCCTTTTCGTCTCGACGCCGTCGATATATAAGACTTCGTAGATTAAAACTTTTTTACCGACTTCGCCGAGTTGTTTGACTTCGGTTTTTCCAACTTCGAGAGTATAATCTTTTTCTTTTATTTCGGTAAAGGGGATTTCTTCTTCGACGGTAATGGTACGTCCGCCGTTGCGCTTTATTTTATAGACTTCGGAGATTCCGGTTTCGAGGAAATTCGGATTTTTTTCGAGGGAAATTTCGTCGCCGTCGTAAACGGTTAAACCAGCAGAAGTGAGGATGGTTTTCGGCTCGAAACTGGAAGTTGAGATGATTTTTGAGAAAGTTCCGTCGGAAATAATAACGGGGCGAGAACGGTAGATGTTGATGAAGAAATTATCGGAATTTATTACTGAATCGAGTCTAGGGTCGGTCGAGTCGGAGGGGGAGAGCTCGATTTTTAAGCGTTCGAGGACTTCGGCGACGGTTTTGGCGTTGGTTTTGATGGTTTTCTTTTCGTCGCGGTCAAAGATAGTCACAAATTTTTCGGAAAGATTAGACTCTTCGGGGTTGTTAAAGTTTTCTGAATCTTCTTCTTCCGGTTCGGAAACTTCAGTTTCGGCGAAAGTCCGCGGAGGATTAAAAAGAAAAGCACCAAAAATAACCAAACTAAAGCTCAAAAAGCCCAAAAAGATGAATTTATGATGTTTAAAATAGTTTAACACTACAGATATATTATACTAATAAGCGAGAGCGGCGTCAAGCTGGGGGTCGCGAGACATATTGGTATCTTCGTAGGTATTGATGACTTCGACGTCGGGTTCGATACCGATGTTGTTGATGGAATTTTCTTTCGGGGTGTACCAATGAGCGGTGGTTACTTTTAATAAAGTTCCGCTGCTTAAATCGAGGAGAGATTGGACGACACCTTTCCCGAAAGTTTTTTCGCCGATGATGGTCGCTTTATCGTAATCCTTGAGGGCGCCGGTAACGATTTCGGAGGCGGAAGCGGTGTCGTTGTTGACTAGGACGACGGTTTTCATGTTGGCGAATTTGGCGCGGCCGGAGTAGGCGTAGGTAATTTCGTCGGCGGAATTTTGGGACTTTTGGATGAGGATTTTTTCGCCATCAATCCAAAGGCTAAGTAAATCGCGCGCAGCGGAAACGTAGCCGCCGCCGTTGTTGCGTAAATCTAGAATGATTTTTCTCGTGTTGGAGTTTAGAATTTCGTCAGCAAAACTTTCGACGAGTCTTCCGGTGTCGCTATCGAAGCGAGTGATGGTGATGATGGCGGAATCGTCACGATAGTCGAAGTAGGCGGAGACGTTGTTGATGGTTTCGCGGACCAAGTCGAAACTTAGTTCTTCGCCGTCGCGGACGACGGTTATTTTTACGGAAGAGCCGGCTTCGCCGCGGATTTTATTTGCGACTTCGTCGGTCGAGAGAGTATAAACTTCTTCGTCGTTGATTTTATAAAGGATGTCGCCGGCAAGGATGCCTGCTTTGCGGGCGGGGTTATCGGGTAAAGTTCTGATTACGCGGACATAGCCGTCGCGCAGACCCATTTCGATTCCGACGCCAGCACCGACGTCGCCATGGAGAGATTTTTCAAATTCCTCACTTTCCTCTTTGTCCATATAGACGGTATAAACGTCGCCGATGGAATTTACGAGACCCTTTTTTGCGCCTTCGACGATAGCGGATTTATCGATTTCGCCGTCGTAGTTTTTAATTAGAGTGGAGTAGACTTCGTTGAGCGCGCTCCAATCGGCGGTCGTTTCCTTTTTCGAGCTACCGCCAAGATAAACGGAGTAGTTCGACCAGTTTTTTCCGACAAAAAAACCGATGATTAAAGTTATGGCGCAGGCGATAATCGCGCCACCGAGATTAATCTTAGACTCTTTCCATTCAGTTTTTCTAGACATTATTAATAATTATACTACGTTTAAGGAAATTAGTCGGCGGTTTTTGAGTCGAAATGGATGAAATAAAGACCCGCGGGGCTGACGCCGCTGCGGTAGCCGTAGTCGCCCGGAAGATGGCTAGCGGCGGAGTAGCTGTTATTGTATTCGGAAAGGTTGATTGTTCCGTCGGAGTTGACGCTTTCGACCCACATGACATGACCCCATTCGCCGGAGTTGCTGACGGCGACGGTATAGGCGGCGGGGGTAGTATCGACGCGGTAGCCGCGGGCGGCGGCGGATTCGTCCCAAGAATAGGCGTTCCCCCAGTAGGCGATATAGACGCCCCAATGTTCGTAAGCCTTATAGCCGGCGTAGCTGGTGCATTGGCAGACGTAGCCCCATTGCGTCCCGTAGGCGAGGTTTTTATGAGGACAATCTTCTTGGTAAATATAAGTGTTGACGCCGAATCCGGCGACACCGGAGCTGTTTAGACGGGCGATTTCTTCGGCGATGGCTTGTTCCTTGGCGATGCGGGCGGTTTCGGCTTCGGCGGAATAATTTTCGGCGTTATCGCGGTAGCGAGCGAGAAGAGCGGTTTGTTCGTTGCGCTTTTCGCTGATGACGGCGCGCTGGTTTTCTTGGTCAACGAGAATGCGTTTTATCTCGGCGCGAGAATCTTCGAGTTCGGTTTTGAGTTTTTTGATTTCTTTGGCGGATTGGGTGACTTGGGTCTTTACGGTTTCTTCGCGAGACTCTTTTTCGGCGAGTTCGGAGATAGAGTTGGAACCGGCGAGGATGAGAATCGCGTCGGGAGTCGAGTCGAAATGCATATCAACGAGGAGATTTGCGAGGGCGGTTCTTTGGGCGGTTAGTTTTTCTTCGGTGAGCTGGATTTTTAGCTCAAGATCGGCGATTTCACGTTCGCTTTGGGCGATTTTCGCCTCGATGGCGGCAATTTCGCTTTCTAAGCCGGTGATGACGGACTCTAGGCTATCGGCGGCTTTCGTCGCCTCGGTCGCTTTTTCGCGAGCTTCGGCTTCTTTCGCTTCGGCCTCCTTACAAGCGTCGGTATTACAGAACGGAGTCGCGTTAACGGGCTTTATAAAAAGGACGGTTCCTAAGACAATCAAAAACGCTAGGAAAACTAGAAAGAAGTTTTTTAAGCGTTTAAGTATTACCATAAGTATATAATAATACTTATTTTTAAATCTTACAAGAAGATTTTATTTTAATGGGAGGCTCTTCTTAGGTATTTATGGACGGCAAGGTTCGCGGAGATAGTTCCGATTAACATGCCGCCGCCGGACATAACTAGATAGACTAAGACTAATTTGTTCGACTCTAAGATGTTCATGATGGTCGAGACGTCGATTCCGTAAGCGGTTAACTTCGGCTCCAAAAAACAGAAGCCAAAATAACCAATCGTCGCGGCGATGATGCCGGAAAGAATACCGGAAAGCTGCGCCTCGACGAGAAACGGGCCTTTGATAAAACCGCGGTCGGCGCCGACTAACTTCATCATGTAAATTTCTTCGCGACGGGAGAAAATCGCCATGCGGATTGTGTTGAAGATGACTAAGATGGAAATTCCTAAGAAAACAGCGCCGAGGATAATTCCGCCGTTTTTGGCGATGTTTGCCCAAGAGGTGATGGTGGAGATTTCGGAGCGGTTTTCGTCGTAGGTCGCTTCTTTTTCGTTATCGACGTTTTTAATGAAAAGTTCGTTGGCGGCGACGAGGTTGCGAATCGAGTCGAGGTTGTCTAAATCATAGACCTTGACCGACATGGTCGAGTTCATGGTCGAGAGCATGATTTCTTTCATATCTGGGTCGTCGAGGGTAGAAATTAGTTCGGTGTTTGAGGCGTTTTCTTCGATGAAGCGGAGATATTCTTTTTCGGAAGTTGAGGTTTCGACGGATTTTACGTTCGGGTCGGCGGACATGATTTTCGAGAGCTCGGCTAAAGTTTCGACGGAAGTTTGGGGCTTAAAGTAGATGGTGATGTCGATTTTGTCGCGCATGACGTCGGCGGTTTCGGAAAGAATGACGGAGGCGATGACGGTTATAAAAAGAATCAAGAGCGTAACGGTCATGATTAAGGACGCGGCGGCGGAAAGCCAGATGTTGCGCGCGAAGTTAATCGCGCCGTATTTTACGATGCGGGTGGAGTTGCGGAGTTTATGGGCGCCACCGTTTTTGGTTAGGGTTCTTAAATTCTTTTTGGTGATTTTCTTTTCGGGGTTTTTCATTTTAGGCTACCTTATTGGACAAGTTTTCGTTTAGGGTTTAAGGGAGAGCGGGATTTTACGGCGGGGGAGCTAGGGGAGCGACGGAAGCCCGGAGCTTTCGGGGCGTTAGAATAGACGGTTTCCGGCTCGCCGTCGAGGCGATAGATACCGTGATTTTTCTGGTCGGAGACGATAATGCCGTCTTTGAGGGTGATGACGCGTTTTTGGAGATTATTAACGATAGATTCGTTATGAGTTGTGACGAGGATGGTGGTTCCGAAATCGTTGATTTTTTGGAGAAGGTCGATAATTTCGGCGGAAGTCGCCTTATCGAGGTTCGCGGTCGGCTCATCGGCGATGAGGATTTTAGGCTGGCGGGCGACGGAGCGAGCGATTGCGGTTCGTTGCTTTTGGCCGCCGGAAAGCTGGGAGGGGAATTTTTTGGCTTGGTCGGAAAGACCGACAAGGTCGAGGATTTTCGGGACGGTTTTCTTGATGTCGTAGTTTCGCATTCCGGCAATTTCGAGGGCGAAAGCGACGTTTTCATAAACGGTTCGACGGGGGAGAAGTTTAAAATCTTGGAAAACGACGCCGAGACGACGGCGGTAATGAGGGATATGGCGACGTTTTACATAATCGAGGTCAATCCCGCCGACGACGATTTTTCCGGCGGAGGGATCTTCCTCTTTGGTAATCATTTTCATTAAAGTCGATTTTCCGGCACCGGATTTTCCGACGAGAAAAACAAATTCGTTCGGCTCGATATGGAGCGAGACGTTGTCGAGGGCGGGCTTCGAGTCGCCCGGATAGACTTTAGATACGCGTTCGAGCAGAATCATAATATTATATTACCATAAGCTCGATTTTTATTCAATAAATTATTCGACGGAGAGGATTTTTCCTTTATTTCCGTTCGGGAGGGTATATTCTTCGCCGGCGGCGCGACCGAAGAGCGCCTTGCCAATCGGAGATTCGTTAGAAATTTTCCCCTCGAGAGGGTTCGCTTCGACTGGCCCAACGACGGAATAAGTGTATTCTTTTCCGGCGAGTTTTACGATGACTTTTGAGCCGAGCCCGATTTTCCCGCCTTTTTTCGATTTGATTATTTTCGCGTTTTTTAGAATATCTTCGATTTCGGCAATGCGCGATTCGGCGAGTTTTTGTTCGTTGCGGGCGGCGGAATAATCTTCGTTTTCAGAGAGGTCGCCAAAAGCGCGGGCAGTCGCGATTTTTTCGGTAATAACGGGGCGTTCAGCGATTAAAGCTTCAAGTTCTTTTTCGAGTTCTTGTTTTCCCTCGACGGTTAAATCAATAGTCTTTTTAGACATAAATAAAACTCCTCTTTAGGATAAAAGCGTATGCTTATAATAACTTTTTAGAGTTTAGCAAGAAACTCGGCTAATTTCAAGAGTTTTTTCTCGCCATTTTTTCGTTCGGTAAATTCGACAGAATTTTCAGCAAGAGTTTTATCAGAGATGACGACGCGGTAAGGGATTCCGAGAAGCTCGGAGTCCGCCATTTTTTCACCAACGCGAACGTCGCGATTGTCGAAAATGAAGAGGTCGGGATTTTTCTCATAAATCTCTTCGGCTTTTTTCGTTCCCTCTTCGCCGATTCCGATGAGATAAAACTTGAACGGGGCGACGGATTCGGGCCAAACAAGCCCTTTTTCGTCGGCAAATTTTTCGGCAATAACGCCCATGACGCGGGAGATTCCGATTCCGTAGCAACCCATATAAACGGTTTTGCGCTCGCCGGTTTTAGAGGTAAAATCGAGACCGAGAGGCTCAGAGTATTTATATTTTAAGGTAAAGATATTTGCGACTTCGGCGGCGGTTGTTTTTTCTAGGTCTTCTCTTTTTACGCCGAGATCGGAGAGAACTTCGTCGGTTAGGACTTCTTCGTTTAAGACGACGGATTTATCTTTAGTATAATAGACGGTATCTTCGCCGACGGGGAGGAAAGTTTGGTATTCATGGGAGTATTTTGCGAAAATTCCGCCGGAAGCGAACGTTTCAAAGGTATCGTCGCCGAGACCAACGCGGTCGAAGATGTTTTTGTAGGCGGTTTCGACTTGGTGGTAAAAGTTTTCATGGGTCTCTTCGTCGGGGGAGAAAGAATAGAGGTCTTTCATCAAAAATTCGCGACCGCGGAGGATTCCGGATTTCGCGCGGAGCTCGTTTCGGAACTTATTTTGGAACTGGTAAACGGCGACGGGAAGGTCTTTGTAGCTTTCGATATAAGTTTTCATTAGGTTCGTGATTGGTTCTTCGTGGGTCGGGGCGAGACCGAGTTCGCCGCCGGCGGAAAGTTTTGTCTTGAACCAGATATCGACGGCTTGGTCGTCCCAACGGGAAGTTTTTTCCCAGAGCTTCGGGTTTTGGAGCGCGGAAAGCTGAAGCTCTTCGCAACCGAGGCGGTTAAGTTCGTCGCGGACGATGTTTTTAATGTTTTCGAGGACTTTTAAGCCGAGGGGGAGAAAATCGTAAACTCCGGCGAGTTCTTTATAAACGTAGCCAGCGCGGACGAGGTATTTTGCGGAGAGGGCGGTTTCGTCTTTCGGGGCGGAGCGGAGGGTTTTGATGAAAGATTTCGATAGTTTCATAAGGTTATTATAGCATATTTTTGAACTATTGGAGCGCGGAGGGAAAATGACAAAACTAATAGAGGTGGAACAGAGAAGCGTTTCCGGACAAGAAAAGGCCCCGCGGGAAGCGGGGCGGAGAAGATTAGGAGGGACGGCCAATTACATAGTCAAACGCGCCGTCTTCAGCGGAGACATAGATGACGTCGTCGCAGACGAAGATATTATAGGCCTCGAGGTATTCGCCGTCAGAGTCGAAGAGTTTTACGAGAAACGTCATTCCGTCGAGCGAGGGGTTAAAGCTCGCATAAGGGCGGGAGATAGAAAAGTCGCGTGTATCGTAGATATCGACGTCGGCATCTTCGGGATCGAGCTCGATTTCGCGCTTCGCGAAAGTAATCAGGAGACTATCATCCGTAAAGGAAATCCGATAGGGAAACCAGTTCGAGTTTTCAGCAAGGAGCTCGTTAAACACGGGCTTCGGATTCGGAAACTCGAACGGAACTTCGTCTTCGTTGACGAGAATCATCGTGAGTTCTGCGGTTAAGTTTGGCGGGACGATGATTTTGAACTCCGGACGACCGCTAATCGAGGGGAAATGGGACTCGGACGGATTGTGAATGTAATACAAAATCTTCACTCCAATCTTGAAATTTCTAGAGGTACCTCTAGGGTATTTTTTAAGAAAAAATACCCTGAACTCTTTTATTATAGCATAAAAAGAAACCCCTGTAAAGAGGTTTCTTTCTTTTTTGTGAATGAAGATTAACGCTTGCTGAACTGTTCTTTCTTACGAGCAGAGCGAAGACCGTATTTCTTCCTTTCTTTCTCACGCGGGTCGCGTTTAACGAAGCCGGCTTTCTTCAAGATTGGGCGAAGATCGGGGGATTCGGTTTGGAGGGCCTTGGAGATGGCGAGTTTGATTGCGTCAACTTGGCCAGCGAGACCGCCGCCAGAAACACGGATGGAGATGTTGTAGTCTTTCTGTTTCTGAGTGAGAGCGAGCGGGTCGGTAATCTCGGCGAGGTAACTTTTGTTACCAGAGAGATAATCGAGCGCGGGTTTATCGTTGATTGTGATTTCGCCTTTGCCCTTAAAGAGGCGAGCGCGGGCAGTCGCAGCTTTACGACGGCCGAGTCCGTAGATATAGGTAGTTTTAGAGGTCGTCATTATTTAATCTCCTTTGGTTGTTGGGCGGTATGAGAATGTTCGCTACCTTCGAAAACGCGGAGGCGAGCGAGACGGTCAGCCGCTAACTTATTTTTCGGGAGCATACCCTTGACTGCTTCTTTAATAACGAGCGACGGGTCTTTTTCGAGGACTTCTTCGAGTTTAAGCTCAGTTAAGCCGCCCGGAAAGCCGGAATGACGATAGTATTTTTTATCGGTCATTTTATTACCGGTTACTTTAACGTTTTTCGCGTTGATAACGACGACATAATCGCCGTTGTCGGTATGGGGGGTATAAGTAACTTTAGATTTCCCCATCAATTTATCAGCGATAACGACAGCTAGCTTTCCGAGAGGCAAAGTCGAAGCGTCGATAAGATACCAGTCGCGGGAAATCTCAGAGGATTTCTGGGAGTAGGTTTTCATTACTTCTTTTCCTCCTTTTTCGGCTCAGGTTTCTTAATGTCGAGAGCTAAATCAATGTCATCGACGAAAGAAATGGTGGCCATTTCGGCATGATCGCCTTTGCGAAAGCCGGCGTGCTCGATTTTTAGATAGCCGGAGTCGCGCTTGAGCTGGGGGATGATTTTATCAATGAGCAAGCTAGAGACTTCCATATCATCAAGACGAGCGATAACGAGGCGACGAGAAGCTAAATTATCTTTCTTAGCAAGGGTAATTAGCTTTTCGGTCGGGCGACGAATTTCTTTGGCCTTCGCGAGGGTGGTGGTTATACTTTGGTATTTGATTAGAGAGCACATCAGCCCACGAAGAAGTGCGGATCTCTGGTCGGTTTCGCGGCCGAATTTACGGCCTTTATATCCGTGGCGGTGCATATTATTTTGTTAACTCCGTTATTTTATCTTTAACTTCTTCTAACGCCTTAGAACCGAAGCCTTTGAGCTCTTTAAGTTGAGTTTCGGTCAAATCAACGAGCTGTTTAAGGTTTTTGATTCCGTTGTTAACGAGGGCGTTAGCGGTTCGGGCGGAAAGACCGAGCTCCTCAATCGGAAGATTAAGACCGTCGGAAGATTTTTTGTCTTCGACGCCAGGGGTTTCCGCAGGGGTAACTTCGGTTTTGCCAGCGAGGGCTTTGTATTGTTCGACAAGAATCGCCGCAGCTTCCTCAAACGCTTCGCGCGGGGTAATTGTCCCGTCGGTGTCGATGACGAGAGAAAGTTGTTGGAGATTGGTGTCTTGGCCAACGCGGGTGTTTTCGACTTTGTAGCGAACGCGGAGAACTGGGGTGAAGACGGCATCGAGGGCAATCATGTCGCTATGGATTCGGTCTTTACCGGATTCGTCGATGGTTAAATAGCCGCAGCCGGTTTCGATGACGAAGTTCATCTTTAAGACGAAGTTCGGGTCGTCGATGTGGCAGATGACTTGGTTCGGGTTCCCGAGTTCGACGTCGGCCGGAAGTTTAATGTCGGCGGCAGTTACGCGTTTATCGCCATCTTTTTCGCTTTGGGCGCTACCTTTAATTTCCAACGTAGCCTCAACAGGAGAGTCAGAATGAGACTTTAAGCGGATATTTTTAAGGTTTAACATGATGTCAACGACATCTTCGCGGATTCCGGCGATAGCGGAGTATTCGTGGGTAGTTCCTTCGATAGAGAAAGAAGTGATCGCGGCGCCTTTGATTGAGGAAAGAAGAACGCGACGGAGAGAGTTTCCGAGGGTATTACCGTAGCCGTAGTAAAGCGGCTTAATAACGAACTCGGCGCTATTTTCGCCTAAATCATTGATTTCGGCGAGGTTAGCAGTGTGAATAGCTTTAGTTGTCATTTATATTTCTCTCCTTATCCTTAGCGTGAGTAATACTCAACGATTAATTGTTCGTTAATTCCCACCTCAGCTTCTTCGCGCTTTGGTTTTCCGGTAATCTCGATTTTCATTTTCTTAGCGTCGGCTTTCATCCAAGAAAGAGGATTTTGACCGGCGGCGGAAACGATATTTTCGAGATTCTTAAAGTATTCGGATTTTTGTGACTTTGGACGAACTTCTAGAACGTCTCCGGCGTTTAAACGAATAGACGGGATGTCGATTCGCCTACCGTTAAGGGTAAAATGACCGTGGGAGACGAGTTGGCGAGCTTGGCGACGAGTTGTCGCGAAACCAGCGCGATAAACGGCGTTATCGGCGCGGCGCTCGAGGTATTCGAGAAGATTTTCGCCAGTTAAGCCTTCGGAGCTTTGAGCCTCTTTCATAAGTTTCGCGAACTGCTTTTCGAGAAGACCGTAAAGACGGCGAACTTTTTGCTTTTCGCGGAGCTGAGTTAGATAAAGGCTACCGCCACGAACACGCATATCGGCGTGTTGACCCGGAATACCGGATTTATGACTCATAACTTTATGAGCTTTCGGCGCGAGAGCGTAACTTTCGCGACGAGATTGTTTAACAATAGGGGATTTATCGCGAGCCATTATGGTTTCCTTTCTCCCTTAGGACGGACGCCACCATGGGCGATGGGAGTAGTATCGGTAATACTATCGATTTTAATCCCGAGACCTGAGACGGCGCGGATAGCGCTATCGCGGCCGAGTCCGATTCCTTTAACGTAAACATCGACGGAATTAAGTCCATGTTCTTTTTTTGCGACTTCAGCAGCTTTTTCGGCGGCGATTTGGGCGGCGTAAGCGGTTCCCTTCTTGGAACCTCTAAAGCCGTTGGCTCCAGCAGAAGACGCGGAGAGAACCTCGCCTTTTTTGTCGGAGATGGAGACAATTGTATTGTTGAAGGTCGCTTGGATATGAAGCTGACCGGAAGTAACGATACGTTTGCCCTTTTTAGCCTTAGGAGCTGCGGTTTTTACAGTAGTTTCTTCTGACATTTTTCCTTTACTCCTTATCTTTAGGTTTTAGAAGCTGCTTTAGGTTGAGCGCCACCGACCGCGATCGCTTTACCCTTACGCGTACGCGCGTTCGTTCGGGTACGTTGACCATTAACCGGAAGACCGGCTTTATGACGGACACCTTTATAGGAGTTAATATCCTTTAAGCGTTTAATGTTGTTGGTTACGAGGCGTTTAAGATCACCTTCAACGGAGTATTTCGAGGAAATAATATCGTTGATTTTTTGTTCTTCAGCCTCGGTGAGATCTTTCACCCGA
>CAZSYG010000006.1:0-27491 GCA_964610655.1 uncultured Candidatus Saccharibacteria bacterium
TTCTCTTGCCAAATTCATTCCAAGATTCGTGGTAAATCCAAACGTTCTTCTTATGTTCAAAAAATTCGCGCTGATGACCGGCAGGAATAGGACCGAAAAGAGTGCGCCCGAGCTCCGACTCGGCGTTGATTAAATCATCAACGGTGGGATGGAGTTTACCGAAAGTTCTATAAGAGGTTAGCGAGCGTTTAAGCGACATTCTTCAATCTCCTCGGCGATTTTATTCAGTTCGGAGTAAACTTCGTAGTCCGCGGGATCAACAAAATCATAGGCCTTTTTCGGGGCGGTTGGGATTCGGAAGACAGAAGAGATTTCGGACATTTTCGGTTGTTTTCTCTGTTACTGTTTCGAGAGAAGTTCCTAATTTAGTTGATAACCATTCGGCGATATATTTGATATATGCTGGTTCGTTTATTATACCACGTTTCGGAACTGGGGTCAAGAAAGGGGCGTCGGTTTCGAGCAAGATTCGTTCGAGCGGAACGGTTTGTTCGAGATTTTTGTAACAAGGGAGATTCGCAAAAGTCGCGAGGCCGTTAATGCCGATGTAAAAGTCGCGTCTTAGAATTTCTTTAAGGTTTTCTTCGGAGTCGGAAAAAGAGTGAAAAACGCCCTTCAAATTCGGAAAATTATTTAAAACCCCGAAAATATCAGGGAAAGCGTCGCGGACATGGAGGGAGACGGGGAGATTGAGGTCGGTTGCGAGCGAAAGCATTTTTTCGAGGAGTTTGATTTGGACAGGTTTATTGTAGTTCGGGTAATGGTAGTCGAGCCCGATTTCGCCGATAGCAACAAGAGATTTTTCGCGCCTTGAGGTCGCATTGTCTTCATCTCTCCCCGCCTCCTCTGGATGAATCCCGTAAGTCCAAAAGACGTTTGCGTGCGACTCGGCGAAAGTTTGGGCGGTTTTTGAGTCGCGGGCGGAAGTTCCGATACAGATAACCTGTTGAACGCCGTTTTCGGTAGCGTTTTTGAGCATTGTTTCGGCTAAATCGGGTGAGAAAAATTCGGGGTCGTGGAGATGGCAATGGGAATCGACAAGATAAGAGTTTGACATAAGAAAATTATATCATAAAGCCAATAAAAATCCCCCGAATTTCGGGGGAGAAAGGACGGAAAGAGGAACTAGCCAAGAAAGGCCGGATGGCGCGTTGCGGTTCGGACGGGGATGGGAGTCGATGAGTGGCGACGAGCAATCTTGACCCAAATATAATCCGGAGTGCGGACGATTTTCGGGACAAAGATTTTATGGTCATAGGTCGTAACGAGGACAGCGTCAACCGATTCTTCATCGTAGCGCTCAAACCAGACGACCTCGCCATAGACGCTGCGATAGGGGTGAGTCCGAATGCCGACGTAGAAGAAATTCTTCGAGGGAGCATGGTCGACTTCGTAGTAGCCAGCTTCGCGAAGAAACTCTCGCCAATCTTTCGCGTCGAAACGGCGACGCGTAGAAGTCCGCTTGGGCCAATGACCGGTTGTTTCGTAAATTTTATAAGCGCAATACGAAGTTGCGTATTTTACAACACAACCAGAGGGGTCAGGGACGAGCGAGTAGTCGTTGTCCTTGTCCGATTCGGACCAGTTCGCAAATAACAGGTCGTTATACGGCCAAGGGTAGGTGTTGATGATTTCGCCGTTTTTCATCATTGAGAGATTACGGTGATGGAGCGGGGAGAAAAGGCAGTAGAGCATCGAGCAGAGCTGGTAGAGCTTCCGGAACAGACGGCGGGCGGGTCGACATTTATTGTAGCGCGTAACCGACATTCGAGCAAAAAAGTTCATTAGCCGCATCTTTAGCACCTCTTTCTTTAAAAATTCGAGAATCAGAAAGCAACGGCTTTCTCAAGTCTTATCTCTATTCTATCACACTTACGGTTTTTTGTCAAGAGTAAGGGGGGCAAAACAGGGGTGGAGTCTAGGCGCGATTTTCTCGTTTTCGCTTGATCGGGTCGAGCTGGCGTTTTCTGAGGCGGAGAGATTTCGGGGTAACTTCAAGGAGCTCGTCGTCAAGGAGAAAATCAAGACATTGTTCGAGAGAAAGTTGAGTATGAGGGGTAAGTTGGATGGCGCCATCGGAAGCGTGAGTGCGCATATTGGTTAGTTGTTTTTCGCGACAGATGTTAAGGTCAATGTCTTCCTTTTTGTTCGAGAGGCCAACAATCATACCCTGATAGACGGGGACTTGGGGCGGGATGAAGAGAATCCCGCGAGCCTGAGCGGCATCGAGGGCATAGGCGGTCGAAGTCCCAGATTCAAAAGAAATTAGCGCGCCGTTGCGTTCGGGCTTATATTTAGAATCGACGGGTTGATAACCTCTAGGAATAGAGGACATGATGACCGTTCCTTTAGTTGCGGTTAGAAGATTGTTGCGGAGACCGATAAGAGCGGCGGTGGTAATATGGTAAGTAAAACGGGTCGTTCCGGCGGAAGTGAGTTCCTGAGAGACGAGGTCGGCTTTTCTGATTCCGAGTTCTTGGGAGACAGCGCCAACAAAGGGCGAGTCAACCTCGATAGTTAAAGATTCGACCGGCTCTTGTTTGATGCCGTCAATTATTTTATAGACGACTTCTGGGCGACCGGCTTCGAGTTCGTAGCCCTCGCGGCGCATAGTTTCGATTAGGACGGAAAGATGAAGCTCGCCGCGACCGGAGACTTTATAGCCGAGACCTTCGGGGGTAATTTTCAGGGCGATGTTGGTTTCGAGCTCTTTTTCGAGGCGCTCGGCGATTTGGCGAGAAGTCGTGAATTCGCCCTCTTTCCCTTTCAAAGGCGAAGTATTCGGCCCGATATAAATCGAAAGAGTCGGCGGTTCAAGTTCGATGGTTGGAAGAGCTTCGGGATTTTCGCCAGTCGCAATCGTGTCGCCGATACTGGCTTTTTCGATTCCGGTCAAGGCGACGATATCGCCAGCGTAAGCCTCAGCAACTTCTTCTTTTCCAAGACCGCGATAGGTAAAAAGTTTTTCGATTTTAGCGGAGAGAGTTTGGGACTTTTGGAGCAATTTAACTGTTTCGCCTTTCTTAAGTTTCCCGCGATGGATTTTCCCGATGGTGTATTTTCCGAGATAGTTATCGGCGGCGAGAGCGGCAACGAGAAGTTGGGCGCCCTTTCCTTCGTTTTCGTCAATCGAGGGGGCGGGAATGTCGTTGATGATAGAGTCGAAGATGACGTTTAAATCATCGTCGAGGTCGGTCGTTTTTCCGGCGCGACCGTCACGGGCGATAGCGTAATAAATTGGATAGTTGAGCTGAGACTCGTCGGTTGCGAGCTCCAAGAATAAATCAGAAATTTCATCTTTGACTTCTTCGATGCGGGCGGCGGGTTTGTCGATTTTATTGATGATAACAACGGGTTTTAGCTTGAGACTGAGGGCTTTTTGGAGAACGAATTTGGTCTGGGGCATCGGGCCTTCTTGAGCATCAACAATGAGAAGGACGCCATCCGCCATGTTCAGCGTGCGTTCGACCTCGCCGGAAAAGTCGGCGTGCCCTGGGGTATCGATGATGTTGATTTTATAACCGTTATAGAAAACGGCGGTCTGTTTCGCAGTAATCGTGATTCCGCGCTCGTGTTCCTGATCCATGCTGTCCATGATTAAAGTCTGGGACATTTCCGCCTGATTCTCGCGAAAAGTATTGGACTGTTTTAGAAGCCCGTCAACAAGAGTCGTTTTTCCGTGATCGACATGAGCAATAATCGCAACGTTTCTGATTTTTTCTTTATTCATAGAACTCTTATTTTACCACTTTTAGCGGTAAAAAGCAAGAGCTAAATAATTTTACTTTAGTTGGGCGAGATAGCCGGAAATTCTGGTTTTGAAGGCTTCAACTTTTTCTTCAGTCCAATATATTTCGGGGGTTTCCGCGCCGGCGGTGTCTTTAGACGTCTCGAAATCATTACCGATAATTACGCCGTCTTTAACAAAAACTGTATCGGGAACATAAAGATAGCGTTCGTTTTTATCGTTGTATTGGAGATTCGAGCCTAGGAGTTCAATCAGTTTTTTATATTCTTCGGTATTATTTTTTCGGTCTTCAAGAGGATTATAGTAATAAATTTCGGACAAATTCGCTTCTTTCGCAAGAGAGTCTAGCATCGGAGCGTAAGCCTGACACCAAGGGCAAGACGGAAAACCAAAATAGACGACGCCGGTTCCATGTTCTAAGACGTCGATGATTTCGGCGCTAGTTTTATAGACGAAAAGGTTGTCGGTTTCGACTTTTGAGTATTCCGCGGAGAATTTTTCCGCGTCAGAAAGAGCAGTTTTCGGGGTAAGAAGGCAGATAATCGCGCAAATTAAAGAAAAGAGGATTAAAATTCCGGCGAGGATAATCGTTCCGCCGACAAAATGAGAAACATGACAATATTCGCAGGCTTTCGCGGGCTTTTTTGGAGCGGGTTTAGTCGATTTTAAAGTTTTAGTTTTTTTCGCAGTTTTAGAAATAGATTTTTTAGTAGCCATAAGTTTATTTTAGCATAAGCTAAATAAAAAATATACAGAAAAAAAATAAGTCTCTTTTTAGGAGGCTTATTAGTTTTCTGGATGATTGGTGAGTCGGGAGGGGCTCGAACCCTCGACACCGGGCTTAAAAGGCCCGTGCTCTAACCAGCTGAGCTACCGACCCAAATTTCGTGGTCTAATGATCAGAATGGTGGGCGACAAGAGATTCGAACTCCTGACCTTTTCTACGTCAAAGAAACGCTCTAGCCAACTGAGCTAGCCGCCCACTTATCCTAAAATCGGACTTTTTTATTTTATCTCATTTTTGGAGGTTTGTAAAGGATGAACTTTAAAAAAACGGACGCCCTCGCAGTTTTGAGCGTCCGTTTTAAATCTAGAGTTAGATTAACGTCGTTTTAGATTTTTTCGATAATCTTTTTTAGTTTTTCTCATCGTAAACATTAAGACGAGAATTCCGACAGTGATGAAAGCAATTACGCTAGTTATGACATAATCTTCGGTAGAGATGTTAAGCGAGGAAAGGAAGTGACCGGTATTCGGGACTTCGGGAGCTTCGGGAGCTTCATAGTTGATGACTACGGCATCATATTTCCCCTCGATAAGTTGGTCGTAGGGGGCGATAATTTCTTCGCCGTCTTCATCAAAAGCGGTAAGTTTAACTAGATATTTACCAGTCTTCACGCCATAACTTCCGAGATCGAGCGTAAAGGTTTTCTTTCCAGCGACATATTCGCCATCATCGTTCTTATTATCGTTCTTGACATAAAACGGTTTTTCATTGATTTTGTTGCCGTTTTCGTCATAAATATCGAATTCCGTACCGGAAACTCCGTCGTCGAACTCAACTTCGAGAATTGGGTTGTTGTTTTCGTCGGTTCCAGTTACGCGAACGATGGCGGGGACATAAAAGAACTCGATATCATCTTCGTCATAGCCAACTGGGCTAGATGTTTCGGCGTGAAGATAATAATGATTATAAGTTAATTTCTCGTCATCAATCGGGAGATTGGCTGCCGCAAGTTGGAGTCCGCCGGCGCGAGTTTTTTGACAACTAGGAAGAACGTATTCAGCGCCAAGATAACCTACAGTACAAGTCGCGAGGTTAAAATCATACTCGAAGCTACCCGAAGCGATTTCTAGATTAGGATCTAGATTTTGGGGAACAATCTCACTCATCGGAATTTCGACTTTCGTAACTTCGCCGCTAACGTCGTTAACCGCGTAATACTTTAAAACTAATTTAATTTCGGAAGAATTTTCGTAATCTAGGTGGAACTTAAAAAGAGGATTGGTTTGGACATGACCGTTTTCAGGAGAAGTAAAAACAATCTCCGGATAGGAGTCATAGACCCTTACTACTATTGTGTCCGTATGGGATGACGTAGCGGCGGCATCCGGCGACGGAATATATAGAGCAACGATAGTCATTATAGCGACTAATACTAGACTAACGAGCCCTAAAAATCGTTTTTTGGCGTTTTTCATAACTCTACACTCGCTTTATTTTTAGTTTTTATTTCGGAAGAAAACGTTTTTCTCGACTCTCTACACTACTAATCGAGAACTACGTTCTTTACGCTTCCTAAAGAGGATTATAGTCCAAATAATTATGCTTGTCAATAGCAAAAGCGCAATAACTATGACAAAAATCGGCAGGATTAAAATAACATGAGAATCGGTTTTTTCAGCGTCGAGAGCCTTGACCGTCCAACTAACGTTAAAAATTCCGAACATTGGCGTATCGGTCCACTTCGTCGAAAAGCGTTTTTGGGACTCGGGAAAAATAACGAAGCTATCGGAGTTCGTATAAAGAGTTTTACCGAAGATGCTTTTTGCGGTTAAAGTGTATGTTGCGGAAAAATCGGTGTTACCGGTATTTTTAACGGTTGCGGAGGCCTCAACTTCATCTCGCGTAAAGAAGCCTGTAAGTTTATAATCAACAATCTCGGCGATATTATCGGTCGAACCGGAACCATGGCCGATCAGAATTAGGCCAACGCGCGTAACGGAAGCAATAGACATGCTGTTTTCTTCGGTAGCTTCGCTATTGACTAAAGTTTCCGCCATAATCGTCGCGTATTGACCGCCTTCGGGAATATCTTCTGGAACTGAAATCCGATAGACGATCGTTTTTTTCTCGCCCGCCTCGACTGAATAAACGGGATTAGAGACGAAACTGCCGGAATCGTCTTGGAAAGTAATCCAACGAGTTATCTGACTGTAATTTGTTTCTTTGGTAAAATCGTTGGAGTAATTTTCGTCGGTAACGTTATAAGGCGCAGTATAGACTTTAAAGGAATACTTTTCGGTTCCAGAGTTCTCAATCGAGAAAGTATAGTTTTGGACGTCGCCAGCTTTAATGTTAAAGCTGTTCGCGACAGGAGAGATTTTCATGGCGGAGCCGTCAGCAAAAACATTATTACTAATTCCGACAATTCCGGCTAAACTAAGGACGAGACAGACAAGGAATTTCTTCATTTTTCTTTATTTTATCCTCCTATGTTAAACTTTTCCGATGGCTTCTCAAAACCGCGAGAATTTGAACGTTTTTTCGAGTTCTCACGCTTTTTAATTAAAATCTTCGCAACAATTATTATTATAATAGCAACAATGATAATAATAAGCCAGATTGGACAGATTATTACGGTTCGGTTGATGATTTGAATATCGTCGAGATATTCGACACGCATAGTAAGATGCATGACGCCAAGACGAAGGACATTATCGAAGCGAAGATTGACGTCTTTTTCGGTTTCGGGAAGAAGAGACGATTCGCGAGGACTGTCGGCGTTTGAATAAATTTTCTCGCCGGTAATCGCATTTTCGATATCGACGGTGATTTTTGCGGTCGTGTCGATATTCCCAGTATTAGTCAATTTAACACTTGCGTTGATTGGCGGCGCAAGAAGAAAAGTATCGGTTTTAATGTCGACGATTTTCCCTTTTTCGATAATATCGCCGTTAACTTTCGCAAAGAGAATAGTCCCACTGCGAGCAATCGCTTGGATACTATTTTCGCCATCATCAGTCTTTTTAGCCTGAGCAAAGAGGACGGCGTATTGACCGCCACCGTGAGTGCTGCTCGGAATCTTAACGGTATAATCAACTTCTGTTGTCTCGCCCGGTTCGAGATGGGTTTCATAATCGTCGAACTCTATCCAGTTAACGATTTCGGTAAAGGCGGTCTTCTTAGAGTAATTTGGAGTATAACTACCGTTTTCGACAGAATATGGCTCGACGACCATTTCGAGTTCGATAGGCTCGTCTTCGTTGTTAGTTACGGAAAGTTTATTGCGATATGTTTTTCCGGGGTCGATAGCACCGGTTTGTTGGATTGACGGGGCAATTTGAATACCAAACGTATTTTCTTTTGCGGAGACTTGCCTAGAACAACAACCAAACACGACGGAACAAGCGATAAATGACAATAAAACGATTTTCTTAAACTTTTTCAAAACATACCTCCTAATTTTTCTATGATTTATTATATATGAGCACAGATAAAAAAACAACCGCTTTTTGCGGTTGTTTTTAGTTTTACTTCTAGACTAAATTAGATAGAGGCGGCAGCAGTCGCAGAGTAAACGATAGTGGCAGTATATTGACCAGCTAACTGATCCTCGGCGGCATAAACGCCGTATTTAACTTTGAATGTATCGTTGTAGTACTCGCTATGCTTAGTAGAAGAAGCGCTATAAATCGTAGCTGGGCTAGATTGAGTTCCTACTCCGTTCCATTTGCTGCTATAAGTAGTGTCGTTCTTGCCAGAGTATTTCATACCCCAAGTGCCTTCGGCTAGATTATCAACGGCAGTGGTAAACGTAGGAATGGTAGCATTAGCAGAAACGTGTTTTAATGCGCCATCGTTAGCACTTTCATACATGGTGAGAGTGTAGTCATTATACGTAGTTCCCGAAACATGAACATCGTGATATAGACCATCTTCGTTCTTGAATTCATTAGTACTGTCAACTACGATTGCGCTACCAGTAGTGTAGTGGACGTCAGAAGCTTCAACGGCGACAGCAATCGTATCAGCAACATTAACCGTAACCGTAGTTCCGTCGGTCGTATCGATAGGATCAGTAGCGTGAGACGCGACAGGAAGAAGAGCAATTCCTAACCCTGCGGCAACGCCGAGCGTAGCAATAATTTTAGAAGTTTTAACCATCGTTTTTCCTTTTTATTTGTGTGTTAAATTTTATATTTTTATTTATGACCTTTTGTATTTTTTATTATACGCTTATGGTTTTTAAAGTCAAGACTTTTTCTTAATAAATTTTAAGCGAGTTTTATATTATATTTTCTCTCGCGAATACGAAGAATAAACCAGAAAATCATAGAGAAAATAAATAATGAACATAAAATTAAAAACCAGCTAGGGCAAACAAAAACTATTCTCTCGCTAGAGCTGAAAGTTTCGAGAGAATCGGCGACGGAGATTTCTTGGACGACGCGAAAAATACCGAGCTTCGGAGTTTCTTCCCATTTTTTCTCGGTATAATAAATCGTTTCTGGGAGGAGAGTAGAAACAGCGGGCGTATCTTCGTTAGAAAAAATTTCTTCGTTAGAAAAAAGCGAATAAATGCGGAAATTATATGCGGCAGAAAGATGGACGTTTCCAGTGTTCTCAACCATAGACGAAAAAGAAACTGGACGATCGATATTGATGATATTTATATTATTTTCTAGAATATCAGCAGTTTCTATCGTCTCGCCGGCGACGGTCGCGTAAACTAGCGAGGCGACTTGGCTCTTGCTCGACAAGGAAAGTTCGTTTTTCTCGCCCTCTCGATTAACTATTTGGACAAGGAAGCTAGCGTATTGACCGCCGGCGGGGGCATTCTCGGGAACTTCAATTTTGAAATTTATCTTTTTTCTTTCGTTCTCGTTTAGTTCCCCGCTCGTGTCTTCCAACTTAATCCAATCGACGATTTGGTTATAGTCGTCGCGGTCGGAAAAGTTAGCATCATAACTTATATCGTTAACGCTATACGGTGCAATGATAATCTTATATGCGATTGAATCTATTGAGCTAGTGTTGATGATGTCAAAACTCCCAGTATAGGTTTCACTGGGAGAGAGATTATCGAACTCTTGAGCGCCGGTCGAGACGCCGATGGAGATTGAATTAGTTTCCATTTTTAGCTAGCGGGGTTAATCGAAAGAGTGTAAGTAATTTCTCCAGTATAAGTATCAGCAGGAGTCGCGCCACCAGTAGAAATTCCATAAGTAACTTTAAAATCTTGCTCGCCGACATAAGTATTACCGACAGAGTTAACGGTTTGGAAAGTATTTCCGGTCGCAACAGCGGTAGGATGTTCTTTAGCGGGAACGAGGTAAAGGTTATTATAGTTAGTCGCGTAAGTCGCGGTAGTTCCGCGGTTCAAGGCGTTGCTAACGCCAGCAACTTTCATTAACCATGTCGCATGGGAAGAAGAAAGGGTCGTTTCTTTAGAATAGATTTTTGCGGGGTTACTATTATTGCTCGGCTCCATAGTCGCATAATCAGTCCCGCTAATCGTTGCTTTATTCGCGGCTTCGGCGGTTACGGTCCAACCGTTCGGGCAGGCGTCGTTAGCATCAGCCCCGGTAAGATAATTACAAGTTACGCGGAAAGTCGTTTCGCCGAATCGAGCATCGGTAGCAGCAGCGTCAAGAGTTCCGGTATAAGTTCCAGTTCCGTTATTATAAGTCGCGTTGGAGCTAGGGGAAGTTCCACCAACAACAGTAAGAGCAAGAACTTTATCAAGGGTAAGAGAAACGTTGTTCGTTTGAGTCGTGACTGTTGTTGAAGCAAAAGAAGACGACGGAAGAACTGCGGCGCTAAGTCCGACGAGAACGCCTAAAACTAAAACGAGTTTAGTAGATTTTCTCATTTATTCTCCCAATTAACCTTTATTTGGCTTATATTTATTTTACAAGACCGTTTTTCCCGCGTCAAGACGTTTATTTTTGGAAAATTATGTTAAAATAATTTTATGAGTAAGATTTTTCGCGAAATAAAAGAGGAAGAGTTCGCGAGTTTTTTAAAGACCCTGCCGGCGAAAAACTATATGCAAAGTCTAGAGATGTTTCGGCGATATAGGAAGACCGGACGGGAAGCGTATCTTTTGGGGCTAATCGAGGATAAAAAGATTTTAGTCGCGGGACTCGTCAGCGTGATTTATAAAAAATACGGAAAAAAGATTTTTACGATGTCGCGCGGGCCGGTGATGGACTTTAAACTAGAGACGGAAGTTTTAGTTGAATTTTTAGATGAAACGAAAAAGTTCTTGAAGAAAAAAAATGGGATCAGTTTACAAATTTCGCCAAATTTACTCGTCTCCGACGCGCCGAAAGATTTTAAGGAAAAGTTAGAAAAAGCTAAGTTTAAGTATCTCGGAGAGTATGAACAAGTAAAATGGATTTATACGATAAATTTTTCCGAGATAGAAAATTTGCCAAAAATTTCTTTAGCGGAAGACGAGCGAGACTACGATGTTTTAAATAATACTCTCGACGCGGAGGCGGAAAAGATTTTATTTAGAACGTTACATAAAAATCATCGCTATACCGTAAAATACGCAACGGAGCGGTTTGATTTAAAGTTAAGAGAGTTAAAAGTCGACGAATATAATATATTATATGATTTAGTCAAAGAGGCGGGGGCGGTACACGGTTTTGTGCCGCGAGATGTAAACTTTTATAAAGAGTTAAAAGAAAATTTTGGAGAAAAAGCGACAGCGGTGGTCGCGGAGCTGCCGGATGGGGCGCCGATTGCGACGGGATTTTTCCTACTTTACGGAAGCGAAGTGATTTATCTTTCAAGCGGGATGAGGAGAGAATATAAAAAGTTGGGCGGGCCGCATTTGATTCAATGGGCGATGATAAAATATACTTATAAAAACGGGTTTTTGAAATATAATTTTTGGGGGACACACCCAGATCCGGAAAATGGGGTTTTTAAGTTCAAACAAGGGTTCAACGGGAAAGTCGAGGAATTTGTTGGGACGTTTGTTGCGCCGTTAGATACGTTAGGAAAAATTTATATTAAGAAATTAAAGCCCGCGGAGCAGAGGGATTTGCAATAATGATTTTTACAACTTTAGAAAAACAAGAATTTAGAGATTTTGAACGTAAAAATAAATACGGAAACTTTTTTCAGTCGGTTCAGCGCGCGGAGCTTCGAGAGAAGATGGGATTTTCGACTTATCTCGTTGGCGTTAAGGAAAAGGAGGAAGTTTTAGTAGCGGGGTTAGTTGTCGAGCGAGACGGAGAGGGATGGATTCAAATCGGTCCGATACTTGATTATAAAAATCTAGAATTATTGGATTTTTTTCTTGATGAGTTTAAGAAATTCGCAAACGAGAAGAAGTTTATCAAACTTGAGATTTTTCCGCCCGTAATTTTCGGGACGAGAAAAATGGATGGAAGTTATATTGAGAAATTTGATTGTTCTGAAATTTTTAAATTATTTAAAAAACATAATTTTGTCCACGAGGGGTTTACAACAAAAATCGAAAATAAAGCGAATAGGTGGATGTTTATTAAAGACCTTTCAGGAATCAAAGATTTTCGCGAAGCGGAACTCTCGATGAACGCGAGCACACGAAAAAAGTTACATAAGACTCAACGCGAGCTAGAAGTTAAAGTTTTAAAAGAAAAGGCGGAGCTGAAAGAATGGCTGACGGCGCTTGAGGAAAGCGACCGTCGGAACGGAGTACATACGCGAAAAGTAAAGTATTTTGAGGATTTATGGGACGCGTTCGGAGAGGAAGCGATTTTTGTTGAGGCGAGGAGAAAAGATAACGGCGAGTTAGTTTCGAGCGAAGTTGATATTATTCATCCAAACGAGATGGTGGCGTTCGTGGCGGGGACGATTGAAAAAAATAAACATTATAACGGTTCGACGGCGATTAAAGGGTTTAATATTGAGGAATGTTTAAAACGCGGAATTACGAGGTTAAATCTTTATGGGATGGAGGGAGACTTTTCGCCAGAAAACCCGCTGCTGTATTTTAAAAATGGGCTAGGCGGATATACGGAAGAATATATTGGGGGGTTTAAATTAGTTTTAAATAAGAAAAAATTATTATTAAATAAAGTAAAGCGAAAACTTACGAGAAAAAAATAACGCCATAAACAAGGCGTTTGTCAAGGGTTGGTGCGCGCGACTAGACTCGAACTAGCACAGCTTTAAAATCGCCACTACCACCTCAAGGTAGCGTGTCTACCAATTCCACCACGCGCGCAAATTTAAAAATTCTAGCGAAGAACGCTTTTTATATTATATCATACTTTTTCGTTTTAGGGAGTACGATTTTTAGTTGTTTTTTCGACAGCCCAATATTTTACATCAGAGAAACGATCAGTCGGAGAGACTAAAGTATTTTCCTCGGAAAAAGTTTTAACGTTCTTGTTAAAATAATAGCTCATGTTGATTTGATAAAGGCCAATCGCGGGAACGTCGTCAATCCAATGTCTTAGGAAACTAATGTATTTATTTTCGCGAAGGTCGTCGTTTCCACTTTCTCGCGCTCCGAGAATTAAATCATCAACGAGCGGGTTATTATAGTTGGACAAATTGAGACCGCTTTGAGTCGCTTGGGAAGAGTGATAATAGGCAAGAAGATCCGGCGTCGCGCCAAGTTCTACTTCATATAGCAAAATATCGTAATTACGGGGGGCGATGACGTTAACGATGAAATCTTGACCCGGATCGAAAATGGTTTTATTGACTTTAAAACCTAAATCCTCAAGTTGGGCGGCAAAATCCTCAGCGAGAGTCGGGAAATAGCCGGTTGAGATTGTAACGAGATTCAAAGTCGCGTCGCCTAGATTAGCGTTTTTGATGATTTCACGAGCTTCGTCGAGATTCCGTTCGGGAAGACTAGGCCATTCAGATAATTCAATTTGAGTTTTTAGGATTGGGTAGTCAAGCGCGAGCTCGTCGCCAACTAAACTTCTCAACTCGGTTAAATCAATTCCCTTTTGGATGGCTTTTCTTAAATCTTTATTGTTGAGGATGTTACTTTTTAAATTCAAGAAGGCATACGCGCCGGAGTTAATGGCGGTTTGTTTTTCATAGATGAAATTAGAGGAAACATCTTTCGCGTCGGTCGGGAGAAGTTCGGCGGTTGCGGAGATATTGCCTGAGCCGATGGCTAATTTTATTTCCTCAAGCGTCGGGTAGGCATGGATGACGAAGCTGTTTAGCTTCGGAGATTTTTTATAATAATATTTGTTCGCGGAAAGATAGACGATTGCTTCGCCGTCGATTCCGAGATTTTGGGTTGCGGTATAGGCAAAGGGGCCAGAAGAAACTGGCTCGGTCGAAAAATTAGACTCAAGCAGACGGCTAGGTTCAACGGATTCGAGAATATGCTTAGGAAGAATCGGAAAATCGAGAGCAGAGTCAAAATCGGCGTAACTAGATTTCAAGGTGAAAACTAAGCTATTGTCGCTCGCTTCCTCGACGCTAACTCCGGAAAGGTTAGAAGAAAAATTGGAGATAACGGAAGAATCTTTGAGAAGATTAACGGTAAAAATTACGTCGGCGTTCGTTAGAGGTTCGCCATCAGACCATTTTAGATTATCGCGGAGCATAACCGTCCAAATTTTTCCAGCCCCGTCGGAGCGGACAGATTTCGCTAGTTCGTTACCGATTTTTCCGGATGTATCGACTGAAGTTAGAGAAGAAAAGAGAAGTTTAGCAAGGGCTTCTTCGGTATTCGTCGAAGCGAAAAGGGGGTTTAGGGAGTTGACTTTTCCAAGAGTCGCTTCGGTATAAGTTCCGCCGGTCGTGAAGGTGGAAGTAGAAAAAGATTCAGAATACCAGAAAGTCTGAGTCAAAGCGAGCATAAAAAGAGTAAATACGAGCAACCCCCACTCTAAAACGAAAAGACGGACATCGGAAACATGAGACAGGCGCGAAAGAAAATTCTCTTTAAGATGACGTTCACTAAGAACGCCAGCTTTTCTAGAGAAACGAGAAAGACGAGTCGATAAAGTTTGCCCACGCTTTTTTTGAAAAATACTCATAGAGGGTTATGATGGGATTAAAATAAGTCCTAGAATCGAAAGAATAAAGATGACGATAAAGATGATGGTAGCGTTAAAAAGAGATTTATCGAGACCGCGGCGAGTCGTAAAGAGTTCGCCAGAGCCACCAAGACCAGCGCCAAGCGAAGCACCTCGTTGCTGAAGAAGGACGAGAAGAACAACTAGAATCGCCGAGATTAAAATTGATGTTTGAAAAACTGATCCTAAATCCATATATAATATATTATAAGGCTAGATTAGGAAAAAGACAAGAGTTCGGGCTATTTTAGAAGTTCTTTGCGCTTGAGAAGAGTATGGTAAGTAATCGCGAAGCGATGGGACTCTTCATCGACGCGCGCGATTAGACGAGCAACGTGAGAATTAGGAGAAAGAGTTTTGAGGCGAAAACTATCGTCTTTGGGAATAATAATTTTTACAGACGCGGATTTAGAGTGGTTGCCAGATTTATCGCGACCGAGGAGCGGGATAGATAGATTATTTTCGTCGAGGATTTTTTTCACCATAGAAACTTGGGGAATCCCGCCGTCAAGAATAATTAAATCGGGATAATTCCATTCAGTATGTTTAATGCGGCGAGAGATGACTTCAGCTAAACTTTCAGTATCGTTGTTTTGTTGATTTTTAAGTTTGAACTTTCGGTATTCTGAGCGGTCGGAAACGCCATTCGTAAAAACAACCATCGAAGCGACGACGTTAGTTCCGGATTGATGAGAAATGTCATAGCCCTCAATCCGTTTAGGCGGAGTTTTTAGTTTAAAAAGTTTTTGAAGCTCCTTTAAAGAACGGTCGGAAGAAATATCGAGAAATTCTTTATCGGAAAAAACAATTTTCTTTTTTAATTCTAAAAGTCCGAAGTATTCATTGCGAAGTTTGGCGGCACGTTCAAAATTTTCGCGACTTGATTCATACTCCATTTCGGTTTTTAATTCTTCGATTAGAGTTTTCCGGTCGCCTTCGAGATAGCGAATTAACTTTTTTAAATTTTCTTTATATTCTTTCGGGCTAGATTCTCCAACCTCAATCCTCGGCGTTAGCCTTAAGTCGGTATTTAAAGTTTTTTTGCCGTCATAAGGCTTATCGTAATAAGGAAAAATTTTTCGCAAAATCCGGAGCGCGCGATTGATTGTTATTTTGGCATAAAACGGGCCGATATATTCCGCATCGTCGCCGAGCGGCTGGCGAGTAACGGAGACGTAAGGGATTTCTGACTCTAAATCAATCCGAACGTAGGAAACGGTCTTATCGTCGCGAAGCAAGATATTCCATTTCGGTCGATAACGTTTTATCATCTCGCTTTCTAGAAATAACGCGTCCATTTCCGTATCGACCACAATCCAATCCGTATCATAAATTTCTTTTTTTAGGGCTTCGGTTTTCGCGTCTTTTAGGTCATGATGGAAATATTGGCGGACGCGATTTTTTAGAACGGCCGCTTTTCCAACGTAAATAATTTCCCCCGCTTTATTTTTATGAAAATAAACTCCGGGGGAACTAGGTAAGGTTTTTAACTTCGCTTTTAGTTCGTCGGTCATTTAACCTTATTATAATATATAAATTTTAGATTTTCGCCAATCCGAGACGAGAATTCCCTTCCGCGATTCGGATTAGTTCGTTATATTTCGCCATTCTTTCGGTTCGTGAGAGCGAGCCGGTTTTAATTTGGCCAGCACCAAGTCCAACGGCAATATGGGCAATCGAAACGTCTTCAGTCTCGCCGGAGCGATGGGAGATGATGGTTTTAAAGTTATTCGCTTTCGCCATTTTTACGGCGTTGATTGTTTCTGATAAACTGCCGATTTGATTAGGCTTAATGAGGATGGCATTTCCAGCCTTTTCTTCGATTCCGCGTTTTAATAGTTTCGTGTTCGTGACGAATAAATCATCACCGACTAACTGAATTTTATCGCCGAGCCTCTCCGTCATTTTTTTCCAACCCTCCCAATCGTTTTCGGCTAAGCCATCTTCGATCGAGATGACTGGATAGTTATTTATAATCCAATCATACCAATTTATTAAATCGTCAGAACTCTTCCAATCGCCGTTGGTTTTTAGAACGTAGTGGTCATGGTCATAAAATTCGCTCGAAGCGATATCCATCGCAAGCACGACATCTTTTCCAAAATTAAAGCCGGCGCGTTCAACGGCAAGTTTGATACACTCGAGCGGTTCATTATTTCCCTCGCGGACTTTCGGAGCGTAGCCGCCCTCGTCGCCGACGGTTGTTGGATAACCGCGTTCTTTAAGAACGTTTTTAAGAGAATGGAAAACTTCTGCGCCAATTCTAACGGCATCGGCGATGTTTTCGGCGCCTTTCGGAATAATCATGTATTCTTGGAAATCGGTCGCCCAATCAGCATGTTCGCCACCGTTCATAACATTCATCATCGGCATAGGGAGCGACATTCTATCGCTGGTTCCGGCGATTTCGGCGACATAAGCATAAAACGGGAGACGCTTCGCGCGCGCAACGGCTTTTGCTGTCGCAAGAGAGACGGCTAGAATTGCGTTCGCGCCAAGGCGAGATTTATTTTCGGTTCCGTCTAAGTCTAAGAGGATTTGGTCGACGGTTTCTTGGTCGGCGGAATTACCAACAAGGACGTCTTTGATTTTTGAGTTAACATTCCAAACGGCTTTTAGAACACTTTTTCCGTTAAAATATTTTTCGTCGCCGTCGCGAAGCTCTAAGGCTTCGCCCGAACCAGTTGATGCACCGGAAGGAACCGCCGCACGTCCAGCCTGTCCAGATTCAAGAAAGACATCCGCCTCTACCGTCGGATTCCCGCGACTATCTAGAATCTGCCTCGCTTTAATGTTAGAAATGATAAAATTATCCATAAGCATTATTATAACATAGAGTTTTAAAATTTTGTGATAAAATGAATGTATGAATGACGAAAAAGACGTTCCGAGTTTTTTGAAGAAAACTCCAAAAATCGCTCCGGCCGATCCGTTGGAAAACGTGCCGCTCGAACCGCTTTCGACTGAGCCGAAGAAGAAGCCTCATAAGTTACGCAATTTTCTTTTAATTCTTTTTGCTTTAGCTTTTGTTGCTGGCGGAATTTTTTATTTCTTTTTCTTTATTTATAATAGTCCGGAGAATGTAGCCTTAGGCGCGGTAAAGAATTTGCTTTCGGCTGAAAATGTTGCGTTGGATGGAAAAATTTTTATTAAAGATACGGCGATTGTGGAAAATGGTGATACGCCGAAGTTTCCGTTTGATTATGTTAGCTCGATGACTTTGGAGTTTGATTCGGATTCTAGTTCTTCGTTTTCGGCGGGCGTTTCTAATATGACCTTGGTCGTTGAGCCGAGAGATGAAAAACTTGACCCGCTTGAATTTACTATCGGAAGTATTCTGCCCTCGAACGGAAAAGTTTATTTTTATGTTAACGGGTTAAAAGACGCCGTTTCCGAAATAGTTGAAAAAGATTTAGAAGAGAAAGGGCTAGATTTTGAAGATTTAGAAAGCGTCGAGGATTATGAAGACGTAATAGATTCGGAAAGTTTTTTCTATCTTTCTGAGTTGATTGAAACTTTGGGTGAACTTGATAAGACTTGGGTGGAAGTTTCGGCGGATGATGTTGTCGAGATTGTGGGCGAGTTTTTACATTTAAATACATTAGAAAAAAGTAAAATTGTAGAGGTAATTAATTGTTTAGGGAATGTTGGCGGGAATTTAAAAACGAGGCTTAGCGAGATTTCCGATATTTATGAAAAGTTAAAATTCGTTGAACTCGGAAAAGGCTCAGATAAAAACGTTGGGCCGAAAAGTTTTAGTTTAACTTCGGATTATTATTACTTGAGTTTTAGTCCGAAAGTAATGGCAGATTTTTTGAGCGAAGTAAGAAATTCGCGAGTTGGAAAGGATTTATGGAGCTGTGCGGAAAAATTTGAACGCGAGACGACGTTAGAAATTTTAGAAAATTCGGAAAAAGTTAGTTTAGATGAAGAGACAGTAGAGTTGATTGAAAACTATAATAAAGATTATGTAACTTATGTCGAGATAGATAAAAGTCGCGTTTTAAAGAAAGTTTCGGCGACAAATAGTTTGGCCGCGGTTAATTCTCACGGAGAAAAGCCGTATATTTCCGTAGATTTAGAATTTTCTTATCCTGATAGCGTGGAGATAAAAACTCCGAGCGAATATGTTCCGCTTTCGGATTTAATTTCAACTTTAAAAGCTAATTTAGCCGAAGAATAAAAACTTAATTTTTCTTAAAGTTTATGCTATTATTTTAGTATGGATGATAAAGAAAATAATGAATTAAATATAAACCCTAATCCGCCGGAGGATAATCTCGTAAATCCGAATCCGTTTATTGCTAGTTCGGGAACCGAAACGAAAAAAGAGGAAGAGACTGAAAAAGTCGAGGAAGCGTCTGATGAACAGGCTAGCGAGAGAGTTGGCGAGGAAGTTGGCGAGACGACTGATGAGCAGGTTGGCGAGACAGCTGGCGAGGAGGTAGACAAACCGGCGGAAGAAACCGAAAAAGTAGAGACTCCGGTCGAGAATAAAACCGAGGCGCCGGCGTTCACGGCGAATAACCTTGGGGCGAATATGGCTTCTACGACGCCTTTTCCGGAGCAAGGGATTCCTGTTGCTCGGGAAAAAAAGCCGAAAAAGTTCCTCGGTTTAATCATCGCGATAGTTGCGGTTTTGGTTTTGGGCGGAGGAGCAGCGGCGGCTTATTTTGTTATGCATACGCCGGAAAACTTGGCGCTTTCGGCAATGGGGAAATTATTAGAGGCGAAAGATTTCGAAGTTGTTGGTTCGGTTGAAACCGACATGGGGAGTTCGGGAGGAAAAGTTGTTATTGACATAGATTCGAAAGTTGACAAAAACAGCCGGTCTGCCGGTTCGACGACCGTAACTTATTCTCAGGGCGCGATTTCGTTTAAAGTGGGTGCGGAGTCGGTTTTGACAAAAGATTATGACTTGTATTTGAAAGTGGATGGAATTTCCAGTTTTGGCGAGAGCTTTGGCTCGATAACCTCGTTGCTTGGAACTGCTGGAAGCGATTCCGTTTCTGAACTACTATCCGAAGCGGACGGGACTTGGTGGAAAATAACGGTTCCGGAACTGATTGATTCGATGGACGAATTAGATTCGGTGACGAAATATAGCTACAAAGAAAGCTATGGTTGCGCGACAAAAGCCTTAGACGCAATGAAAAATGAGTTTGGGAAAAAGTACTTTGATTTTTACAAAGCAAATGCTTTTTTGAAACTAGAAAAATATAACGGCGAAAAAACTTGGTCACTAGAGGGGACACCGTATAAACTTTCGTTCGATACGGAAAAGTTAGCGAACTTTATCAATATAGTCGCGAAAGATACTGAAGAAAATGAACTAGCAAAGTGTTTTGCTACGAACGAAACAGAAGAAAATAATTCCAACGTAGAGATAGAGGAAGTAAGCGCCGAAAGTTTAAGCACAAGTTTAGAAAATTTGCCTGAAATTATCGTAATGATTAAAAACGATTTATTCGGCGGAGAATTTAGCGGGGTTTATGTACGTAGCGTAGCAAAAGAGACCGAGTCGGTTGTAAATAATGATTCGACCTATAGTTATGTCACGATGCCGACGAGCACCGGCTTAGATTTTACGGCAGAGTTTAAGATTTCTAGAGGAGTTGAGGAAATCACCGCTCCGGAGAACGCGAAGAGTATAGTCTATTTATCAGATAGGATTACGGAACTTATCGAGAATTATAGTTCGTATTATACTTCCCTTTACGGGCCATATACGACGGACTGTTCTACCAACAGCGATTCGTCGGATTGTCTCTCGTTCGATGCTGACGCCGAGAGAGAGGACGACTACGACGATTTAGTATCTACGATAACGACGTACATTACGAACAATAATGGCAAGCTCCCGCCGGAAGGCGTGTTAGATGCTTCGGTCTACATCGACTCGACTGGGTCTGACCCAGAGGGGAAACCTTATCGACTTCGTTTATTCTCGATTTCTGAGGCCTCTTCTTACGGAGCTCCAGCCATTAGTGCCGACGGAACAGATGTCTATATTATCACAAAAGCAGTTTGTACCGATGATGGAGATGGAGTTTCTGCTACAGGAAAAGACAACGAGCGCGAGTTTGTTGTTTATGGTGCGCTCGAGAGTGGCGCCTCTTGCTTTTCTAATTAGCTTTTAATTAAATCTAGAAATTCCGATTCCGAGAGGGTCGGGATTTTTAGTTGTTCGGCCTTGGCGAGTTTGGAAGCGCCCGGTTTTGAGCCGAGAATAAGGGCGGTGGTCGATTTGGTAACCGAGGAAGTAACGGTTGCGCCAAGTTCTCTCAATTTATCTTCAGCGGCATCACGAGAAAAGTTTTCGAGCGTTCCGGAAATAAGATAACTTTTTCCGGAAAGAGGAAGCGTAGAAGAGTCGGTGAAAGTCGGGGAGAGACCGAGAGAGTTTAGCTCGTCGAGCATTTTTAGATTATCTTCGTCGGCAAAGAAAGCGAGAATCGACTCGGCGACAACTTCGCCAATGTCGGGAATTTCGAGAAGAGAATCTTTATCGGCAGTTTTTAGATTTTCGATCGAATGGAATTTATTAGCGAGAAGAATCGCAGTTTGAGTTCCGACGTGACGAATTCCGAGGGCGGTAATGAATTTTGCGAGAGGGGGAGTTTTCGACTTTTCGATATTATCGACGAGTTTTTTCGCGGAGATTTCAGCAAAACGGTCAAGAGCTAAAAGTTTTCCTTTTGTTAGGCGATATAAATCAGGAAGAGACTTTACGAGACCGGTTGAAACGAGCAGTTCAACATTTTTCTCGCCAAGTCCTTCGATATTGAGCGCGGATTTCGAGGCATAATATTCGATACTGCGTTTTAGAATAAAGTCGGAAGTCTCGCCTTTAACGCGATAAACAACTTCGCCGGCTGGACGGATGAAGTCGAGTTCGGGATATTGGGACTTCAAAGCAGATTCATAATTAAAAGGTTTTGAGTTTGGCTCGCGGAGAGACGTTAAAACTTCTTTAACCTGAGGAATAATGTCGCCAGCTTTATAGATTATGACCGTATCGCCGATTCGGACGTCGAGACGAGCAATTTCGTCGGCGTTATGGAGCGAAGCATGGCGAACGATAGAACCGGCAACTTCGACTGGATCGAGAATCGCGACCGGAGTCGCAGCGCCAGTTCGCCCAATAGAAATAACAATATCTTTAACTTTAGTCGTTGACTCTTCGGCGGGAAATTTAAAGGCGACGGCAGCACGCGGAGTTTTCCCGATAATGCCGAGAGACTGGTAAATTTTTCGATCGTTAATTTTGATGACCATTCCGTCGGTATTAAATGGAAGAGTTTTTCGATATTCGTCGAGATTTTTAATATAATTAAATAACTCTTTTGTTTCGGAAGATTTGAAAACTTTATCTTCATTCGAGGTTCGGAAACCGAGTTCGCGAAGTTTTTGATAGGCTAGACTGTGTTTTTCGAGATTCGGCGTAACTAAATCGTAGGCGATAAATTTTAGATTACGAGAAGCAGCGACTTTCGGGTCGAGCTGACGAATGCTACCGGCAGCAAGATTGCGCGGGTTAGCGAATTCTTTTTCACCGAGTCTTTTTTGATGAGCGTTGATTTTTTCAAAATCTTTTTTAAACAAAATAATCTCGCCGCGAACCTCAACGTCACCGAGTTCGCTGATTTTTAAAGGAACGTTCTCGATAGTTTTAACGTTCATAGTTACATCTTCGCCAACGAGACCGTCGCCACGCGTTACAGCTTGAACAAAAAGCCCGTCTTTATATTTCAGGGCGCAGGCAAGCCCGTCCATTTTTATATCGGTAAAAAATTCTTCGATTTTCCCGCCTTTAATTAGTTTTTCGTTGCGCGAAATCCAATCTTTAATTTCCTCTTCAGAAAAAACATCAGCAAGAGAAATCATGCGTTCTTTATGGGTCACTTTTTTAAATTTATCGAGCGGCTTTCCGGCAACGCGTTGGGTCGGAGAATCGGGGGTAATTAAATCGGGGAATTTAGATTCAAGTTGAGAAAGTTCGTGTTTTAGAGAATCCGCCGCAGCTTCGGACATAATTGATTCATCAAGAACATGATAATGATAGCGATAATCGTTTATTAAATCGCGAAGTTTTATAATTCGCGCTTCAGCTTCTTCTTTAGTTAGATTTTTCGTCATGACTTAACATTCTCCTGTAAAATAAATATAGATATGCAGAAATGTAAATGAAGCTAAAGCAACTCATCAAAAGCAAGAAGAGTGGAACAATCGGAACGCCGTTTAGCCAACTAACAAAACTTTTGAGCCAAAGGTCAAGCATGATAATCGGCATCATAACGACGACCCAAACGAGCGCCAAAACAAAAATTAGGAAAAGCAAACGAATGATGAATTTTATACGACGACTCATCATCAAATCGTTAGCAATTCGCAGAGCTTCGAGCGGATAGAGACTGGGGGCGGTTACGGCAATAAGCGCGACTAGGCTGCTTGATAATAAATAGCCGGACAAAATAAGCATTAAACTCGCAAAAATAAAGAAAATTAAAGCATAAAACGGAGTCGAGAGAAAATCAGTCGAGACGGCGGCGGAATAGGCGATAATAACGAGAAGAATCGGAATCGACTCGATAAAAGCCACTATCAAACAAACAAAAGTAGAAATTAACGGCGTTAAAGCATTGTAAAAACCATCGCGAAGTTTTATTTTATGGCCAGCAAGGAGATGCCTTAATAAATAAATCGTGATGAGCCAAATCAACAAGAAAATAATAATCGCGAAAATTTGTTGAGCCTCGGAAAGTCCGGAGGAAAGTCCGCCGCTTGTTACAGTCGAGACTAAAAGAAGACCGGACTTCGCGAAATTGCCGAGTTTTCCGTTTGCGAGGGCTTCGTTGTTTTGTTCTAAAATGTTTTGGAACTGAACATAAGTCGATTCGTTCATCAAACCAACCAAGATAATGTTAAGTATTGCCATTATTAAAAGAAAAGGCAAGAAAAGTTTCCAATTTTTAAACAGGATTTTGAACGTGTCAACGGCATGAGTTGTTAGATTCGGGACGTTTAATTCCCTAACATAGTCCTCGCGGTAGCTACGCTTAAAACTATGATGCAACTTTACGCGCGATTTTTTTTCGGGTTTCTTTTTAGAATTTGTATTTGCCATTTTCAAGTCTTTCGATTCGCTTTTCGAGCGGCGGATGAGTCGAGAATAAATTATTCAGACTTTTCTTTTTGTTGAGCGGACTAGAAATAAACATCGCTTCGGTCGCAGGGTTTTGGGACTTCATGGGGCGAGAATGAGTTTCAAGCTTTTTTAGGGCGGCAATCATTCCCTCTGGGTAACGAGTTAGATGAACCGCGGAAGCGTCGGCAAGATATTCGCGTTCGCGGGAAACTGCCATTTGGGCTAAACTTGCAGCGAGCGGAGCAAGGATTGAAGTGATTAAAATGATGATTAGGCCAATTGGGCTGTTATCGTCGCTATCACGGCGAGAACTATATCGCGCCATTCGCCAACCAATGTCGGCGAGCAAACCAACCATACAAACTAAGCCAAAGACGATTGTCGAGACGCGGATGTCGTAATTTTTAATGTGGGACATTTCGTGCGCCATGACGGCGGTTAGTTCTTTATCATCCATGATGTCGAGCAGTCCGGTCGTCGCGGCAACGAGGGCGTGTTTCGGATCGCGACCAGAGGCAAAAGCGTTCGGAGCGGGGTCGTTAATAATATAAATTTCGGGCGTCGGAAGACCGGCGGTTATACATAAATTTTCGACGATATTATAAAGCCTTCTATTATTCTTTTTTTCAATCTTCTTCGCACCAGTCATCGCAACGGCGAGTTTAGAGGCGGCAAAATACTGAAAAAGAGCATAGACTCCGGCGATAATTAGAACTTCAACAGCTAAACTCCAGTCATTATATGCGTAAGCAAACAAAAGACCAATCGCACCAACAAGAAGAATGAAACCAGAAATTAGAAGTATGGTATTCCTCTTATTGGCAGCGATTAGTTTGTACATAATTTTCCTAGTCTAAACTAGAATTTAACTTCGGGAGCTTTTTCGATTTTAGCGCGTTCGCCCTCAGCGACCTCGAAATAATCGCGAGTCTTAAAATGACCGATTAGGTTGTTGATGATGTTCGTTGGGAAAGTCTTAATTTTCGTGTTGAGTTCTTTCGCGCCAGCGTTATAGAAGCGACGAGCGGCTTGGATTTTGTCTTCGACGTCTTGAAGTTGCTCTTGGAGTTTTTGGAAGTTAGTGTTCGCTTTTAATTCGGGATATGCCTCAGCGATGGCAAAAACCTTAGAAAGAGCGGCAGTCATTTCGCTTTCAGCCTTAGCGGCGGACTTTACGGACTTCGCGCCCATGACGGCAGAGCGGGCAGCGGTGACACCTTCAAAAACTTCTTTTTCGTGTTTCGCGTAACCCTTGACGGTTTCGATAACGTTCGGAATTAAATCGGCACGATATTTTAGCTGGACTGTAATGTCAGACCACGCTTCGTTGACTTGTTCGTCGAGTTTAACGAGACCGTTATAGGTCGACCAAAGCACTCCGATGATTAGAACTACAATCAATAAAATTATTATTAAAGCTGTCATTTTTAAATTTTTCTCCTTTTATACGTATATATTATATATGGTTTTAAAAAAATAAACAATAAATTTATTTTTATGATAAAATATATTTGATAAGCATAAGTATAAAGGAAAAATATGGCAACAAAAAAGGCTTCAAATAAAAAGGCGGCTACGAAGACTACTAAAGTCGCAAAGTCCGACGCGAACCCGAGAGAAATTATCGCGAAATACGACTGTCTCCAATTTCACGTTAAACTTTTAACGGTTTTATCCGGTTTGATTTTAGTTTCCGTGATTGTTTTGATGGTTATTCTTATGCGATGCGATGATTGCAATAAAACTTCTGTCCAAGATACCGGTACTGGCTCATCAAGCGAAACCGTAGAAGAAGTAGAAGAATAAGACTTGAAGAGGACGGAGATGTTTGGTATAATATCTCCGTAAACTTGCGAGCGTAGCTCAGTTGTTTAGAGCGCTTCCTTGCCAAGGAAGAGGTCGAGAGTTAGAGTCTCTTCGCTCGCACCATTTTTGTTTATGATAAAAAGAATAATTTGGTTGTTGGTCGGTTTCTCGTTAGGAGTGGTTTCTTGTTATACTTATTTAAATCCGGAATGGTATAAAAATTTTAATGCTGGGGATTTGAAATTAGCGGCGAATGATTGCGAAAAAATAATTGCCGAGATTGAAAAATATGATTGGGATGTTAAAGTCGCGACGGCGGTGATGAAAGCGGAAAGTAAATGTAACGTTAACGCAAAAGGCGACGAGGATTTGGTCTATGAAGAAAACGGTAGAGTTTATGGATATTCGGTCGGAGCGTTTCAAGTCCGGATTTTGCCTGAGCGAGAAGATTGCGATACGTTTGATTTGGAAACGAATGTGAGGTGCGCATATAATATATATGTAGATAAAGGGCGAGATTTTGCGGATTGGAGTATGTTTTTGAACGGAAAGTATCTAGATTATTTAGAATAAATATGTTATAAATTTTCTAAAGGTGGGCCCGCACCTTAATTTTTTTGAGAGGAAGTGGGACTGATGCTCGGGAATTATTCTTTCCTGTTGGCAGCGTGTTTGCTGGTTCCGGCAGCGTTGGCGATTCTTTACGTGATTTCTAATTACGTGAAGATGTTGCAGCGAGGCGAAGGGACGGAGGAAATGCGCGAAATGGCGACGATTATCCGCGGGGGTGCTTCGACCTTTATGGTCAAGCAATACCTGACGGTTATGGTTGTCGTTATCATACTGGCGTTGGCGTTTAGCCTCTTCATTGAGGTTTCTTGCGGCGTGACATTCGTGTTCGGAGCGTTGATGAGTAGCGCGGCTTGCATTCTCGGAATGAAGGCTGCGACTTACGCGAACGTTCGAGTAGCGAATCGCGCGAGAGAGACACTTTCGATAGGAAAAACCGTAAAGCTAGCTTTGGTTAGCGGGAGTATCCCCGGTCTCTCGGTTCCGGCGTTCGGAATCTTGGGACTGGGAGCCGTGATTATGATTTACGGCTTTATCGAACCTGAGGCGACTGGCGGCGGAATCTTGAGTAACTTCGGGATTCTTGAAGGACTGACCTGTAATCCGACTACAATGAGAATTGCGACTTATTCGTTGGGATGTTCGGTCGTCGCGATGTTTAACCGCGTGGGCGGCGGGAACTATACGAAAGCGGCGGACATCTCTTCGGACATTCTCGCAAAACAACGACACGACCTGCCCGAAGACGACTCGCGAGTTCCGAACGTAATTGCGGACTTTATCGGCGACAACGTCAATGATATTGCCGGAAACTGTTCGGATCTCTTAGAGAGCTTTGTGGCAACGATTTCTGCTTCGGTTATGGTCGCAGTCACGAATTATCGTGGCGCGCTCGCCAAGGGGCTGGAAGTCTCTGAAGATTTGCTGACGAAAACGGCAATCTTCCCGTTGGTCATAGCGGTTTGGGGACTGATAAGCTGCGTTGCGGGAATCTACATCACTTCTAGGCGGAAAATGGGCGATAATCCCTCGAAAGAGTTGGATACTTCGACCTATATCTCCGCAGGACTGACTTTGGTCGGCGTAATAGTTACTTCGGTGATTTTGTTCTCGAACTGCTCCCTTTATCCGGAATTTAAGGCGGGATGGATGAGTCCGTTCGTTGCCGTAATTCTTGGACTGGGAAGCGGAGTCGCGATTGGTAGAATTACCGAGTATTATACTTCGACCGATTATCGACCGACTAGGGAGCTGGCGGAAATCGCAACCGAAGGCGAGCCGTTCGTGGTGACGCTGGGCGATGCGATTGGCTCAAGAAGTTGCTTGCTGCCGATTCTGCTGATTGGTATTTCCCTGTTCATCTCCGGCAAAGTCTGCGGGACTTACGGAATTGCGATTTCTGCGCTCGGAATGTTGTCGTTCGTCGGAACTACGGTTTCG
>CAZSYG010000007.1:0-26634 GCA_964610655.1 uncultured Candidatus Saccharibacteria bacterium
CTCACCGCCCTAACCGAAGAAGTGCACAAAATGTCTGCTACCCCCAAATCATCTAACCCCTGCTCAATCCCCCCAACAATCCCAATATGCACTCCCCCCGTCTCAACGTCATAAATCGTTTTTCCTCCCTCAACCATAATTCCTCGAATCGTTAAATCTCCAATCTCGAACTCCCCTGGCCCTTTAATTGCCCCAACTCCCAGTTTCGCGTCAATCGTCGATTCTTCAATATCAAAAGTAACCGCCGTTTTCTTCGTCGTTATGGTAATCGTATCTTGATTCTTACTCTCAATCTCAAACATTTTCCTCCTTCTACTTTATAATCTTCTCAGGATCAATAATCTCAGACACTTCCATCTCTAAAATATCTAATATAAACCTATCTCTAACGCTTTTCCTATATGCAAAATCTTCCGCCGATAAAATTACATAATTTAACGGCTTCCCCTGTTTTTTCTCAACTACCTCCGCCCAATGCGTCAATTTCTTCGTCTTATCATTCCCGATAATCAAGAGATCAATCCCCTCCTGTCCCAACGCTCGATTCGTCACCAAAATCGCATCGACATATTTCTTCACCGGCTTAATATATTCTTCCCAGCTACTCTGTTTCACATCTCGATCTTTTCGTAAATTAACTTTCTTTGAAAAAATTTCTACCATCGCGTGCGCGTAAGGATGTTTTAAATTCGCTGAATAATAAACCTTATTATCATACGTCTCATTTTTAACAATCCCAATACTCTCCAAATTCGACAATTCCCTCCTGACTGAGTTTATCTGTTCCTCAATCACTCGCGTTATTTCTCGAACATAAAAAGATTTTTCCGAGTTTTCATAAAATAGTTTTAAAAGTTTTGCTCGCGTTTTTGAACCGAATAACTTTTCTAATGGCGTACTATTTTCTTTACTCATCCTGAATACATTTTATCACAGCCGCTTTAATTTTATCAAGCGGTAACCACAAAATATTTTCATTCCGCTTAAACCACGTCATCTGTCTTTTTGCCAAATGATAATCATCATATATATTTAGCTCAATCGCCTCTTCTCGACTAAGCTCTCCATTCATATATCTCCAAGCAAACTGATAAATGTTGCTTTTCATCGCCTGACTCCCCCAACCATACTTTTTAACCAACTCATTCGTCTCGTCATATAATTCTTGAATAAATAATTTATTCGCCCGTTCACGCAGTCGTTCTTTCAAAACTTTCGGCTCTGCTTTAACTCCAAAAATTTTATATCTTGAACACATTTTTTTTCTATCCGGATACTCCCCCAATTCGTGTTGAACAACTTTTTTATTTACTCCAAATTGATAATCATAAATCAGTGCATCGACATATAATCCCGTTCCTCCAACAATAATCGGTAAATTCCCCCGCCTAAAAATCTCTTCTATCTTCTCTTCCGCATATTTTTTCCAATCAAAAACCGTAAACCGCTCATCCGGTTCAACTAAATCTATTCCCCAATGTTTAACCTGTTCTTGTTCAGAACGCGTCGGCTTCGCCGTTCCAATATCCATCCCTTTATAAATCGCCCTCGAATCCGCCGAAATAATCTCAACTCTAGAAAACCCGCCTATTCCTCGTTCTTCAACTTCCCTCGCTATTTCGATGCTAACCCCCGTCTTCCCCGACCCCGTCGGCCCCACAATCACAATTACCTTATCTTTCATAAGGTATTAAAGCTCTTTTAAATACTTCGCCAACCCTTTTAGTTTAATCTTCTCTTCCTTATCTCGAAGCCTAATAGAAACCTCCCCCGCCTCCATATCTTTCTCCCCAACAACTATAATCGCTGGAATTTTCATCGCGACCGCTTTTCTAATTTTCTTTCCCAAACTATCATCCGAATCGTCTACCGAATATCGAAGCTCGTTATATTTTATCGGCTTATCGAGTATAACTTTATCAAGCTCTGAACAAATTTTTTGTACATACTGAGAAACTTTATTGTTAACCGTTAGAATTCTTACTTGCTCCGGCGCCACCCAAAACGGAAACCATCCCGCCGTGTGCTCAATAAAGACTGACATGAATCTCTCGATTGACCCTAACGTTGCGTGATGAATCATCACCGGTCGCTCTTTTTCCCCTTTCTCGTTCGTAAACTCAAGTCCAAACCTCTCCGGTTGGACAAAATCTAGCTGAATCGTCGCGACTTGATGCTCTCTCCCAATCGCGTCCTCCGCCATAAAATCAATCTTCGGCCCATAAAACGCCGCTTCCCCCTCCGCCTCAAAGAACTCTAATTTATTATCAATCGCCGCTTGTTTAATCTGTTTCTGTGCCATCTCCCACAATTTCTTATCTCCAAGATACTTGTCCTCATCCGAACGATAAGAAAGTCTCGCGCGCAGTTTGTCCATCCCAACTTCTGTATAAAATTCTTTTACGATCGAAACTAAATTCTTAATCTCTTCTTTAATCTGCGAAATTCGACAAAAAACGTGCGAATCATCTTGCGTTAAACTTCTTACTCGCGACAGCCCACCTAGCTCCCCCGACTTCTCGTCGCGATAATCCGTCGTCGGTTCCATATACCTCACCGGCATCTCTTTATATGTCCTCGGCAAACTTGCAAAAATCTGCGTATGATGCGGACAGTTCATCGGTTTCAACGCAAATTCTTCCCCGTTAACTTGCGAATGAACCATAAATAACTCGTCTCCGAACTTCGCGTAATGTCCACTCGTCTTATATAAATCAACTTTCGTAATATGCGGCGTCCAAACTCGCGAAAACCCCGCTCTTTTCCTTAAACTCAACGAATAATTCGCCAATAAATCGCGCATCAACGTCCCCCTCGGCGTAAACATCGGCAACCCCGCCCCAACCAAATCCGAGAACGTATACAAATCTAACTCTTTTCCGAGTTTTCTATGATCTCTCGCCTTCGCCTCTTCTTGCCTCTTCAAATACGTATCCAATTCCTCTTGCGTCCCAAACGCCACTCCATAAATCCTTGTCAACATCTCCCGTTTTTCATCCCCTCGGAAGTATGCCCCCGCAACCTTCTCTAACTTAAACGCTCCAATCTCCTTCGATTCCCGAATATGCGGCCCCTTACATAAATCCACAAAAATCTCTTTCCCCGAATTATCTTCCATAATATAAAAAGAAATCGGTTCCGCTTCCGGAAGCTCCTCAATCAACTCTTTCTTCAAAGGTTGTTTCTCGGAAATCGCCCAATCCAGCGCCTCGTTTCGCGTCCTCTCGACCCGTTCCATCTTAAACTTCCTCTGAATAATCCCTCTCATCTTCTTCTCAATCTTCGCTAAATCTTTCTCGGTTATCTTAACGTTCCCAAAATTCATATCATAATAAAACCCATTTTCAATCGCCGGCCCAATCCCAAATGTTGTTGTCGGATAAAGCTCCTTGACCGCCGCCGCAAGAACGTGGCTAAGCGTATGACGCATTTTTTCTACTTGATTCTGATTTTTCATCGCTTTATCCTTTCTTTATTCCCTCATTTTACCACAATTCCCACGCTATGAACAATGTCGCACCTAATAGTTGGTAGTCTTCCATGCTAAAAACTCTATAATCTTAAACAGAAAGGAGCATTATGTTATATAATAAAACCAAACTATTACTATGAGTTTTAAAAATAATCTTAAAAGCCAGCGTCTAAAGTCTCATTTTTCTCAGGAAGTTCTTGCCGAAAAAGTTTCCGTCTCCCGCCAAACCATCTCCAAGTGGGAAAACGGCGACACTTATCCCAGCACCGAGCATATTTTCATGCTCGCCGAAATTCTTGACTGTTCCGTCAACGACCTCATCCATAATCCCCCATCCAGCTTCATCATATCGACTACCAAAACTCCCGAAGGATCCACTCCGATTCAATCTCGCCCTAACCGACCCAAATTCCTAATCGCTGAGCTCCTCGCCGCCCTAATTCTCGTCGCCTCGACTTTCACACTTTGCTTTAAGACCCCTAATTACTCAAAAATCAATACCCAAAAATTAGCAATCTTCGACCAAGTCCTCAACGATTCACTAAACAATCTAATCGACGACCCCATATTCAACAATTCCACCAACAAAAAAATCGTCGGCTACGGCATAACTGAACCCGATGGAACTTTCTATATAAAATGCGCTCTTTCTAGCGACTCCGCCTCTCCCTGTTCGGCCATCATCTATTTCTGCAAAACCAATAACGACTACTCCTATAAATGCGAATATTTAGATGACCCCGACTATCTCCCGCGCGGCGAATATTATAAACTTAGCTAAACTTAAGGAAAATTATGAAAAAACTAATCCTCGTCGCCTCTCTCGCGACCCTCTTTATCTCATTCTATCTTTTATTTAATTTCTCAACTTCCCCCTCTAAAAACACCTCTATAAATCCCGACACAATTAACCCTCCCTCCGAAGAAACCGGCTATCTTCCCGAAAAAGTCATCAACAATCCCGAAACCGCCGAAATGATACTTTATGAATATGCGGATTTTGCTTGCCCCCACTGCGCCGATTGGAACAACATCGTCAACAATCTCCTCGAAGAATATGGCGAAAAAATCGCCCTCGTTTTTCGCAACTACGACTTAAAATTCAAAAACGGCCCAGCCGCCGCCCGCGCCGCAACCGCTGCTTCAACTCAGGGTTATTTCAAAGAATATAAAGACCTCCTCTTCTCGAATCAATCAGAATGGACTTCCGAAACCGAAGAAAAACTAAATGAACTATTTATCGACTATTTTAAAGTCGCCTCAAACAACGCCGGCGACTTAGAAAAATTTAAAACCGATTTAGAAAGTGATGCCATAAAAGCTCGCCTCGAATTTGAACAATCCTTAGGCAAAAAAATCCATCTCAGCGGAACTCCCACTTTCCGCATCAACGGAAAAACCATAAACCCAGAAAATCTTCTTGAAACAATCAAACAAAAGTTAAACTAACTGCTGGTGGGGCTCAATTCGCCAGGTTTTAACAGCACATAAATAAGAAATAGCGTCAATGTAAAACCCCGCACCGAATGATGCGGGGTTTTGTTTAGGAACCTTCACCGTCGGGCGCAACATCGTCCAAATTCAGATATTTGCCGAACCGACGAACTACCGATTCGATATCGGTATCCTTGCAAAACTTCTGAAGTTCCTCGCTTCCCGATTTAGAAGCCGGCTTCTGAAAAGCATCCTTGCCTGCTCCGCTCTCGACGAATTCCCGGAAAGGATCAGGTCCTTTAGCTTTGAAAAGGAATTTTCCAAATTTATGAAGGAATGGGTCAATGCCGCGACAGCTTTCGCTCAAAGAGCGCGCAATCATCGTCGTCGTGGTCGTCTTGGCCTTAATGTCGCCACGCTCGAAGGCCTCTCTAAGCCCGTGACACACCTTGTCAGTGTCACCACGAAGAATAAGCTCCTCCATGGCGGAGACCGCCAGACGATCATTATCTATTTCCAATCCGGTGCGGAAAAAGGATTCGATAATCGACGTGACTGGAATGCTTGCGTATAGTTCCTTTACTGTTAATTGCTTGTACAACATAGGGTGTACACCTCCTGCGTATGCTCGCCAGCAATTTTTGAGAGTGTAAGAATCAAGTTCCGGACTCCCTATATTATATAATATCATTTTTTTAAAAGAAAGTCAATGTAATATTCCTGATTTTGCGGATGGCGCAATGGCGTATGCGAGAAACATTAGGGATTTAACAGACGCTTACAGATTACTAAATAGTTAAAAATTATTTTATAACCTGTATGGTGGGTCGCAAGGGGCTCGAACCCCTGACCTTCTCGGTGTAAACGAGACGCTCTAGCCAACTGAGCTAGCGACCCAACTTCCCCCATTATATCACAGATTTCCCCTCTATTTAACTTTCACCGCCGTCCCATACGCATACATCTCCGACGCGCCACCCATAATCGTCGACGAACCTAACCTCATCCCAACGATCGCGTTCGCCCCCATCTTCTTCGCGTCCTCCATCATCCTCTCAATCGCCACCACTCTCGCCTTTCGCATCATATCCGTATAACCCTTAATCTCCCCGCCAACTACCGTTTTCAATCCCGCCATAAAATCACTCCCAACATGCTTCGACATCACCACTTCCCCTTTCGCAACCCCAAAAACTTCCTCAATCTTCTTCCCCGCTATTTCTTCTGTTGTTACAATAATCATTTTTCCTCCTTATTCTAAATTATACTCCCTCATCTCCGCATTTCCAAAATAAACGGTATGAAAATTCGTTCCATCATCATACCCTAAAATCTCAAAATGCAAAGCCTTTAGCAATGACCCGTGCGCAACAACCAAAATCTTCGCATCTCCCGCGTATCTCTTTTTTATATCGTCCAAAAAATCCCTTGCTCTCGCTAATGTCTCCTTAGCCGTTTCCATCCCCCTCCCACCAAAGTTTAACTTTCTATCCCAAGTATCCACCCCGCCACTTAATTTTTCCCAATCCTTATTCAGCGTCCCCTCAAATCCTCCAAAACTCCGCTCTACTAATCTCTTATCGGTCATTATTTTATATCTCCCTCCCGTTATAATCTCCGCCGTCTCATAAGCTCGCTTTAACGGCGAAGCAATACAAACATCAAATTCTAAATCCCGAATCTCCTCCCTAAGCTTCTCCGCCTGTTTTCGCCCAACTTCATTTAAAGGAACATCAGTCGTCCCCTGCTTCTTATCTAAAACATTCCAATCCGTCTCCCCATGTCTAACTAAATACAATTTCATACATAAAATTATATCATACTACTAATCCCGCCCCTAATTCCCTCAAAAAACTTTTATACTTCCCTCTCCTCGAACCTAAACTTTTGTTTAACTTTCGGATATTTTTTATGGTCAACTTCGCTTAAAAACATCTCTTTTGGTCGAATATACAGCCCACCATCCCCATACAACTGCCGATAAACCACATACTCCTCCAAATCTTCCGAATGTTTCGCAACCCCTTCAACAATATAATACTTCCCCTTAAAATGTCGATAAACTCCGTGAAGCCTGAGTTCTCGCTTCACGATTTTTCCCTCTGATTCAGAAGATTCTTCCGAACTCTCTCTCGCTATCATCTCTTTCAAAGTCTTCTTCTCAAACATCTCTCCTGACAAAAACCACGCCAAAATCGCGCCCAAAAAGTTCCCTAAAACACACAATAAAATTACTAAACCTAATTTTAAGCTAAACTCTAAGCTCACCCCTAGCGTAATCACGTTCGCAATCGAATGTTGCATTCCCGAAAATATAAACAGCGGGACTCCAATCAAAACTCCGAGCGCCGTTCCCTTTCGATATAATTTCACCGCCAAATACATTATCATCCCACAAAGCATCGCCCGAATCAAAAATGCCAAAGATAGCTCCCAGCCCCCAACTTTAGCAACCGCCGCCGCAGCCACTCCCTCGTCCGCCAACCCAAACATCGCCCCAAACAAATACCCAAACACCAAATTAGAAACTAAAATTAACAACAAATCTAAAATCTTTATCTTATCTTCGACCAAAAACCCGCATTTCCCCGTAAAAAGATTAAGCCCTAAAACGCAAACCCCCAAAAGCCCGAACGAAAACAACACCGGCCCCACCGGCTCCCCCACCTTCAACAAAACATAATCCCCCAGCCCAATCAGAAGCGCCGCTCCCGCTCCCTTAACAATTAGTTCTAAATATTTTTTCATCATTTACCTCGCTTTTCTTACCCCTACTATACCACACAACAAGAAAAAACGGAGCTTTTCGCTCCGTAAAACTATTTGCCTAAAATTCTCATCACTTCCCGAAAGCAACATATTCCTCAAGGCACAGCCCGTTGTCCATAATCAGCACGTTAACCATAAGTCCCTTGCAACTCCGTAAACGCGAGATATGCTGCCCGTTCGAGTCCGGTCGGCTCTCCGTAAAGGACGTCCGCCGCGTAAACCAAATCTCCCTGAAGCGCTCGATCATATTCTCCTCCAAACTCATACGGATTATCATCGTTAACTATGATCAGATAATCCCGTTCCGGATTCAAGAGGTCGGAAACCTCTGCCGCCTGCGCCGAAGTTTTCGTCGTAAAGACAAAAATCGCGACAAAAACCAGCACCACGATAACCATCAGCAAAAACTTCCTCATGTCTCAGTCCCCTCACTTTCTAAAATCTTAAGGTTCAAAAACTCGGCAAATAGTTTCAAATATTATATCATAAATCCCCCTTAGTCTCAAGTCCACCCCTCTAAAACTCTTTACTTTTTCGCTAAAGTATGATATAATAGAAAAACAGGTCTTCCTGAATCTACTTCTGGAGGTGCTCTTTAAGATGAATAAGTCTTTCTTCTCTCCCTCGTCCTGCTCATCGTTCTACCCTTTTCTTTCGCTTTCGCCAGTCTCGCCCTGACCTCGAACGACCCCTATCTGATCCTCGTCAACAAGACCCATCCTCTTCCCGAAGATTGGACCGACCGCGTCGATTTCGACGTCGGCAAGAATTCCCTCGGCGAAATCTACATCGTCGAACAAGAAGCTCTCGCCGCCTTCGTGACTCTCCGTGCTTGCGTCCTTGAAGAGGAAGGTGTAGAAATCGAACTCGACAGCACCTATCGCTCCCTCGCCGAGCAACAAGACATCTGGGACAGTTGGTCTGCCGACCCCGAACTCGGGCCAGAATACTGCGAGAAATACCTCGCTCCCGTCGGCTGCTCCGAACATCATACCGGACTCGCCATCGACGTCTTTCTCATCAGAGATGGCGAGATTGTCCGCGACAACGATGCCATGCTCGCCGATACCGAATCTTTCGCGAAAGTCCATAAACACCTTACGGACTTCGGCTTCATTCTGCGCTACCCCAAGGGAAAAGAATCCCTGACCGGCTATTCCTACGAACCGTGGCATTTCCGCTACGTCGGCAAATCCGCCGCAAAAGAACTCGCCGCGTTCAACATGACTCTTGAAGAATACTTTATCAACTAAATCAAGCCTCCCTAACCGGAGGCTTTTTCAAACAATTCTGGCGAAAAGAACAGAATTCGCCTCCAAGGAGGAGAACCAGAAAAAGCTCGCTTTTTCTGATCGACGACGCAGGAGTAGAGAATCCTCTGCTGGGCTCTGCCCAGCTATCATAAAAAAGACCCCTTTACGGGGTCGTTTTTATGATACAGCTTCTGGCGGAAGCGAGAGGATTCGAACCTCCGGTACGGTTGCCCGCACACACGCTTTCCAAGCGTGCTCCTTAAACCACTCGGACACACTTCCAAACTCCCCCCATTATATCATGTCTTCCCTAACTTTTGAACCCCCTCCCGCCGCTTCATTTCCAACTCCGCCCAATACGAGCCCCTCCTCCCCCCATCCGCCTCAATCAGCGCGTCCAAATATTCCTCCACTTCCGGCAACACTCTCTTATAATACCTACTCGTCCCCTCTACCTTCATTCCGCCATAAGTCTCATACCCCCGCCCATCCCCATCATAAAACTCCGTCTTTCGCACCAATCCATCCCCCAACCGGAACTCAATCATAACCTTATCCGGATTCTCCTCAGCATAATCTACTCCCCCCGTAAATCTCTGAACCCCCATAATATCCGTCTCAATCGAAAACGCCCCCTTCCCCTCTCTCGCTCCCTCTCTCAATTTCTTCGCCCCCTCCGCTAGCTTCTTTCTTACCTCTTCCGTCCTTCTCTCTTTTTCATATTCCAAGAACTCCTTAATTTTCTCGTTCGCCTCTCCGCCCAAACTTGTCGAAACTCTGACCTCCGCTCCATAGCCCAATCCATTTGTCTTTTTCTCCCCCGAAACCGCCGTCGAAGCCTCTATTCTTTCATATAACTTTCTTATCTGTTCATAACTCGCTTCCCCCCTTTGAATTTCCTCAATCTCCCCTAAAAATCTCCTAACTTCCTCTCGCGCGTAAGCTCTCGTTTCAATATTAATCACCGGAACCTTAAAATACGCCGCGTGTTTTAAAATCGTCTCCATCCCCCTCCCGTCGTTTACTACCATAAAATCCGGTTTTCTCGGCTTTCCCTCCTCGTCAAATCTCCGTATCTGAACTTCGTTATATAGATCCGTCCTCTCCGCTAACTCCTCTGGCATATAAACATCCGAACTTCTTAAAAACGTCTTTGCTTCCCCAATATTCCTCACCGTCGCTCCGTCATACGCCCTAACCTGTAAAATCGAATCCGGCAAAACATGATCAAACCCATATTTTAGATTAAAATACCTTCCCCCCGAACTCAATCTCAACATATTCACTTCCGAATCGATATATGACAGCGAAATACAATCCGAATCTCCATCTTGCGGATTAGGCTCGACTTCCCCTTTTTTCCTCATCCACAGCGACGGGTCTCTCTGTAATCTCCCCGCCATCACTCCCCCAATCCGATTCGTTTCCTCTCCATTTCCCTTAAAATCAATCGCATGCGCCAAAAACCTAATCGGTAATCCTTTAAGGTCATAAACTTTCACTTTCTCCCCCTCGACCTCGACTTCCCTTTCAGAAACCCTCTCGTCCCCACTCGCCGCATACGCCTCAATCTCCTCCATCGGCGTCAAAGCCTCATTAAACGCCCGCTCGCTTACCTCTTGAACCCTCTCTCTATGTATTACCCCGTCCCCTACTTTTCTTAATTTCCCATCACTCTCCTCAGCCACCCCAAATTTCCCTAACCTATATTCATCCATCCCCCTCAAAAAATCTCGCTCTAATTCCTCCCTCTCTTTCGCCTCCAACCTCTTCTTCCTTTCCTCTTCTTCCCTTTCTCTCTTCCTCTTTTCTTCTTCTTTAACTAGCCTCTCTTCCTCTTCCTCCGCCTCTCTAAAAAACCTTCGCTCCTCTTCCTTATTCTTAAACCTAACCGCCCTCTCCCCAATCCCTCTTAACTCTTCTCTCCCCAAAAACCTCTTTAATTTTTCCCCAAACTTCTCTAACCTTTCCATTCTCCTCCTTTATTCTTCCGAATGATATTTTTCATGCACTTCTTTTAAATGAAAATCCGTAACGTGCGTATAAATCTGCGTCGTCGCAATATTCGCGTGTCCCAGCATCGCCTGCACCGACCGAATATCTGCTCCGTTCATTAAAAGGTCTGTCGCGAACGAATGGCGTAAAGTATGCGGCGTAACGTGTTTCGTAATCCCAACCGCTCGTGCCCTCTTCTCAATAATTCGCTGAACCGACCGCGTCGTTAATCTTCGATAATTTCCCGAATTATCAACCGCCTGAAGATGCTTTGAGTTATTCAAAAACAACGCCGGTAGCGAATCATGCCTCGTTGAAAGATATTCTTGAACCTTCTCCGCCGCCGCTTTTGAAATAAAAATCGGGCGGTCTTTACTCCCCTTCCCCCGAACAATAAACTCCCGTCTCTCCAAATTTATCGAATCGCGATTCAGCCCAACCAATTCCGAAACCCGTAGCCCCCCCGAAAATAATAACTCTAAAATCGCCCTATCTCGAAAATCCGACTCCGTTTCTTCCGGAATCGCGTTTATCATCTCCTCAACCTCATCATAATGCAAAAACGTAACCTGTTTTTTTATTGCTCGCGGCAAATCAACTAGCGACGGGTCTAAACTTTTTATTCCTCTCCGCGAAAGATATTTTAAAAACCCTCTTAGCGCAATCAAATGATAACTCTGCGTCAAAACCGAAAGCCCCTCATCTCGAATTAAATTCGTATAACGATTTAATTTTAATCTAAACTTCCTCAAAAGCTCCGGCGTAATATCTTCCGGATACAAATTTCTATCTTTTTCCTTATCTGATAAACTTTCATCTTTAATCTCGCTCGCAATCTCTAAAAACCTATCTAAATACCGCCCGTAGTTATCTGTCGTCTTCTTCGACCTTCCTTTCTCAACTTCCAAATGCTCCAAAAAATCTCGAATCAGTTTCTCGACCGTCAACCTCTCTTTATTCATAACCAAATTATATCATATTTATCAATAAATCACTAAAGCTAAAGATTAAAACTCCCGCAACGACGAAAAACGGCCCCATCGGAATCATTTTTCCTCGCTTTTTCCTCGGAAGCATCACTATCATCCCCAGAAAATTCGCCAAAGAAAGTTCGACTAGCGCTAAAAGCGGTTCCCCAAGCACCAACGCAATCGAAAGGCATAAAATCCAGTCCCCTCCTCCGACCCATTTCTCCCTAGAAACCTTATATAATATATAATATGTTCCCGCGAGCAACAAAACACTTATTCCTAAATCAAAAAGTGAATTTCCTTGATAAACTCCAATTCCCGCGAAAACCACGCCTAGCCCCACCGTTACCCATAACAACTTCGCTGGCATCTCTCCCCATTTCGCGTCATAAATCGCAATTATTCCCATTGTTGTAAAAATTACAACAATCAACAAGATTTCTGTTATCATTAACCACAGCTCCGCCGTCCCTAAAACCGCCGTATTCCCATAAAACAGCAACTTCGTTATACCATCCCCCAACTCCCCAGTCATAATCTTATCTAAAAACTTTACTCCGACCATCCCCCCGAAAACTCCTCCCAAAACCTCGCTCATAATCTCCGCCGTTCCAATTTTCTTCCCACATTTCCGACACTTCCCTCTCTGTAAAACCCAACTCACAATCGGCATATTCTCATACCACCTCAACTTTTTCCCGCAAGAAAGACAAACACTCCTCTTCCCCAACTCCCCTTTCTTCTCCACCTTATACCTAATTCTCCACGCTTGACAACAACTAAAACTCCCCAATACCGCCCCCAACACTACGCAAAAAATAATAACTAAAACCATAACCAAATTATATCACTAAACTAGTTTTATTACTTAATCTCGGAAACTAACGAGTAAATCGGAAGCAACGTCCCCGCAATCACTACCCCAATCAACCCCGCCATCACCACCATCAAAACCGGCTCAATCATCGTCGAAATATTCGCGATTTTCTCGTCCAACTCATTTTCATACACTTCCGCCGCTTTTCCCAACATCTCATCAATCTTACCCGACTGTTCCCCAATGTTAATCATCTGCGGCACCAACGGCAAAAAGTAGTCCAAATCTTTCAGACTTTCCGATAACGCCTTCCCCGACTTCACTTTTTCCGCCGCCTCGTTAATTTCCGTCTCTAGAACATAATTCGCCGTCGCGCGCGAAGAAATATGCATCGCATCGAGCATCGTTACTCCCGTCCCTAGCAACATCTCCATCGTCCTCGCAAATCGCGTCATATACAACCGCTGAAACAAAGTATTAAACATCGGCACGTTCAGTTTAAATTCCGCAAACGTTCGCTTTCCCGCGTCCGTTTTCGAAAAAGCCCGTATCGCCATGGCAATCAAAACCAAAACCCCAATCACCATCCACCAATAATTCGTAAAGAAATCACTCACCCCAACCAAAAATTCCGTAATCGCCGGTAATGGTTTATCCATATCTTCGTATAGTTTCCTCACTTCCGGAACAACTTCAATCATCATGAACGCCAAAACGACAATAATAACTACGAAAATAATCGCCGGATAAACCATCGCGCCTCGAATCTTAGAAATCATATTCGCGTCTTTTTCATCTTGCGCCGCCAACCTCGTCAACGCCACATCAAGCGTCCCCGACATCTCACCCGCCGCCACCAAAGCGATATACAAATCATTAAACACTTCCGGATGTTTCGCGAACGAATCCGCTAAACTCTTCCCCGCCTCAACGCTCGCCGAAACGTCCTCGATTACCATCTTCATCGCTTTGGTATTCGCCTGCTCCGCCGCCGTCTTTAAGCTCCTCGCGAGCGGCAACCCTGCCGCAATCAACGTCGCAAACTGTCGTGTAAAGATAATCCTATCTTTCGCCGGAACTTTACTCTGAACTTTCGCTAAAATCCCGCCTTTCCCTTCCTCGGTAATGCTGTCCGGAATATATCCCTGTTCAATCAAAAGTTTCCCTGCCGCTCGCTCGCTCTCCGCCTGAATCGCGCCTTTTATCGACTTGCCGGTCTTCTTTTCTGTCGCCTTATAGATATATCGCTTCATTCTATCCTCTCAACATCCTATCTAAATCTTCCAAATTAACCACAAACTCTTTCGCGTTATCATAAGTTACCGTTCCTGTCTGGACTAACTTCGCGAGCGTCGCGTCCATCGTCTGCATTCCTTGGCTTGCGCCCGTCTGAATCATCGAATCAATTTGATGTGTCTTTCCGTCTCGAATTAACGCCCGAATTGCTGAATTCGCAATCATAATCTCCGCCGCCGCAATCCTCCCCCCGCCAATCGCCGGCACCAACCTCTGCGCGCAAATCGCCATCAAAATATTCGACAACTGCGCTCTAACTTGCTGCTGTTGATGCGCCGGAAAAACGTCAATCATCCTATCTATCGACTGCGCCGCCGAGTTCGTATGTAGCGTCGCAAAGACTAAATGCCCCGTCTCCGCAATCGTAATCGCCGCCGAAATCGTCTCAAGGTCGCGCATCTCGCCGAGCAATACTACGTCCGGATCTTCACGCAGAACCGACCTTAGCGCCGCCGAGAAAGAATAAGTGTCATAATGAACTTCTCTCTGAACAATCACCGACCTCTGAGACTTATGCGTAAACTCAATCGGATCCTCAATCGTAATAATATGAACTGCCTTCTCGCGATTGATTTTATCAACCAACGCCGCTAATGTCGTCGACTTACCCGAACCGGTCGGACCCGTCACTAAAACTAACCCTCGCGGATAATCCGCAAACGATTCAACCACCGACGGTAACCCCAACTCCGCCACGGACTGGATTTTTGTCGGAATCAACCTAAACGCCGCCGCCAAATTCCCCCGTTCATGAAACGCGTTCGCCCTAAATCGCCCCAACTCCCCGAACGCAAACGAATAATCAAATTCCTTATCCTTAATCAACGTTCTCTGTTGCGCTTCGTCTAACGTCGAAAAAACTAAACTCTCGACCATCTTCGGATTCAAAATCGGCATCCCCGAAATCGCCATCAACTTCCCGTCCAACCTCAAAATCGGCGGCAACCCGACTTGAATATGTAAATCCGACGCATCGCGTTTAATACATTCCTCAAGTAAAGTTTCAATTCTCAGCCCACTATTTTGCATAATTTTATTTTACCATAAACATTTTATTTTATGCAAGGTCACTTGCTACCCTATCTACTTCCTTAATCGTCGTTATTCCCGAAAGCGCCTTTAGCATCCCATCCTGTCTCATCGTTACCGTTCCCTTCGCTTTCGCGACTTTCATAATATCTCCCGCCGTCGCTCGCGCCACGATTAACTTCTGAATATCTTCATCCACATCAATCGCCTCATAAAGCCCTGCGCGTCCACCAAACCCCCCAGGCGCTTCCCTACTCTCAATTCCTCGAACAAGCGTATAATTCTTCGGATTCGCAACCGGTAGCCCCGCATACCCTAAATCTTCCGACTTTCCCGCCACTTCCGCTTGCGTTTTTGGCAGAATCGTCCCCAAAACCGAGTTAATCTCTTTTACTTCCATCTCCGTCGCCGCATACGTCTCTCGCTTATCAGCTACTCGTCGAACTAACCTCTGACCAATTACCGTATTTAGCGTCGACGCAATCAAAAACGGCTCAATCCCCATATCAAGAAGACGTGGCAAAATACCCGCCGCCGAATTTGTGTGGAGCGTCGAGAACACTAAATGCCCCGTTAACGCCGCCTGAACCGCCAAGTTCGCCGTCTCGCCATCACGAATCTCCCCCACCATCACCACGTCCGGATCCTGACGCAAAATCGATCGAAGCCCCGACGCAAACGTCAGCCCCGCGTCCACATTCACCTGAATCTGGTTCACGCCGTCCATCTTATACTCAACCGGATCCTCTAGCGTTACGATATTAATCGCTTCCGATTTAATCTTTTTAATTAGCGCGTATAGCGTCGTCGATTTACCTGAACCCGTCGGGCCCGAAGTCAAAATCATTCCGTTCGGACGCCCAATCCCTTTAATCACCGTCCTTAACGCCCTCCCCGTCATCCCCATTTTCTCAATCTCCATCGCCGTTCCCGACTTATCAAGCAAACGAATTACGACCTGCTCCCCCCAAACCACCGGCGAAATCGCGATACGCAAATCAATTTCGTTTCCATCTACCTCGACCGCAAACTGCCCGTCCTGCGGAATCCTATGCTCATCAATCTTCAAATTCGACAAAATCTTAATCCTCGAAACCAACGCCGGCTCAATCGCCTTCGGCAACTCCATCACCTGCCTCAACACGCCATCAATCCTACATCTAATCACCAACGAATTTTCGAGCGGCTCGATATGAATATCCGACGCTTTCGACTTCGCCGCAAAGTCCAAAATCGTGTTTAACGCCTTAGAAATCGGCGAATCCTGATTTATTTGTTTGACGCTCGAGTTCCCAGCTTTAAGCTTAACTTCCTCATTCGTCTGTTTAACTGCTTTTTTAATCGAAGAGAAATCGCTCGTATATTGTTCAAGAACCGCCCGAATCCCCGCCTCGCTCGCCATCACCGTCCGAATCGGTTTTTTCGTCAAAGTCGCTAAATAATCAACCGCCTGAACGTTCGTCACGTCGAGCATCGCCACCGTCAATCGCCCGTCTTTTTCCACCAAAACTACCGCCATCGACCTCTCGGCCACATCGCGCGTCAAATTCAACAACGTTTCCTGCTCAATCTTAACGTTCTTTAAATTTACATACGGCACCCCCATCACCGCCGCCGTCGCGTGCGTAATCGCCTCTGCTTCTACCTTTTTCTCTGACGACAAAACCGAAAGAATCGGCTGTTTCGCTTTCTCAACATCCCCCCTAATCGCTCGAACAACGTCAACATCAACCAACCCCTCATCAACTAACAGGTTTACAACTCTATCCTGAACATCCCTTGTTAAAAGTGCCACTTCTACTCATCCTCATCTTTTTTTACGTCTCTCATTAACTTGTCAATATCGTCCATCTCACCCGTCTTCCCTTCGCTCTCTTTCTTCTTCAAAACTTCCTCTTCCTCTTCCTTGGTCGCGGTTCCACACTCCACTCTTTCCGCAATATCAATCTCTCCGTTCTGGTCTATATCTACGCATTCCCCAACATAAACTTCAACCGTCGGGTTAATCGCGTCTTTATTAAACACTTCCGAATCCGGAATGCTCAGCTCGCTCGCCGTCCCCACATTGTTCGCGACATATTTAAAACTTACCGTCTTCTCGCTCGGGTCTCCCAAAATCGAATTAACCAAGAAAAATGCTACAATCGTCCCCAAAATCGCGATAAATCCCGCCGTCACTAAATCTGACTTTTTCATTATTCCTCTTCCTCCTCTACGTCTTCCGTAGTCGTTGTCTTTAAATCGCCCTTGACCGTCTCAGTCTCCTCAACTAACCCTTGGCGCTCGGTATAATACGCCGTTGCTCTCGCGCTCAAATTCAACTGACTTCCATTCCAAGTTATCGTCGCCGAATTTATCTCAAAATCTCGAATACTCTTCTCGATATTCGCCAAAACTTTCTGAGTTATATCTCCGTTCGCCTCAACCATCAAATTTATTTCAATCGCCCCGACTCCTTCGATATCCGTCGTCGTTATATCACCAGGGGAAAGCGACTCCGGCTTCCATCCCGACTCCTCAAACACCTTGTCCAAACTCGCCATCAACGCCAAATCATTACTAAACGCCGGCAACGCGTCCGGAATTACCCTTAACGCCGAACACATCCCCAACATCTTAGTATAATACTCTCTCAACTCATCATTATCTTCCGTATTCTCAATCAACAAATTCCAATACTCATAGCTATATTTCTTTCTCTCGCTTCCCTCTCCCGATTCATTATCATAACAACTTTCCACCGTATCGCGCCCAACCGACTCCAAATCCGTATTTTGTGCCATCTCTTCCAAAATCCTCTGCCTAAACGTCCCTTTAACTTCCGTTAAACTAACCGAATTCGGCGCGCACCTCGACAACTCAGCTCCCGAATAAACTCTCCCGCTCGGACTACTACAAACCCCCAACTCCTTAATCAAATCCGAATACCCTTGAACTGCCTTTTCCTTTTCCTCAACCACCTTAACGTTAAAATTAATATATTTAATCAAATAAATCGCCAAAACCAAGCATACACCCAATATCATCGACGCCGCCAACACCGCCCCCAACATATTTTGTTGCGCCTTACTAATCTTCAATCTCTTTCCAATCGAAAGTGCGGATTCCTTTTTTGCCATCTTTATTCTCCCTCCTTTTTCGCGCGCTCACCAAACATCCCACCAATCTGGACATAGCTATCTGTTACGTTCGTCTTCCCCGTCGGCGCAATCGCCATCATATGTTTATTGCTAAACTTAAACACTTCCTCATTCAAATAGACTATCGCGTTAAATCTCAAAACTCTCGTCCCGCCCGACTCCACCGCGTCCGTCGAATCGCTAATCGTCACTCCCTCCTCCGTCGCCAACGCGCATTCCGTATTCTCACTCACCCACTTCCCATCAATCAAACTATATTTAATACATCTACTCTCAAAATGAGCAACATCACTAATCTCTCCGCTCTCATTCATTTTCTTCGCCTTATACCACTTCGTCGTCTGCGGCGTTCGCCAAATTATATAATTCCCGTCCTCGTCAATATCTTCCCAAACTGCTCCCTCTGCCTTGCCCCCCTCTTCGCTATCATCACTGTCATTGCTGCCACTATTGTTACTATTATTACTACCATTATTACTACTATCTTCCTCCACATTGTCTGGGTCGCACCCGCTCACTTTCTTCGTCCATTTCGCATAAATCCCCCCATCAACCTTAACTTCCCCGTTCTCCTCTACTCTACCCTTCGACAACAACGCCCCATTCGCGTCCGTCTCAACCAAACACCTCGTCGGAATCTCGTTCCCCTCTTTCGTCACATACCTTCCATAATCATACCTCATCAACGGCACACTTTTCGAAAAAGCATCCAAAACCCGATAGTTCAACTTCGGCTCCGCCCCCGCGTATGCCTGCGCGTCAAACGTCAACGTCGAATCATCCAAATTAACCGCCAACTCCGACAGCGTAATTCTATCTTCGTCCGCCCCTACCCCCGACGGCAACAACGTCCCTAGAACATTAAACACTCTCGATAGAACTTTCTTCCTCGCGCCAATCGTATTCAACTTCTCTAGCTGACTCCGAATTGTCAATAACTCATCCAACCCGTCATATTCATCCAACACTTTCGACATCGTATCTAGCGAATCGCCTTGCGTTTTTATCTTAATCGACTGTCCCGTCCAAACCGCAAACAACAACAAAACTACCCCAATCGCCGCCGCCGCGACCAAAATACAAAGGAAATAGACCAAATTCCTCATCTTTTGCGCATGAATCAGCTCCGCCTTAACGTCAGGGACTAAGTTAATCTCAAACATTATCTATCATTACTCCTTTCCGCTAACCCAATCGCCACCGCGAACTCGCTCGCCACCATCAACAACGCCTGCTGCTGTTCCGGCGTTACTCGGACTAGCTGCCACGGATTCCCCTGAACCGTCGGAACATCAGTCTTCGCCTCGATATACTCCGCAATAAACGGAATCGTCGCCGCAAATCCAGACAAAACAATCCCCCCGACTTTCACCCCCGCATATTTCCCTTGGAAGAACATCACCGACTTCGACAGCTCGCTCGCAAACGCCTCCAACGTCGAATCCAACGCCTTAAACACCTGCCCCTCGATTTTATCTTGCGCCAACCCAAATTTAAGAATAAACTGCCTCGCCTGATCCTCTCTCACCGAAAGCGACCCCGCGACCGTCTTAATCAACGCCTCAAACCCCCCAGGAATCGAACGCACCAACCTCGGCGAACCCTGATAAGTCACAATCAAATCCGTCGACCTCTCCCCCAAATCAACAATCATCCTCGCGTCCGTCACCCCCACCGGCTGCAAACTCCGCGCGACCGCAATCGGCTCCGGCTCAAACGCAATCACGTTCAGCCCCATCCCCTCAATAAAATTCAACTGTCGCTCCGCATAATCAATCGCCGTCGAAGAAACCAAAATCTCCGCTTTCGTCGGGTCGCTCTGACTCTGACCCAAGACAACAAAATCCGCCTTTGCCTCGTCCGCCGCCATCGGAATATACTGGTCAAGCTGATACCTAACCGTCTTCTCCAACGTCTTCGGGTCTTGATTATCAACACTCACCACCGTCGTAAACGTATGTCTCGCCGGCAACCCAATCGCCACATTCTTCGTCTTAATCTGCGCCTGATTAATCGCGTCCATAATTATTCCCTGAAGTTTCTGTCGCCCCAACTCACTCGTATCTTGCATCGTCTTCTCATCAACCGGAACATACGCGTATTTCTGAAGACTCCACCCCCTCTGCGCGTCCCCGCTCAACTGCACAATCCTAATCGAAGTCGTCCCCATATCTATCGCGAAAAAGTCGCCCACTCCATGCAATAATTTCATATTTTATATTATAAACATCCCACAAAAAAAAACAACCCCCTCATGCTTATTTTTTTGCCATTTTCAAATAATAAAATCTCTCTAAATTCCCGTTCTTCCCTCGAACTTCGTTGTCCCTCTTTTTCAAAATCAAAAACCCGTTTTTAAGAACCCAACTCTCGAATCTCCGGACAATCTCTCGCCTAATTTTTTCATTTTTAACTACCCCCTTATTCAGCTCCTCCGCCCTCGCCTCGAATTGCGGTTTGAGCATCACTAAAAAGTCCGTCTCGAAACGTGCTAGCTTCATTTTAGCATAAGCGAGAACTTTTGTCAAGGATATAAACGAAACGTCCGCTAAAATCACGTCCGGCGCTTTCTCTATAACTACTATCCCCTCCCCTCCGAGCTTCCCCCTATCTCCCGCTACTGCCTCAAATATATCTGTTTTCTCATGTAGTTCCACTTTCGAACTAAACCTCAGCGGCGCTTTCATCTGTTTCGTCCCCTTCTCGACCGCGACGACTTTCTCCGCCCCCCGTAAAATCGCGTATTCCGTAAATCCCCCCGTCGAGCTTCCAATATCGAGTACCGTCTTCCCCCGAAAGTCAAAATGAATAAACTCGCAAAAATCCGCGAGTTTATTCTCTGCTCTCGAAACAACGTTCTTATTTTCGTCTTTCTCTATACGCATACGTTTCCGTATCAACCGAAATGACGTCCCCGACCTTAATAAACGCCGGAACCTTAACGACTACCCCCGTCTCTAGCGTCGCGTCTTTCATCACCGACGTCGACGTGTCCCCCTTAACCGCCGTCTCGGTATAAGTTACCTCAAGCCACAGATTCTTCGGAAGAACGAGGTTAATCGGAGTCCCGTTATAAAACTGAATCTCCATCTCATCCCCGTCTTTCATAAAATCTTTCATATCTCCGACCATCTCCGCCAAGAGTTCATATTGCTCAAAACTCTCCGGATCCATAAAATAAAACTTTTCGTCGTCTTTATAGAGATACTGAACTTTTTTCGTCGAAACTTCCGCCGGCTCAATTTTTTCCTGTCCCTTAAACGTCTTCGGGAGCAGCGCGCCCGTAATTAGGTTTTTAACCTTAACATTTACGATCGACCCCCCTCGCCCCATCACTTTCTGGGAATACTCAACGACCTTATACGGCTGCCCATCCAGCGTAATCAAAACGTTTTTCTTTAAATCAGTTGGACCATACATATCTTTACCCCTTTTTAAAGTTTAATTGCTTGCGACAAACGGCAACAATGCTAGATGCCTCGCGCGTTTAACCGCGACCGCCAACTGTCTCTGTTGTTTCGCAGTCAACCCCGTTTTCGCGCTTGCCTCAATTCTCCCATACGGGTCTAAAAACTTCTGCAACGTCTTCACGTCGCGATAGTCAAAATACAAATTTGAATCTACCTTAATTCGTCTCATTTTTAATAATTTTTCCTAAATTTAATAATTTATTATACTTTTAATAATTAAAATGGAATCTCAGACAAATCAATTTCTTCGTCTTGTGAATCCGTCCCTTCTACCGGCGCTTCGTCCGCTCCCCCTCCGTTCCCCCCATACGTATTCCCCCCGCCGCGGTTCCCGTCTCGCTCATTCGCATTCGACGTAAAGTTAAAATCTTCTACTACGATTTCGACTCGCGAACGTTTCTGACCAGTCGTCTTGTCTTCCCAAGTTCTCTGGTCGAGTCGCCCAGAAACTAAAACCCCCGACCCTTTCTTCGCGTATTGACCAATCATCTCCCCCAACTTCCCCCAAGCCGAACAGTCAATAAACGAAACCGATTCTTGTTGCGTTCCGCTCGAATCCCTAAAGACGCGATTAACCGCGACAGAGAAGCTACACACACTCGCTCCGTTCGGCGTCGTCCTTAAATCCGGATCTCTTGTTAAGTTTCCAGTAATAATAGCTTTAGAAAAGCCGCGCATTTTTATTCCTCCTCAGTTGTATTTTCTTCTTCGCTTTGTTTAGCTCTCGGTTTCCTCGAACGTCGTTTCGCTTCTAGCTTAATTTTACGTTCATCAACCGCAACTAACAAATAGCGCAAAACTTCATCCGTAATATTCAAGACGCTCGAAATCTTCGCCGGCGCTTCTGCCGGAAGCCCAAGCTCCATATAATAATATACGGCATATTCTTGACCCTTAATCGCGTAAGCGAGTTTCTTCTTTCCCTCGTTTACCTCTTTCGCGATTTCCCCGTCGTTGCTCTTAATTAAATCTTTAATCTTCGCAACAACCGGTTCCATGTTCATCTCTAAATCCGGATGAACTAAAAGTGTCAATTCATATTGCTTCATACGTTTGCTCCTTTGGTTAACGCTAGTACGCTAGGCTACTAGCTGAGTTGATATTGCCTTAATTATATCACAACCCAGCTAAATTATCAAATTCTTCCATACTTTTAATTAACATGTCGCGTGGTTTATTCCCATTCTGCGGCCCAATCACCCCAATCTCCTCAAACCAAATCGCAAGCCCCGAAACAAACCCATGCCCTTTCCCCAAATACGTCTGGAGCATCGCTGTCGAAAACTTCCCCTTCGAAATAGAAATCTCGACCGCCCGTCGAACGACCGGATCGTTCGGGTCATATTTCCTTCCGAGGTCGCCAATCGCTCCCCCGTCGCTCGGCCCCATTCCCTTAATCTGAACCGACTGCGCGACGACTTCCGGATTATATTCCGGCGGTCTCTGCTCTCTGAGAAAATCGGTCAACTTCTGGACATCCAAATCACTCGCCCACGCCCCTTGAATCCTCCTCGGCTTCCCCATCATCTCTGTCGTTAACATCAACATATCGCCCTTTCCGAGCAACTTCTCCGCTCCCCCTTGGTCAATCATAATCCTCGAATCGACTTGACTCCCAACCGCGAACGCAATCCTCCCTGGGATGTTCGCCTTAATCAACCCCGTAATAACCTTAACTTCCGGCCTCTGCGTCGCGAGAACGAGATGAATCCCCGCCGCGCGCCCTTTCTGCGCAATCCGCACAATCAACATCTCCAAATCTTTCCCCGCCATCATCATCAAATCCGCCATCTCATCAATCACGATTACGATATACGGCATCTTTTCGCCCGCTCGCTCTTCCGCTTCCTTACCCTTACTAGACTCCGCTTCCTCACTTTTCTTCGCCATCTTTGTATTATAATCAACAATATTCTTTACTTTCTCTTCTGCCATCAAGGTATAACGTCGCTCCATCTCATTCACCGCCCATTTCATCGCGGAAAGCGCTTTCTCTGTGCTCGTAATAATCGGCGTTAAGAGGTGTGGAATATCTTCATATTGCGCCATCTCGACCTGTTTCGGGTCAACAATAATCAGTTTCATATCACTCGGCGCGTTCCTGAAGAGTAGCGACGATATCAACGCGTTCGTCATCACCGACTTACCTGAGCCCGTCGTCCCTGCGATGAGTAGGTGCGGCATCTTCGCAAGATTCGCGACCACGCTCTTCCCCGAAATATCTTTCCCAACCGCGAACGTCAACGGGTCTTCCGCTTTCTTCCATTCCGAGCTCTCTAGTATTCCCCTCATCCTCACGTCCGCGCTTCTCGCGTTCGGAATCTCGACCCCGACGCTCCTCGTCCCCGGAATCGGCGCCTCAATCCTAATCTTATCAACAGCTAAATTCAACGCCAACTCCTTATCTCGCGCTAAAATCTTCGAGAGGTTTACTCCCGCCGGCGGCTTCATCGTATATTGCGTTACTCTCGGCCCGATATTCGCCCCCTCCATCTCCACCTCAATTCCGAATTCTCCTAGCGTCGACTTTATAACATATGCATTCTGCTGAATATTCCCCGCGTCCGCCGGACTCTGTTTCTTCTCTAACAAATCAACCGTCGGTCGTTTCCAATCCAAATCATTTACCGAAACCAACGCCCTATCTCCCTGTCCTGCCGGCTTTACCGGCGCGTCTCCCGTCTCCTCGACCGCATTATTCTTCCCCCTAAACGCCTTAATATCTAGCCCTTTCTTCTTTTCTTCTTTCGCCAACTCCGCCCCCTTAACCGCGACTCCGGGGTTAATCTTAATTCCGAGTCCTCTTCCTTTCTTCTCCCCCTCTTCTTCATCATTAACTTCCTCTTTCGTCTTCCCTTTCATCAAATTCTTCGCCCCATGAACCACCGCCGCCGGCGACTTCTGGAGAATAAATAATAAACATATCGCCGAAAGCACCATATACACGAAAATCGCTACCCCGCTATCAAACATCGGGAGAACTAAGTCGTTCATAAACTCCCCGACCGCTCCGCCGTGCGCCCCCTTCTGTCCATATGTCGAAACCCCACACGCCCCCGCCACGAACATAATAAAGAATAGCGCGACAAACCACACTACCGTCGGAATCCGATTATCTTCGCTTCGAAAAATTTTTACGGCGATATATGTAAACAAGAACGGCAAAGCATACACCGCGTTCCCAATTACCGAAAACGCAATCTTATGAACTTGCGAGTTGCTTCCCCCCGCCCATGTCGCCACGCAAACTACCGACAGCGCAATCAAAACAAACGCCATAATCTGTTGCCACCACCCTCCGGGCAACTCCTGCCTCTTCCGTACCTCGCGCGTATTACGCTTCCTCCCCCCTCGATTCCCGCCCCTGCTCGATTTCTTCTTCTTTACCATAATTAGTATTATAACATACTATTCTATATTGCGCATGGTGAGAGATAATCTCCCTTTGTCGTCTATCGCGACCAACTTCACTCTAACTTTTTGTCCAACTTTCAACACATCGGTCACTTTCGCAATCCTCTTATCAGAAATCTGCGAAACGTGCAACATCCCGTCCACATTCGGCATAATATTCACGAACGCCCCGAAATCCTTAATCGTAACGACCGTCCCCTCGTAAACTTTTCCGACTTCCGGCTCCTCGACCAAACTCTTAATCCAACTCAGCGCTTTCTCAATCTTCTCCGGACTATCGCCCGCTATCGTCACCAACCCCGAATCCTCAATATCAACCGTCGCTCCCGTCTCCGTCGTAATCTTATTTATCATCTCCCCACCTTTTCCGATAATCGCTCCGATTTTCTCCGGATTAACCATTAACTTCTCAATCCTCGGCGCATATTGAGAAATCTCTTTCCTCGGCTCGGAAAGAACCGAGAGCATATGTTTCAAGATAAACATTCTCCCCTCGTGCGACTGTTTAATCGCTTTCTCTAAGATTTCGACCGGAAGCCCGTGGACTTTCATGTCCATCTGAAGCGCCGTTACCCCCTCCGTCGTCCCCGTAACCTTAAAGTCCATATCTCCCGCGAAATCCTCCGCATCCATCAAATCCGTTAAAACGTACGCCTTATCAATATCTTCCTCGGTAATCGCTTGTCCCTTCGGAACATCCACCATCAACCCCATCGCGACCCCGCTTACCGGTCGCTTTAGCGGAACTCCCGCATCCATCAAGGCGAGACAGCTCGAACAGGTCGCCGCCATACTCGTCGAGCCGTTTTGGGACATAATCTCGGTAACCGAACGAATCGCGTACGGAAAATCCTCTTCGGACGGGAGTACCGGCGTCAACGCTCTCTCGGCTAAATATCCGTGTCCAACTTCTCGTCTTCCAGGGCTACCAATCCTCCCGACTTCCCCGACCGTATAACTCGGCGCGTTGTAATGATGAATATAGCGCCTCTTCCCCTCCGTTACTTCCATCGTATCGACCACCTGCGCGAACGATAACGGCGCGAGCGTGACGATATTCATCGCCTGCGTTACCCCGCGCGTAAACAGCGACGAACCGTGCGTCCTCGGCAAGATAGAAACTTGACTCGATAGCGGACGAACCTCTGTCGTCTTTCTTCCGTCCGGTCGAATCCCCTCCTCGACTATCGACCTGCGAACTTCTCTGTGCACCGCGAGCTCAAACGCTTGGTTATATTGGTCTCGAAGATTCGCGTCATACCATTCGACTTTCTCCGTATCTGTTTCCCCCTCGCCAAGCTCTAGCGCGAACTGGTCGTGCATCTCATATTTCATCTCATCTAAAACTCTGCTTCGCTCTAAAACGTTCCCCCGAACTTTCTCCCCGAACTTCCCCTCTGTCCATTCATCAACTTTCTTCTGAATTTCCTCGTCCGGTAAAACTAGTTCATATTCCTGCTCCGCCGGCTGAACTTTTTCCCTTAACTCTCTCTGTAAATCAAGAACCGGCTGAACATTTTCGACCGCCCAGTGCATCGCCTCAATAATCATCTCTTCCGGCACTTCTTTCGCCC
>CAZSYG010000008.1:0-24865 GCA_964610655.1 uncultured Candidatus Saccharibacteria bacterium
GCTCTACTAACTGAGCTAACGCGGCTCGCGATGACCATGTATATATAAAAAATGGTGCTGGAAGTAGGACTCGAACCTACGAAGGCCGAAGCCGAGAGATTTACAGTCTCTTGTCATTGCCACTAGACGATTCCAGCAACAAATTTATTTTATCAAAATTTAGCGAGTTTTACAAGGTCTTTAGCTTTTTGCGGCGGATGAGTTTCTTTTCTTTTTCAGGTTTTTTCTCGGATTTTTCCTTAATTTTTTCAGCACGAGTTTTTAACCGCGCGCTTTTTCTTAATTTTAGAGCTTTCTTTTGAGCAATCTTTTTCGTTCGTGCGCGCGTTAGGGCAGTAACCTGTTCCTCGATTCGCGCCGTTGTCTCGGCGACTTTTTCAGCGTCGCCGGAGGCTTCATAGAGAGCGAGGATTTGGCGCAAGGTCGTTGTTGAGTTATCTAGCTCGTACGCCGCTTCTAAAGCTTCAATCGACCCCTTACGATTCCCTAGTTTCTCATACGCCTTCGCGAGAGCGATAAAGCGCGCAGGGATTCCGCCTTCAAGTTGGAGAGCCTGCTCAAAAGCCATCGCGGCTTTTTCGTAGGCGCCGGTTTCGAGGTAGATTAAGCCGGCGTTATGAAGCGAGGAGGGATTATTATCGAGAGATTGGGCAATCTCGAAGCATTCGATCGCTTCGTCGAATTTCTGTTCCTTGGCATAAAGGATTCCGAGGCGGTTATAGGCAGCGGCGTTCTTTTCGTCGAATTTTAGAATCGTCAACAGCGCTTTTTCGGCACGGAGAGGCTTTCGCTCTTTCATGGAATCCTGAGCGATTGACCAAAGTTTTTTCATCTGGGCGTTATATCGCGGGGATTTTTTCGTTTCGACTTTTTTCTTCGCGAGAATAACCGGATAAACAAAAATAAGAAACGCAACGAAAAGTAGAATTAAAATAATTCCTAACATATATATTATATATTATAGCATATCCGCGACAAAATGGAGTTTGATATGCCCGTTATTTTCTATATTGGAATAAAGTTCTAAGAGATTCGGAAGTTTTTTGAGAAGTTTTTCGTTTCCTGTTTTAAAGAAAGATTTATAAAGAATTTCAATCGCGGTTCCGATAACGTTGAGGGCGAGGCTGCGGGAATTATCTTTTTTGTTGGAAATTTCGGTTGCAAGTTTTAAAAGTTCGTCCGGCTTTGCGACAATTAGTTTTTTAGCAAAAGCTTTAACTTTTTCGTCGGTCGCGGGAGGTTTTTCTAGGGGGTTTTCGAGTTTTTGAATATAAACCGAGGCACGCGAGCGAATCGTCGGAAGAAGCGCGGAAAGATTTTGAACGAGGAGAATGAAATAATTATTTTCTTTTGGTTCTTCGAGATTTTTCAAAAAGGCGTTCGCGGCGGCATCATTCATCGTCTCCGCGTTTTCAACAACAAAAAAACGTTTTTCAGTCTCACAAGAGTTCGTTAGCTCGCTAAACTCGCGGACTTTTTCGACGGAAATTTTACCGGTCTTTTCGTCCGGTTTTAAGAAAAGCGTAGTCTTCGGCAAAGCTTTATAAAATTTTTCTAAGTTTATAAAGTTTTCGAGAACAAAAATCGAAAAATTAGTTTTTTCGGCGAGCGAGCGAAAGTTCTCAAAATTATCGAAAAACATTTTCAAATTCTTCCGGAACTTTCGACTCGAAAACGCGACGATCGCCGTTAGGGATGGTAATTTCAAGGGATTTTGCGTGGAGATAGAGGCGAGTTTTTGAGTCGGATTTAGCGGAGCCATAAACTCGGTCGCCCAAAATCGGCGTTCCGAGATATTTTAAGTGAACGCGAAGTTGATGAGTTCGACCGGTAACGGGTTTTAATTCGAGAAGAGAATATTTTTCGTTACGTTTTAAAACTTTATAAAGAGTTTTCGCTTCTTTTCCGTTCGGATCGACTTTAAAAGTGGTTGGATGATTTAAATTTCGGGCGATTGGGAGATCAATCAAGGCTTCATCAAGTTTCGGCGAGCCCTCGACGACCGCAACGTAGGTTTTATGGGTCTTTCGGTCTTGGAATTGTTTGCGGAGAGATTTTTGGGTCTCAGAATTTTTCGCGAGAATGACGACGCCGCTTGTGTCGCGGTCAAGACGATGGACAAGCAGGCCGAAGTCTTCGAGCGTCGGCTCAGGACAAATTTCACCCTTGGCCATACTGAGCAATCCGGCTGGTTTATCGAGAACTAAAACATTTCCATCTTCAAAAATAACGGGCGGACGTTTGATTTTTCGTTTTTTAAATTCTTCAGGGATTTCTAAACTAAGTTCGACGGATTTTTCAAATTTTAAATTCGCTTTTTTAACGATTTTCCCGTCGACTTTAACAAAACCTTTCTCAATGAAAGTTTGTAGACTGGAGCGGTTATAGTTCGGGAATTTCTCAACGAGTAAAAGATCGAGGCGGATTTTCTCCGGCTTTTCTTCCGCGGAGCTTAAAACTCGGTCGCCGTTAATTACGCGCGACATCTCAGGTTTTGAAAATTTTTTTCCGGTAATTATCATAAAAACTTTATAAAGTTTAGCGAAGCCCGATTTTCTTTTGAACCTCGAACAGTTTTTTATTAGCAACGGAGTTAGCGTAAAGTTCGCCGGATTCAAATAACTTTTCGATTTCCGAATCGGAGACTTCAGCGAGATTTTTTTGGAAATTAGTCAGCAAGGTTTTTACGGATTCGGCGACCTTTTTCTTAAAATCGCCGTAACGTTCTTTTCCGCGCCATTCAACAATTATGTCTTCGAGCGGGCGATTGTTAATTAGGGCTTCGATATTTAATAGATTAGAAATTCCAGCGCGTTCGTTGAAATCGAAATCAATTGAGCCGAACGAGTCGGTCGTTGCGGACATAATTTTTTTCGCGGCTTTTTCTGGCGAATCGGAAAGCATAATTTTTGAGTTTTCCGCGAGGGTAGATTTTGACATTTTCTTTTCCGGATTTACTAAATCGCGGATTCGGACTCCGCCCGAAACGCCCATAAATTCGACTTGGGCCTTCGTTTCTTCGGGGACGGTAAAGGTTTCACCAAAACGATTGTTGAAACGGATGGCGAGATTACGAGTTAGTTCGAGATGCTGGAATTGGTCTTCGCCGACAGGGACATAATTGGCGTCATAAAGCAAAATGTCCGCCGCCATTAGAATCGGGTAGTCAAAAATTCCGACGTTAACCGAGCTTTTTCCGCCACTTTTATCTTTGAACTGAGTCATACGCGAAGTTTCACCCATCGTCGCAATGCAATTCAAAATCCAGTTCAATTCGGAGTGAGCGGGAACATAAGACTGACGATAGATATGAATATTTTCGTTCAGCTCAAGTCCGGCAGCAAGATAACAGCGAATTGACCGAAAAATATTTTCGTTTAGGTTCCCATCGATTTCGGCGATAATGGAATGTAAATCAGGGACGAAGATATTAACATTATATTCTTTAGAGTATTTATTCGCCAATCTTACCATCGGCAAAAGTGCTCCGAGATAATTTCCTAAAGTTAGTTCACTATTAACGCGAAGACCGGTGAGAATTGTTTTCATAAGTTTATTTTACCATAAATCTTTCTTTTTAGCTAACTTTATGATAAAATACCAGTAGCGGGGTATTAGCTCAGTTGATTAGAGCGCTTCGATGGCATCGAAGAGGTCGTGGGTTTGAGTCCCACATACTCCACCAAATTGTCTGTAATTGATTGTATTTAGCAAAATACCCCTTATAAGAGGGGTATTTTTATAGCAAGGCGACTATAGAGAATAGTATTTTGAGTCGGTTTCGAAGATTTCTGTTCCGTCTTCATCTTTAATCAATAAAGTCGTCAGCTCGCCTTCTTGTTTTATTTGAATGGTGAAATGTTGGCCCGAAGCGACTTCTGCCTTAAAGCCGCCTTTCTCTTCGCCCTTTGTTAGTGTAACCGTTCCAGCTTTCGGGAATGCCATGCTGAAATAGTTTTTTACTACTTGTTCTATGAAATCATAATCGAAATCTTTAAAATCTTCGTTGTTCATCGAAACGGTCAAGTCGATAATTTCGCTTTCCGGCGGTTCTGCTCCACCACCATTTTCGTCCTCGATACTCACATCTTCATTTTCATTTGCGTCGTCTTCACCGCTCGTCGTCTCAATCTCTCCTAAAACTTTCTCAAAATAATCTTCGCTTTCGTCCTGACTGATATCTTGAGACTTTGTTTCCTCATCGACGGTCGTTGTTTGTTTCTTATTTATCTTGCTTATGATTATTCCTGTGATTAGGCCGATAATCAAAACAATCGCTACGGAACCGACGATTAACTTTTTCTTCGAGGATAATCCTTTTTGCTCGACTAGATTTTCGTTGTTTCCTATGATATTTTTATCGTCCATGTTCCTCCTATTTCTTCCCCAACACGAATACCGCTCGCCTACCCGAATCGGCATTGTTGATGAATTTGCCTATTGTCCTCGCCGAATAGCACTTCCCTCTATATTGGCTGTAGCCCGGGTCGGAAATACAAAATCCGTCAATCGACTTTACGCTTTTTCCCTCGACCGTAATTTTTGCGCGATAAATTGTAACGTAATGGCCGGAATGGTCTTCGTTCTTCTTATGTAGACTTCTACCATGAATAACAACAATGTTTCCTTTATAAAGTTCTTTCGCTATCTCGTATGCGGAAATCTTGATTCGTTTTACTTTCATGATTTTCCCCACATACCTTTGAAAATCGGAGTTGCTTAAACCGGTGTTTAGCGTTTTTAAGGAGATTTGTCCTGATTTTACGAATTTCACCCATATCGCCGGCGATACTTTTTTATGATGTAGATAACTGTATGCCGTGTTCATCGAAACCCATCCGCAGCCAATTCTTCCTGAATCCCAACCGCTAACCCAACGCTCTCCGGGGCCTTGCGAGAAATTATAGCTACTGTTCTTCTTGAATCCAACCCAAACTGACTTCGCGCTAACTTCTCTGCTGAAAATTAAACCTCCGAATAGACTTATCGCGAAAGCTATTATAAGACTCTTGATTTTAAAGTTCGCCATCGATTATCTCCTCTCCATCATCTTCTTCAAATCTTGACTCATCATCAAACTCCCCCTCTTCGCCCGCTTCGACATCTCCATCAAATTCCTCTCCCGATTCTCCACCGCTAGGGGTTTCTGGTTCGTCGGTGAGATATTTTTTGAGTATATCTTCTCCGTTATCGCATTTTTTATAGAAAGTTTTTAGAAGCTCAATATCATCATCTCTATAAACCTCAAGACTTCCCTCGCTATTATCTAGGCAAGCGTATAACAGGAATAAATCTCCGCCATTCGCGGTTACTTCAATATCACTAAAGGTTTTTGTCTCGAATCCTTCCGCGGAAATTTCTACGTTATATTTCTCATTGAGTTTCAGATTGCAGGCAACTTGATTTCTACAGATTATAGTTTCGTCGCCGGTCGTTAGTTTTGCTTCCGCGCTCGTCGGAAGAATCATTAACTTCTTACTTATGTTTTTACTTCCACTTCCGGATAATATGATCCCGCCGCAGCCAACCCCCAAGATTATCAGAATCCCGACGATGAACCCAAGCAACTTGGATGAGTCTTCTTCCATTCTTTTCTCCTAAAAGTTTGATATTAACCACCGTATAATTATAACATAAGCATAAAGAAGATATAAGTATTTAAATTACAGAGCGATGTAGAGCGCAATAAGTTCTTTGCCGACTTTCGCGGTCGATTTTTTTTCGGCGATTTTATAGCCGTTTTTTGTTAGGTCGGGAAGTTTTTTATTTAATATATTTTTAATTAGCTGCTCGAATTCGTCGACGTTACGGGCTTTATAACAATCTTTCTTATCTTCAAGAAAGTCAAAGACAGGAACATCGCGAAGAATCATCGGAGTTTTACAGGCGAGAGCTTCGAGTGCGGGGATTCCCTCGGTTTCTTCAAAGGTCGGAAAAATATATAAATCGGCGCTGGAAAGGGCGGCTTTAATTTCTTTTTGGGGGACATGACCGGCGAAAATCAAATTCGGGAGTTTTATTTTTAGGGCCTTTTTTATTTTACGCGGGATTAAATTTTTATTGATGTCACCAAACCAAATAAATCTATATTCGGGGAGACGTTTCGCGAGCTCGATAAAATCAAGGATTCCCTTTCGCTCGAAAAATAATCCAATTCCCATGATAACTTTTTCATCGTCGCGAAAATGATATTTTTTGCGAAACTTTTTCCCTAGGGTTTCGTCACGCGAGAAAAGGTTAAGATCAATTCCGTTAGAAATAGCATGAATGTTTTTTAAGCCATAACTTTCAAGGATTTTTTTAGAGTATTCGGTCGGAGTAATTATAATGTCACCGAGTTTATAACATTTTATAATCCAGCGTTTAAAGAGCGGAGAAATTAGATTCGCAAACCAGAAAGAATTTCTAAAATCTTCTTCGGTAGAATGGGCATGGTAAACGACTTTTTTACCGAGGCGCTTCGCGCGACGAGCGGCGAGATAACTTTTCGGGCCGTAGAAGTTGATATGAATAATATCATAATCATCTTTCGGGTTTAAAGTAAAGGGGATATGGTTATCTTTAAAGGCTTGTTTTTGATGGTCGATTGCCTTTCCGAGGCCGGAGACTTTTAAAGTTTTTTCAAATTCAGTATAGAGAAGAACTTTCGGAAAATCTTTCATATATATTATTATACTAAAGTTTTAGAAAATGAAAAATCCCCGCCTTATTGCGGGGATTTAGTGAGAATGAGTTTTAGCGATTACGGACATCGGCGATAGCGAGGCGGATTAAGCCTTCGCCGAGATGAGAGACATCATAGGCATGATAATTCTCGTGGAAGCTCCAGAGCCAATTGTCGACCATCTTGGCCGAACCGTAGGCATCGAAGAACTCGCGATCTCGGTCGGAAAGTCCATAGTAGAACTCCTTGAAACTGAGGTCGCCGCCAGACCCATGGCGCTCGAAAATCAAGCCTTGGAGAATCGCCTCGACCTTATCGATGACCTTGGTGCGGCTGCCGAAATAGGTGCAGGGAGCGAGAGCATCCTCGCAGAGTCGGATGAGACGCTGGCGCTTGATCTCAGGCCAATTACGGCAGAATGCGATAGTAGCTTCTCGTTCGCACTGGTTTTTCTTAACCTTGACTTGTCTTCCGTCGTCCGGAATGTCGCCGCCCTTATTCTCATCGAGCTCATGGTAGGTGATGTAGAAGTTAAAATCCGCCAGCCAATCATCGGGATAGAGTTCGTCAAAGTAAACGTTAAACTCGTTCCCAAGGAGACTGCAACCGAAACAATGTTCGGCATCGACTTCGATGCGATCATACGGAGCTTTGCGCGATTCGGGGAGAAAATAGCAGCCATATTCGCCGAAACCAGAACGAATAACTCGCCGCTGGGCGGTTTTATGCTCCTCATACTCTCGCCAAATCAACATTAGCCGCTCGTCAATTGACAAATGCTTATCGGGCACATAACTCAACTCCTTTCAAAAGTACTTTCCGACCCCAACGCGTATATTATAATATATCTATTCTAGGCTCGCAAGAATTTCTTCGGCGGAGATTTTAATTTTCCCGCCGGAATTAACTTCGCCGGAAAGAACGGCTTTCGCAACGATATTTTCGACGGTTTTTTGGATAATGCGGCGCATTGGACGAGCGCCCATAACTGGGTCGTAGCCTTTCTCGGTTAAGATTTCTAAACCAGAATCATCAACTTCGACTTCGATTTTTTGACCGGACAGAGTTTTATTAACGGATTTTAGGATTAACTTCGCAATTTCTTTTAATTCGTCTTTCCTAAGCGGGTTAAAAATACAAATTTCGTCGAAACGGTTTAAAAACTCAGGCTTAAAGGTTCCGGATTTAATTAGCTCGTTTGTTAATTCCTCTTTTTTGAGCTCGCCACCGGATTGAATCGTCTCGCGAATTTTTTCGGCGCCAGCGTTAGAAGTCATAATCACAATCGCGTCGCGGAAACTAACTTCTTTATTTTTAGAATCGCGGAGGATTCCCTCGTCGAGAAGTTGGAGAAGGGTTGTTAAAACTTCCTGACTAGCTTTTTCGACCTCGTCGAGGAGAACGACGGAAAACGGACGTTTGGAAATTTGGGCAGTTAAACTATTTCCGTCTTCTTCGGCGGTCGCGATTAATCTTTCGACGTCATCGGCTTTAACATATTCGTTTAAATCGACGCGGACGATTTCTGATTCTTTCCCGAAATAAACTTCTGATAGGGCTTTCGCGAGTTCGGTTTTCCCAACGCCGGTCGGGCCGAGGAAAAGAAAAGTTCCAATCGGACGCGATTCGTTGCGAACGCCAGCCGCGGCGCGACGAAGCGCATCAGAAACGGCTTTAACCGCGGAAGCTTGGTCAATCATTCGTTGATGGATTAAATCTTCTAAATTCAATAGCTTTTCGCGATCGGCTTTTTCTTCCGTAACGCCAACTTTGACGCCGTTCGTCTCTTCGATTGCTTTATTAACTGAAGCGGCGGTGATAAATTTTCCCTCAGGGTATTTCGCAGCGGCCTCAAGCAAATTTAAGGCTCTCCCCGGCATTTCCAAATCATGAATATAACGTTCGCTCAATTTATAGGCCTCTTTAAGTGCGAGATATTCAAAAATAACGTTATATTGATACTCGAAATATGGAACTTTATCTTCCATAACTTTCATAGTTTCTTCTTCGTTCGCGGGTTTAACCATAATTTTATTTAAGGCGTTCGCGAGGCTCGGTTTCTTCGCGGAAATTTCGAGATATTTTTGTTCGTTAATGGTTAAAATTATTCGAAGCGCGCCGTTTTCCAGAATCGGAATGAGCAAGTTAGAAATATCGACGCTACCGGTTCCCTCTTCAAAGAATAAATGAGCGTTATCGAGATAGATAATAATGTTTTTCGCGGAGTAAGCCTCGGAGAGAACTTCGTTGACTAGCCCCTCGATTTCCCCGCGACCGCCGGCGGCAGAAATTAAAGTTCCGGCGTCGAGCGCGAAAACTTGACGATATTTTAAGTTAGACGAGACCTTTTTGTTATCGGCGTCTAAAATTTCTTCCGCAAAACTTTCGACAATAGTCGTTCGCCCGCTGCCCTCTTGACCAATTAGGGCGATATTCTGTCTTCCGTTTAGATTAAAAGTTTCAATCATTTTATTAACGATTTCGAGATGTTGAGGCTGATGGATTTGGGTTTTATACGCTCCTCGCTCCATCGAAACGTTGCGTCCGAATTTTGATAAGTTCGGAATATAACCAAAGCTAAGGTCGCGGCCGATCCCGCCAGTTCGGCGATGAGTCTTTTTCGCGAGGCCGTAAAGATAGCTATACCAAACTAACCCGTCGGTTAAATCTTTTTCTGCGAGTTTCATCTCGCCGAGAAATTTCTCGAAATCAGGATAATTTAAAATTAGAGCGAGCATTAAAATTCCACCGGAGATTTGTTTAGCGTTAAGACTATCGCGAATCTCGCGAGACGTTTGGAAAATTGGCGTTGGGTCTTCGGGGAAAGTTTTAACGATTAAGTTTAACTTTTCGGGAGAAAGATTAAAACGATTAGCAAGAAAAATTCCGCTACGGGTTTTATAAACTACTTTTAGAATTTCGAGCGGAGTCGGGTCATGATCGAGATTCGAGAGAACGTTGTGAGAAAGAATGTCGGTTAAATTTTCCGTTTTGCCGTTTTTAACTTTTTTAAGTTCAAGACGAGCATAAAGCGAGATAATTAAAATTAAAATCGAGAAACCGATTCCGAGCCAGCCAAGCGGATTTTTTAAATATAATAAATAAATTCCGTCGAGGAAACTAGCGATTTCGAAAAGATTAAAGAAAATCTTGATGAAAAAATTATTAAGGAAATTTCCGAGACGGGCTTTTCTCGCGCGGAGAGAAAAATATTCAAATTTATTATTCATTAGATTAGAACTCCGTTTAGGAAAAGAACGAGGCAGAGAAACGGAGCGAACGGAAGAAGTGGCCAAAGGAGAATGAGAATCATATCGAAAATCAATTCGAGCGTTAGAGAAATTAAGCCGAAAAGAATAATGAAGATTCGGATAAACGCGCCGATGAAGCGGGAGAATTGACGATCGAACCAAGCGCGAAAGCGAACGTCGAGCGCGAGACTAGAAGTCCCCTCAGCGGAAATTTGGCGAAAAGGGCTAAAGAGAGTTTTTAATAAGTCAAAAATCGAGAAGAAATCAATAGTATTTTTTAAAACGTCGAGAAGTTTACTAGTAAAAAACCTAAAACCGCTAGAATACCACCAACCAACTAAATCGAGCGTTATCATACATAACCATTATAGCATAATTATAATAAAAAATACGCCGTATTTAGGCGCAAAGTTAATGGTGGAGACGATGAGATTCAAACTCACGACCTCTGCAATGCGAATGCAGCGCTCTATCAACTGAGCTACGTCCCCGACGGGTTTATTTTAGCATACTTCTTTAAAAAAATAAAGAAACCGCCCGAAGTGGGCGGTTTGTTTTATGAGTTAATTAGATTTTAAATCCCAGGGACGGGGAATTTTAGAGCGAGGGTTTTTACTTCTTCGCGGATTGCGTTGAGTTCTTTTTCGGCAGCAAGAAGATTGGACTCTTCGCCAACACCGACGCAGATATCGACGACGCGTTTCATCCATTCGGCGATTTTTAGCATTTCTTTTTCGCCAAGACCACGAGTCGTAATCGCAGGAGTTCCGAGGCGAACGCCAGACGGACGGAAAGCGCCGCCGGCATCTTCGGGGACAGCGTTAGCGTTTAAATTTAATCCAACTCTATCGAGCGCTTTTTCGTAAAACTTTCCGTCAATTCCAAAACTCTTTTTCACATTAACGAGAATGAGGTGGTTTTCGGTTCCGTCGCCTTGAAGAACGAAGCCGAGAGATTTTAGTTCGTTCGCGAGAGCTTTCGCGTTTTTGACGATATTTTTCGCATAAACCTTAAAATCGGGTTTTAGGGCTTCGCCGAACGCAACGGCTTTGGCGGCGATAATGTGTTCAAGCGGGCCGCCTTGAGTTCCGGGGAAAACAGCGCGGTCGATTAAAATCGGAATATTTTCGAGAGTTTTTTCTGGCTTTTTCAGCGGAGAAGCGATATTTCCTTTCGAGAGAATGAGGCCGCCACGCGGGCCGCGGAGGGTTTTATGAGTGGTCGTCGTCATGACATTGAAACCGAAGTCAAGCGGGTTAGGATGGACGCCACCTGCGATTAAACCGGCGACGTGCGCCATGTCTGCCATCAATAAACAGTTCTCAAGTTTATCGGCGATTTTTTTGACACGTTTAAAGTCGGGAATTTTCATAAAAGCGGAATAACCGATTAAAATAATTTTCGGTTTTTCTTTAAGCGCGACTTTTTCGAGTTCGTCATAGTCGATATCGCCATCTTCGTTAACGCCATAGTTAATAAAATTATAAATATGAGCAGAGCGGGTAACGGGAGAACCGTGGGTGAGATGACCACCGGCGGAGAGATTCATCGCGAGGATTTTATCGCTCGGTTCACACCACGCCCAATAAACCGCTTCGTTAGCGTTGGCGCCGGAATGAGGCTGGACGTTGGCATGGTCAGCATGGAAGAGACGGCAAGCGCGAGAAATTGCGAGACGCTCGATGCGGTCGATATTTTCCTGACCGCCATAATAACGATAGTTTGGAAGAACTTCGGCTTCGATTTTTTCTTCCTTCCAAAATTCGCCGTCTTTCCCAACGCCGGTAAAGTTCGGATAACCCTCGGAGTATTTATTAGTTAAAACTGAGCCGGCGGCTTTTAGAACATTTTTAGAAACATAATTTTCGCTCGGAATTAGTTCGAGCCCTTCCTTTTGGCGCGTTTTTTCGTTTTTAATCAGCTCAAAGACAATATCTTCCATATTTTCCTTTCTCGTATATTTTATAAAGTTAAATTTAATTTTATTTTCTTCAGAAGAGCCTAAAATTTCTTTTTCATAATTTTTTCGGTTAAACTTCGGGAAAAAAACGTCGGCGGATTTTTCGGTCATGTCAACTTCAGTTAGAAAAAGCTCAGAAGCGAACGGGAGAAATTGGGCGTAGACGCTCGCGCCGCCGATAATAAAAACTTTTTCGGGAGAATGTTCGTATTTTTCGATGAAAGCGGAGAGGTCAGAGACACGAAAGATTTTTTCGGAAGTTTCGGACTCACCGAGCGGTTGATGGCTCAAAACAAAGTTTTCGCGGTTCGGGAGCGGGCGACCGATACTCTCGAAAGTTTTTCGACCCATTAGAATTTTAGACCCAGAAGTTTTTTCTTTAAAAAACTTCATATCTTCTTTAAAATGAAAAATTAAATCATTTTCTTTTCCTAACTCATTATTTTTTCCGATACAGGCGATTAAACTAAAAGACATTTTTACTCCGTAATCGGCATTTTAATCGCGCCGAGGTTTTTATAATCTATAAGTTTAATATCTTTTAGTTCTTTAGAATGGTCGAAATCATAAAAATCTTTAATTTCGGGATTTAGCCAAAGTTTCGGCGCGGGCGGGAGAGTTTTAGCTTTTTTTGCCGCTTCGTAGCGGGAGATTTGGTCGCGGATTCCGGAAACTTGGTTTTCGTAAATATGCGCGTCGTTCGTGACGAAAGTAAAAGTTCCCGCTTTTGCGCCGATAGACTGGGCGATTAGATAACACAAAGTCGCATATTGGACGATATTAAACGGAAGTCCGAGCGGGACGTCGGACGAACGAGAATTAACGAGGAGGTTTAACTTCCCGTCGATTAAATTCCATTCCGAGTTCCAAACGCAACTCGGCAACGCGGCGGTTTCGAGCCATTCGTTTTGCCAAAGCGACATAATCATGCGGCGGTTCCCCGGATTTTTCTTTAGAGTTTCGATTAAATTTTCGACGAGAGAATAACGATTGACAATCCAACCGTAGGCGGTTCCAATCGTCCCGACGGGATTTTCATTAATTTCCTTTTCTTGATAAAGTTTTTTAAAATCGCGCCCAAAATAAATTCCGTCTTCGGGAATTTCCCATTCGTTCCAAATTTTAATTCCACGGTCTTTAAGCCAAGAAACTTTGTTCGAGGCGACTTGGTAAATCCAAAGGATCTCGAGGACGGCAGTTTTAAAGGCGACTTTCTTCGAGGTCAAAATCGGAAACTCTTCGGAAAGATCGAAACGTAAGATTTCGTGCGGAAGGCGGATGGTTTTGGTTTCTTGTTTCGCTTGGGCAAGATGATCGGGAATGGCGATCGCGACGGACTTTGAGCGCGAATCGGTTTTTTTATAGTTCGTAATTTTTTCGCCAGACTCAAGAATGCGCCGGCAAAGGTCGATGTATTGGTCATCAAATTTCGTCATTGTTTACCTCCGCTTAACTAATTTTAGTTTAGCAGAAGTTTTCTAAAAACGCCATAAGATTTATTTAAACTCTGCCCAAAGACGATCGAGTTTTTTGATGTCGGCGCCGACGTTTTTAACATAGCTGCCATGTTCCAAAATTTCTTTTAGCTCGGTTTCGTTTTTGAGGGCGAGCTTTTTATTCGGCGAAACGTAAGGGTATTCTTCAACAATGCGCGCGGCGATGTCATCGCGGAGAAGAAAGTCGATAAATTTATAAGCGTTCTCGGAATTTTTCGCGCCTTTTAGAATACAATAATTATCCATCGAAAGCGCAAAGCCTTCTCGCGGAAAAACGGTTTTTAGATTTTCGTTTTCGAGACTTGCGAGCGTCGCTTCGGCGTTCCAGATTAAGCCGATTTCGGTTTCTTTCGTGATTAAAAAAGTTTTCGGGGAGTCGGAATCGAAAGCCTTAATGTTTGGTTTTAAGTTTTCAAAATAATCGAGCGCGGATTTTAAGTCGGAATCGCGAGTTGAGTTCATATCCGCGCCGGACGCGAGGAGCGCAGCACCGATAATAATTCGTTGGTCGTCGAGAATAATAAGATTATTTTTATATTTTTCGCTTAATAAATCGCGATAAGATTTTATTTCTTCGTTGATGTTTTCTTTGTCGTAAATTAGAACCGTATAAGCAAGGAGAAACGGGAGAGAAAATTTATTTTCGTTATCGTAGATTTGGTTTAAAAATAAATCGGAAAGATTAGAAAAGTTTTTTAATTTTGTTTTGTCGAGCGGAGAGAGAAAATCTTTTTGGATTAAAAGGTCAACCATGTAATCGCTCGGGAAAACTAAATCATAAGTTCCGCTAGCAGAGCTAGAAAGTTTTGCGAGAAGTTCTTCGTTTGAGGAGTAAGTTCCGTAATTTACTTTGATATTATATTCTTGTTCGAAATCGGAAATTACATCGTCGGGAATATAACTCGTCCAGTTCAAGACGTTTAGTTCGCCGTTTTTATAATTATTATCCCTAACGTTTTTATTTGAGAAAAATAAAACGCTAGAAATTAAAATAATTATCAATAAACTTAATGTTAGAAATTTCTTTTTCATAATCGTTATTTAAGCACCCCCCCCCGTGACGTTATTTTTCGAGATTGATAAAAAGCGGAAACGGTTAAAATCGTCGCAGTGATAATTAGCATCAAAGTCGTTAAGGCGTTGACGTCGGGAGTAATTCCGGTTTTGATGACGGAGTAGATATAAAGCGGGAGGGTATTTGTCCCCGGGCCGGCAGTAAAGAAAGAGATAACAACATCGTCTAAACTTAAAGTAAAGGCGAGCAACGCGCCGGAAACAATTCCGGATTTTATTAAAGGCAATAGAACGTAAAAAAGAGTTTTAAATTTTCCGGCGCCGAGGTCTTCGGCGGCTTCTTCGTATTCTTTCGGCAAAGCGTCGAGCGAAGAGCGGACACTAGTGATGACGAACGGAATTGAGAAAGCGATGTGGGAAAGCAAAACGGAAAAAAGTCCGAGATTTAGATTAACTAAGGTAAAGCTGGAAAGAAGCGCGATCCCGAGGACGATTTCGGGCATGACGATTGGAATATAAATTAGTTTTTCGATTAAATTTTTTCCGAAAAAGTTATATTTTTTCAGACCAATCGCAGACGCAGTTCCGATTATGGTTGAAATAAGCGTAGAGATTATTGCGATTAGGAGAGTATTTTTAAAGGCGTCGAGCAGATTTTCGTTCTCGAAAAGTTTAGAATACCAATCAAACGTAAATCCCTCGAAAAGAATGTTCATCTTCGATGTATTAAACGAGTATAAAACTAAAACGAAAATGGGGAGAAAAAGAAAAATGAAAACGAGAATAATAAAAAGATTACGGCGGAAGCGTTCCGCAGTTTTACGACGAGAAAGTTTTCGGCGCGACATTAGGCTCCTCCTCCAAGCTCGTCAAGACGACCGCCGATTTTCTTATAGATTTTTAGAAGTCCGAATGTCAAAAGCAAGAGAAAAACAGAAAGCGCGGCGCCGAACGGCCAATTTCGCGCGGTTAAAAATTGATTTTTAATTAAGTTTCCGATAATCATCACTTTTCCGCCGCCGAGAATATCAGCGATAAAGAAATAACCAATCGCGGGGAGAAAAACCATCAAACTTCCGTTAAACGCGCCGGATAAAGTTAGCGGGAGATAAACTTCTTTAAAAACTTTTAACTTCGAAGCGCCGAGATCTTTCGCGGCGGCAACGAGGTTTTTATCAACTTTCGAGACGGCGGAATAGACCGGAAGAATCATAAACGGAAGTAGAGTATAGGTCATCCCGATAACAATTCCGAGGGTATTATACATTAAACTTAAAGGAGAATTTATTAGTCCGGTCGAAAGAAGCGCGGAGTTGATTAAACCGTTTTTTCGAAGCAGAATAATCCAGCCATAAGTCCGGATTAAAGAATTCGTTAGGAAAGGAATCATGACGAGTTTAATTAGGAGGTTTTGAGTCTTTTCGGACTTATCCATGAGGAAAATTGCGAACGGATAGGAAATTAAGAGAGTCAAAAACGTAACGAGAAGAGCAATCGCGGAAGATTTTAGAAACATAAAAAGATAAGTTCGGTCAAAAATTTCGGCGTAATTCCCTAGCGTAAAATCATAAGTAAAACCACCGTAAGAATCGGAAGTTAAAAAACTCAAGAAAAAAATATAAAGAATCGGAAGGAGAATTAGACCGAGACAATATAAAATCGCGGGGAAAGTCATCAAAAAGCGATACAAACTCGGTTTAACTTTTTTTCGCATTGTTCGATTCTTCCGCGGCGGTCTCGCGAGCGAGACGAGATTTTTTATAGTTAATTAACTCAATATCAGAAATAAAACTTTTAACGAAATCGTTTTTCGGGTTTTCATAAATTTCGTCGGGGGTTCCAAGTTGGATGATTTTTCCGGCGTTCATAATTACGATTCGGTCGGACATAGTTAAGGCTTCGTCTTGGTCATGGGTAACGTAAAGAAAAGTCATTTTTAACTTTTGTTGAAGTTTTTTCAACTCGAATTGCATTTCCCTTTTTAGTTTTAAGTCAAGCGAAGCGAGGGATTCGTCGAGGAGAAGGATTTTATGTTTCATAACGATTCCGCGAGCGATGGCGACGCGCTGTTGTTGGCCGCCGGAAAGTTGGGACGGGAGGCGATCCTCGAAACCTTTGAGTTTTACGAGATTGAGCGCGGAGCGGATTCGACGCGCGGCTTCTTTTTTCTCGACTTTTTTCATCTTCAAACCGAAGTTAACATTTTCCCAAACGGTTAGATGGGGGAAAAGGGCGAAATTTTGGAAGATGGTGTTCACTTCGCGTTTCGAAGCGGGAATATCGGTTACGTCTTTATTATCCAAAAACACTTTCCCGTCGGTTACTTCTTCGAGACCGGAAACGAGGCGGAGAATCGTCGTTTTCCCGCAACCGGACGGGCCGAGGAGCGTTAAAAATTCACCATCAAAAATATCAAGATTTAAATTTCGGATTATGTATTTTTTTCCGAAAGCCTTGTCGACGTTCTCGAGTCGAACAAGGACTTTTTTCTCCGTTTCCTCCGCCATATATAATATATATTATCATAACCATAATAAAAAATAAACCCTCACAAAAAATGCGAGGGCTAAGGGCGGGGACAAAGATAAAATCGATCGGAGATTTCCGCGAGCGGAAGATCGTAATTTGAGTCGGAGTAAAAAACGGAAATGCGCGCAGAGTCGCCATACTTTTTCCGAAAAGCCTTGAGCTTATTTTCGCCCATGCAGATAAAACCGAATTTTCCGGTTTCGAGCGAGAATTCGGAAGCAATCAGCTCGACTCCGTCAAACTTTTTTACAATCGGCTCGATTAAAGGTCGCGGCGCGGCAGAGATGATAACGTCGCCGGACTCGAGAAGCGAAATCAGGCGCAAGTCGAGGCGGTCTTTTCGCTTTTCCCAAAACTCGGTGATGTATTTTTCTGCCTTATGTCGGTATCTGCGAACTCCAAACGCGAATTTATTAGCTTTTTCTCTTAAATCGTCAATTTCGAGGCGGCCGAGTTTATATTTTACGACGGTCGGAATGAAAATCGGAAGAAAGAAAAGAAGTAATAAATTTTTCCTTAACATGAAAAAGAAAAAATCAACTACGGATTCGCCACGATAAAGCGTTCCATCAAAATCAAAGACTTTCATCTTTATCCCCCTTTTTTTAGAAAAAGTAAAAGAACGAGTCCCCGCCGCTCGTTCTTTAATATAATATGTTTTTTAGATTTCGACAAGTTCGTAGTCGGTTGAGCCGAGTCCGAGCGATTCGGCATAGGCAGTAATTTTTTCGCCCTCGCGAGATTCGATCCGTTCGATTAGTTTTTCTTTTCCGGAGCCAGAAGAATGGTAAACGAAATCGAGGAAGGCTTGGTCGTTTGCGACGGGGTCGAGAGAACCGATAATTCCGATATCTTTCATAACGGGGTCGTCTTGGTTCGCGTCGCAGTCGCAAGAAGTCGAGATGGCATTCATGATAGTAATATAAACGACTTTCTTTCCGCTTTCCTTACAATAATCCGCGACGGCAGTAGCAGCTTCTGCCATTGATTCGATAAAGTCGATTTGTTGGTATTTTGCGCGCCAACAAGCATCGGGGTCTTCGGTCTGACCGCAAGAATGGATGTAAGCCTTTCCGTTTCGGGAAGCGATGCCGATACTTTGATTCTTCAGATTCGCGCCAAAGCCGCCCATCATATGACCCTTAGCGTGCGCAAGATTTAAAATTGAATCATAGTTTTTAAAATTTTCGCCGATTAAATCATATTTAAGATGTTTTGAGTTTTTCGGGGTCGGGATTTTAAATTCGCCGTCGGCGTCCATAATATCAATCGGGGCAAAATTAAAACCATGTTCTTTCGCGACTTCAAGATGCTCGGCGGCGAAATTTCTCGCGCCAGCGTAGGCAGTATTGCATTCGATAATTGAGCCGTTTAATTTTTTAACGAGCGGAGCGATTAGGTCGGCTTTTAGATAGCCTTTCGCGCCACGTTCGCCAGTCGAGACTTTTACGCCGACTTTTCCGTCGAGTTCAACGCCGAGACTTTCATAAATTTTTATTAAACTTTCGGGAGTAATTTCTTTTGTGAAATAGATTTTTGGTTTCAAGACGACCTCCATTTTCTTATATTTATTATATATTAACATATTTTTGAGAAAATATAAACATAAGTTTTATCATAAACTGGCTATGCTTGCAAATTTATTTCGTTTGAGTTAAACTCGGGGGCAAAATATATTTTAAGGTTAACCAAAGGAAAAATATGAGCTTAAAGAAGAGAATACTAAGTTTCTTTACAGCGTTCTTGATGATTTTCGGAAGCACTCCGTTTGTTTTCGAGAATGCGAGCGCGGCAGTCGGAGACGATGCGCCGGCAAATGAAAAAAATATAAAAGATAACGAAGACGGAACCTATACGATTAGTCTTAGTGTTACAGGGGCAACTTCTAGCGATTCAACAACTTCAGTGAACAAAGCTAACGTTGTCTTGGTCGTTGATACGTCGAACTCGATGAATGGGCGCAGCGGCGGTTATGGCTCCGTTTCTCGTCTTACGGCGGAAAAGGACGCCTTAACCGAAGATGACGGAATCATCGATAAGTTAGTCGGCCAAAACGTCGCGGGCGATCCAGTTAAATCCGATATTATTGAAGTCGCAATAGTTAACTTCGGAACACGTGGGACGACAGCACAAGACTGGACAACGAGCGCAACAACACTAAAGAATACAATTAATAGCTTAGAGACTTCGACTGGAACAAACTGGGAAGAAGCACTTTCGACAGCAAAATCGTTAGCTAATACTAAGAAAACTGCCCAACCGAACGAAGATACTTTTATCATTTTCCTTACCGATGGCGAACCAACGACTCATAATAATTCTTACGGCGTAAATACAAATTACGCGACGGAGTGGGAATATGCAAAAGATGATGCCCGCGGAATTGTTACGGCGGGACATAAATTCTACGCTTTATTTACTTGGGGGTCGGGAAACTCTTCTCATTATCTTTCGAGTCTAGTTCAGTACGCTTATACAGGAAGTGGAGATTCGAACTCGACTTTGAGTTCGGATTATGAACAATATTTTACAGATGCGAGCGATACGGCGACCCTAGTTAGTGCGTTAACTCGAATCGTAAATGACATTACGACCGGAGTCGGATATACTAATATAGAGCTAACTGACGGCGTTACAGAAATGACTCATTCGAATATAAAAACTACGGCTAGTGGCGAGGTTTCTGGCGTAAAATATTATCGTAGCGGCGGGAATTATAGCACAACAGCGAACGATGGACTCGGGGAAGAGTGGGCCGATGCGCCTAAAGCAACTATAAATGAAAATGGCGAAATCGATTGGGACTTAGACGATTTAGTTCTAGAAAACGGCGTAACCTATACTATTTCCTTTATCGTCTGGCCGAGCCAAGAATCTTTAGATTTAGTTGCAGATTTAAATAACGGAAAAGTTTCTTATGGCTCCCTTTCCGAAGATCAAAAATCTCAAATCATAGAAAATGGTGGCAAATATACACTAAAAACGAATACTGATTATCCGACTTTGACTTATTCAACGATTACAACGACAACCGTAAATGGACAGACGAGTTCAGTTACGTCAGATCCTAAGACTGTAAATATTGAGAATCCCGATCCGGTTGGTTTGAAGGATTCAAAACTAACAATTGAAAAACTTTGGGAAGACGGACTAGACCCGACCCAGCGCAAAGATTATGCGGGGAAAGTTGTTTTAGACTTCTATCGCGGAGAAGAAGTTTACAAAAGCGATATTACACTTAACGAGGGGAACTATTGGAAATTAGCAAATTATATCGCAATTGCGCCGGGGATTATGGTCTCTAGCTCGAGCGAAGCGTATGACTACGCTACTCAATACACAGACGATAGCGAGTATGCTATTCTTGAGGAAGGTCATGATTACCATTTTACCGAGCCAGACGAGAAAAACCAAACTGAAGATGGCGAAGATAAAGGTAAACATTTTAACTTAACCAAAGCAGATTACCATCCAATGTTAGTTGACGGAACGTTAATGAATGTATTTTATCATCGTAATGAAGACGGCAAAATCGTTATTGATTCGATGGAAGAATTAACCGAACTTACCGCAACAAATGAAGTTAAAGGCGGAGCGTTAATCGAAAAAATCTTAGTCGGAAACGACGAAGAAACTGCGGTTAGCTCGTCGGATACATTCAAGTTTAACGCGGAATTGAGAAATTCGGATGGAACTAATTATGGCAATTTTACTTATCGAATTTATTACGGAGAAAGCAACCCGAAAAATTACAACGAAACGGCCGAAGAAATTTTGACCAATGAAGACGGAAGCAAAACTTATCGTTCGGAAAAGAAAACCGCGACCGATTCCCTTTCTATTGAGCTTTACGGTGGGGATAGAGTTATGCTTACTGATTTAAGAACGGGAGCATATTTCTGGGCGGACGAGGACGATTCGAACCTTAAAATCGGATATGAACAATTAGAAGAAACAAATCAAATAGTTCGCGACGGCGGAGAAGCCGAAACCGACGCAACAACGAAAGAGTTTGATGGAAAAACTTTCTACGCAATCGAAGGTAACGCTTCGACTCAATATATTGCGAAAAACATTTATCGTTCCGGAAACTTAGAGTTCACCAAAACGGTTAACGTTCAAAATGGAAATGAGGAACAAGCGAAAGCAACTGAGTTCGATTTTAACGTTAACTTTTACGACAAAGATGGAAAGAAGTTAGAGGTTTCTCCTGATTGGGGCGGCGGAATCGTTTGCGAGAATTATGGCTCTAGCGGACAACCATTTGACCCATCAGAAATGACGATGGGAGATGGATGTAAAGGCTCAGTTATCGGTTTACCGGCTGGGGCAACGTATGAAATTATCGAGACCGAGAAAGATGGCTTTACTGCCGAGGGGCTAGAAAACGGAAAAGTTACTAAAACCGGAACTATTACGGCAGGCGAAACGGCGACGGAGAGTTTTGTTAACACTTATAACGCAACAGGAAAAGCAGAAATTACCGTTATTAAACAATTTGGTTTAACGGAAAATCCGTTTTGGATGATTCAAGACGACTTTAAGTTTGTACTTAAAGATGAAAGCGGGCGTCAAATTGGCGAGGCGAGAACAATTGATAAGTTGACCCATTCCGCGACGTTTGAAATTGAAATCGAAAAAGAGGGTAACTATAAATATGAAGTCGAAGAGTTAGATGATAACTTCAAGACGGGGGTTGCGCGAAAAGATAATGATACGAACGTTATTGTTACCTTTAAGGCGACTGATAATGGGAAGGGCGAACTTGTAGTTTCTGACTTAACTTATAAAAATTCTAAGGATACGATTTATAACTCTTATACCGTTAAAAACAGTTTAGAAGACGCGCTAAAGTTTAAGAAAGTTTTCTCGGAAGACGGAGCCGATTATAAAGGTGGTGCGGAGTTTAGCTTTACGGTTTCGATGAGCGAGGGCGCGCCAAAGCCGAGCAACTTAAACGAAAACGGAACGTTCACACTAAAAAATAACGAAGAGATTGACCTTGGGTCGATTAGCTTTAGCGAAACTGATATTCCGGCAGAGGGCAAGACTTATACCTATACAATTACCGAATCGAGCGAAAATCTTCCGGACGGAGTTTCTATCGTAAGCGGAGAAGTTGAAATTACGGTCAACGTTAAGTTTAACAAAGAAACCGGAAAGCTCGACGTAACGACGAATCAATACGAAACTGAATTTGTCAACATTTTCCAACCGACGGACGGAAAAGAGTTTTCGGAAAAACTTGAAATTGAAAAAGCAATCAAAGATTTAACGAACTCGAAAGTTGACGGAGAGTTTAGCTTTAAACTCGAAGAACTGAAAAATGACGAGTATGAAGAAATCGAAACGATAACTCTTGCGACTAAAGATTTAGCCGGAAGTGCGAAGTTTGGCGAAAAAATCTTTGAGGAAACTGGAACACATTATTATCGAATTTCTGAAATTGCGGGCGAAGCGAATGGCTTTAGCTATGATGACACAGTTTACGAAATTACGGTCAAAGTAACTGAAGAAGACGGAAAGTTGGTTGCGGAATATTCCGGAATTCCAGAAGACGGAATTAAGTTCACGAACGTTTATGAAGCAGAAGCAACGAAGTTGAACTTTGGAATTTATAAAGAAGTTGATAACTTGACGAGCGACGCGGAAGTTGAGACGTTTGAGTTTGAACTGAAAAATGAAGACGGCGAGACTATCGCGACGACAGAAATCGAAGGCGAGGGCGAGGGCGAATTTTCCAATATCGAATTTACGCAAGCAGGGACTTATACCTTTACGGTCTCGGAAGTTAATACGGGCGCGGAGTATTATGAATATGACGAGACGGTTTACGAGATTATAGTTTCGATTGTTGACGAAAACGGAAAATTGAAACTCGACGGAGTAACGATTCTTAAATCCGAAGAAGAAGTTGAGGAGATTGTCTTTATAAACGTTTATGAGAACCCCGGACGAGGAGAAGTCGAAGAGGAAGAAGAAGTTGTCGAAGAAAATCCTTATACGAATGACAACATTGCTTTCTTCGTCTCGCTTTATATCCTTTCCTTAATCGGATTTATTGGCGCAGTTGTTTACGCAAGAAAAGAAGTCTAAAAAATAAATAAAAAAGTTAGCCCTCGGAAAACGAGGGCTAATTGTTGGAGAGAGATTCGTGAAGAAAATATTTAGTTTTATTGTTCTGATAAGTTTTGTTTTTTATAGTAGTTTAGGAATGGTCGAGGGAGTTTTTGCGGAATCGTTGACTGAACCTGAGAATAGTAAAACTTTAGAAAATAATAACGACGGGACTTATAATATTACGCTTTCGGTGACTGGCGAGGAGAAAACAAAAATCACAGCGAACAAAGCGAACGTTGTAATTATTTTTGACCGATCGGGAAGTATGAATACTTGTTTAGAGTATTATCCGGCGCCTTATGAAAATTATTGTTTAAGGAATCGTCGCTCGGAAGCGGTTAAAGCTGTAAATTCGTTGTTGGCGGATTTGTTTGAGCATAATGAACGAGTCCCCGAAGCGGTTGAAGTTGCGATGATTATGTTCGCGAAAGAAGTCGAAGTTTATCGAGAATTTTCGAGCGAAGAATTTTATTTGCCGAGTTATATTCGTTCGGACGGCGGGACGAACTGGGAAGCGGCGCTAGAAAAAGCCTATGAGCTAGCCGCAGAAAAAGACGACGGAGACGAAACGTATATTATTTTCGTTACGGACGGGAATCCGACGCATTATTTAGATTTGGATGAGTCGGGCGAAAAAATGACTGCGGGGTCGGGTTATGAAGATGAGTGGAATATTGAGCCGAGTTTTAAGAAAGCAAAAATTCCCGCAAAAGAAATTACGGATTCGGGTGTTCATCTTTATAATTTAGGGGTTTATGGCGATGTGACGAGAATGAGTGATTTAACGGATTATGCGAATTTGAACGAAAAGGATTTGGCGGAGTATTATGAAGTCGAGAGCGCGGCGGAATTAACTTTGATTTTCGAGAAAATTGTTTCGGAAATTACGGAATCGTTATCTTTAACCGAGATTAGTATTTTGGACGAGTTGACGGATTTTACGGAAATTGTCGCGGCAGATGATGAGTTGGAATATGAAGATAAAAAAGTAAAGTGGGAACTTCAGGACGAGATTATTAAAAACGGCGAAACGCGAGAAGTTTCGTTTAAAGTTAAGCCGAGCGAAGAAGTTTTGGATTTGGTTTTTAAGTTGGCGAATGGAAAAGTCGAGTGGGATGAAAAATATATTGAAAAAGGATTAATTCGAGTTTTAGAAGATAACGGAGAATATAGATATTTCTTGAAAACGAATAAGGATTTTCCGGAATTATCGTATAAAATTTTAACGACGGTGACTACAGACGAGGGGGTTTCGGAAGAAAAATCGAAATTATTGACGATAGAGATGAAAAATCCGGAGCCGATTGAGTTGTTCGCGGAAAAAGTTAGGAAAGAGGCGAGCGTCGAGGAGCCTAGTTTGGACGAGGAAGTTGGGCGCGGAGAGGGCAAAGTTGAAACCGCGGAGGAAGAGGAAGAAGAAATTGTTCCGGAAAATCCGAATACGGGAGATGAACTGTTTTATTATTATGTATTGTTCTTAATTTCTGTGGTTGGGTTTGTGGTATTTATAGTATAATTAGGTAGCTATGACTAGAAAGGTTAATTACGGAAAGCTAACGGCGTTTGAGCCGGAGAGGTGTTGGGTCGGAGAGACGCATAAGATTTCTTATAAAACGCGCGAGGAAGCGGAGGTAGCGGCGCGAGTCGCGGAGCATGATCACGGAATTTCTAGGCTTTCGGTTTATAAATGCGAGTTCGGGGAGCATTGGCATTTAAGTTCGGGAGAATAAAAAAGCCGCTCTATTGCGGATTAAAAAAGTTTTTTGGGTTTTAGTAATGGTGCATTTATATAACACCGCTAGAAACTATTTTACTACAAAACTCGAATAGT
>CAZSYG010000009.1:0-18284 GCA_964610655.1 uncultured Candidatus Saccharibacteria bacterium
ATGCAAGTTGATATTATACTCGGAATATCATTGAGATTAAGATTTGGGACAGAAAAATAAAAACTTAATAAGTCAAGAATCGTGACCCATAGACTAAGTCCTGAAAAAATTTCCTTAATTACTTTCCGTATGTATTCGAAAACCGACATACCCCTATTATAACCAAAATCTCCCTCTGTGGGGAGATTTTAAGGGCTTGTTGCTAATTTTTAGCGATTACTTTTTCTCTTTCTTCCCGCTGAGTATTTTGAAGATGATGAGGAAGATTATAGCGACGATGACGAAGAGGAGCCAAAGCGGGCAGACGATAACCATTTTATCAACTTTCTGATTGACGCCCTCAAATTCGACGTTATAGATGACGTGGAAAATGCCGATGGAGGGAGTGGCATCCCAAGAAATACTAGTAACGCGTGTGGCGTTCGGGAGAATTGTGTTTGTTGTTGGATCTTCCTCATTAGTATAAAGTTCCTCATCTGAAAAAAGCGGAAAAACTTGAAGTTTATAAGTCCCATCAGAGTGGACGTTACCGCCGTTAGTAATTGACGCTGTTCCAGTTATATTTCCAGAAAAGAGAAAACTGGAGACATCGGCGCTATTTATAGTTCCCTTACGGACGGTCTCTCCGGCAACTTCAGCATATAAAATATGCGCTATGGAGTATTCGGCTTGAATATTAACTCCGTTTTCTTCAGAAGAACCGCCAACGCTCTTCACGACTATGGCAGCATATTGCCCGCCGGCCGGCGCATCTTCCGGAACATCAATATAGAACTGGATTATGTTTGTTGAGTTAGGATTGAGCACGCCCTCTTTGTTTTCGATGGTTAACCAGTCGAGTATCTGATTGTAATCCCCATTATTTTCATAAACGATTTGATAATCGTTGTTTACGGTAAACGGAGATATTCCGATTTCGTAATAGAAAGATACTTTATTATCTGCGGGGTTAGACACTTTAAATGTTCCGTAATATCGCTCGCCCGGAGACAAGGAAATTTTTTGATTCATAGGAGAGACGGAGAAGGTAGTAACATTGTCTTCAGCGAAAGCCTTGGTTGGACGCACGAATATATTAACAACGAATACGGCGGCTAAAATTGGGGTTATTTTTACAATATTTTTCATCTTTTCTCCTTTTAGATTATTCTTCTATAGTAGAGGCGCACTTTAGTCCTTTCGCCTCTAGTTCTTTTTCATAATCAGATAATTTCTCAAGACGAGCTTTTGTCTCCTCTTTTGGAAGTAAGAAATAATCTGCTGAATATTCGTCAATTTCCGCCCCCGAAGCAGTAAGGGTGATAATGAGCTTATTATCGTATCGGGAGAACTTATTATTGAATTTTCTCGTATTGTAGCCTATAGTGGCAAACCCTTCGTTTATTTGGGCGTGAGACTTTGCCTCAGCAAAATAAGCATCTTCTTCGGAGGCATAGGTTAATGTATATATCAGAGATATTGTCTTTAGGGAATCTTCGCCGTTAAAAATTGCGTTGATTTTTAATTCTTTGTTGTCGGAATCTATCCATGAAGTCTTTTCGTATTGTATATTATTAGATATACAGGTTAGAGATTCGTTTTTTACATTTTCCGGATATTGACCGGAAATCGTTTTAGAGCCTTTTAGTAACCAAATAATGATTAGAATTATAATTAGCAAAAATAACAGAAAGAAAAAAAGTTTTAGGAACTTATGGTTCTTTTTCTTCTCCTTTTCTTTTTTTATTTTTTTCTTACCCGACGTCTCGGGCTCAAAATACAACCTTTCTTCCAAAATACCTCCTGTTTGTAGTTTTTATTATACACTAAAATTAGGAAAAATTTTAATATTTTTATGACTTGTTATTTATTGCATCTTCCTCTACGGCTTTTAAGCGTGATTGCGGGAAAAAGTCATTAAACGTCTCTGCAAATGTTTTAGCTTCGCTGTCAGACAATGTTATTTTTATATTTCCTCTGATTACATTCAATACGTCTCTCAATGTTATTCCTAAGCGCTTCCAATAAGCCCTCGCAAAATCTCTTGTCCATGAAGCAATCACTTTTTGATAATCTATATCACTAAAAGAATCACAGACTCTACTTTGCCCATTGTTTCTTTTTAACATATAAATCACATTCTGGAATTCTTTTACCGTTAGAGACGGTATCCAGACATACTCTCCGCTTCTAAATCCTGCGATTACATTTTCTGTGTGACGATAAAAATATCTCGGAGCATTTATTAAAATTAAAGTTTCTCCGCTAAGCCAATCTTTTCCTTCTGCGCGTTCTTGAACTCCTGACACATTTAGCCAATTATGATGATAGTTTTGATTCCCTGAGAGCTTGCTATTAATTTTTTCAGACAATAATTTAAAAATAATTGCTTCCCAGACTGGAATAAGAATATTCTCTTGTTTATTCTTTAATTTTGCTTTTGCTTCTATTGTAGCAAGTGCGATTTTTTCAACCATATCGAACTCTGTTTTTAATTTAAAAGTAGCCTGCTCTGGAAGATATTTTTGTGTAAATTTTTCCGGATTATAAACTTTCGCCTGCCCTAGTTGATAGATGATGGCTTTTAGCTCTGTCGGTATAATAATTTTTACAAATGATAAGCGCCTCAGAAGTGACAAAAGCGACAACACCTTAACGATGTCTTCAGCCGATAGCCTATCCGTATCGTCTAATATGATTATTATTTGGATAGCAGACTTCTTTTTCTTATATTTATTGTTTATACGATAAATGAGGCTAGAAGATAGCGCAATATTGTCGCCTCCTTTCATATATGAAAAAAGAAATTTCGCAGGATCTTTATCGAGGTTTCTAACGACAGCGCTTGATTGCCTTTCTATGTTGATTCCTTCCAACATTAAGATGTCTTTTATAGAGTCGATAATATCCTCTATAAATTCGCTTAAGCCATTAGCATATTTAAAAGCAGATTCATAAATATATCGGTACTCATCTTTGCCTTTGTTTTGTTCTTCAAACTCGTCGATCGCTATCATGACACAACTTGTTTTTCCTGATCCCCATATTGAATCAATTATCAAGACATTTTCTGTTTTGCTCTTAAGAAATTTTTTTATTGGCTCTATATTGTCATCAATATATCCCGTTATCATGCGTTCATAAACATTTTTTACTGTATTTTTCCCGCCTATGACTTTTAGAAGGAGATCTTCCCTGCTGACCGCTGGGAGATTTGGGCTATCATTTTTAAGTATTTCTTTCAGATATTTCGCATCCATTTTTGGATTATTTAGAAACTTCCAATTGCAATATATTATAAATATGTAACAGGATAATAATATCCATAAGAATATAACGCAATTATAATAGTTTATATAAGTAATATATTTGTTATTAAGTAAATCTACATTAATTTTGGTAAGGAGATCTCTAAACAATTGTTCAAAACTGTGTGCGCAAGGAATTATCAAAAAACCTATTGCGATTCCGATTAGTACAAGTACATAAAGACGTTTAGTAATTAGCTTCAATTTTTTCATTTTTATATTATAAATTACTCCTTTTTTATATCAAGCACAAGCATCATAATCAAAATTCCCCCCATTTCTGGGGAGAATTTTGTACTCTTTTTGCGATAATTCAGCTTTTAGGCTAAATTAGAGTTCGGCGAGAACGTAGGTAACAGTACCAGTGTAAGTGTCTGCACCTTGGTTAGCAGCGATACCCATACCATAGGTAATGGTATATTCATCACCTTGGCGAGGAGTGGTTCTGTTAGCGGTGTTAGTAATAACAGCGGATCCAGAGGTCAAGGTCGGAGAGAAGGTATCAGCAGTGGCGCCGCCACCGACTACGCCGCGATCGGTCGTTGCGACAACTTTGAAGCCCCATTTGGATTCCGCAATTCCGCCCGTATAGCCGTAGGCGATAGAGCCATCGGTCTCGCCGGATAGAGCGGTCGGAGTTGCCGTGATTTGGTAGCCGGTCTTAACGTTGCAGACAACGTGGAGAACAGTCTTGCCAAAATCAGTGATTTCCGAGCCAGCCTCAACGATTCCCCAAAGAGTTTCAGTCGGGACTGGATTAGTTGCTGTCACCGAAGAATAAAGTTTATCCGCGCGAGTGTCGACTGTTAGGTAGTTGGTAGCATCTGCCGAATCCCAAATACCTGCGCCAACACCGGCAGTATTTCGGGTAGAGTCTGCCGTGACATTGCCGCCATCACCATTAGTATGAGTGCCAATAGTGACTTCGGCCGGTGTATCGGCAGAAGAGTAAGTATGGCCGAAGGAACAGACTGGATCGATCGTAGCTTTAATAGTATCTCTATGGCTGTTACCATCAGTAACTGTCGCGAATGTAGCGACAGGGGCTAAAGCAACTGCGAGACCAGCTAAAATGCCAGCACTAGCAATAATTCTTTTGGACATAATAATTATTATTTCCTTTTTTATAGTTTTTTAGTTTATATTAAATAATTGACCTTTGTGATTTCTATTTTACATTAGCGGAATGAGACTGTCAAGGATTATTTTTATGGTTAAAGATAATGAGAAAGACGATTGATGAGGACTCCTGTGAACGGCCTAGGCGGTTCGGGGCTCCCGAGTTAGCTCGATCGATGTCTTTTCGGAAGAATATTTCTATTTAATTTCTTGATTGTTTTTTGTGAAAAATATGTTATAATTTATATATGGATTTATTCATAGAATTATTTAAGGATGAGTTACCTACTGGTTTTATCTTATTTTTAGTTTTACTATTCTTGGTTTTAAATAGCACATCACTCAAGGAGTGGCAAAAAATCTCCTTGCTTTATATATTAATTTTTCTGTATATACTATACGGAAAATCCTCTATGATGATTGCTATTCTAGTATTCTTAGCGTCATCGTTTTTTGTAATTGAAATTTTTACTGACGATACTGAAAAAATTAAATTATTTAACTGGCGCTATAAAATTATTGATTATTTTTTCAAGATGTTTATTGAATATTACCTTTTTACTTTCCTCTTTTCTATTTATGCTATTTTTCTTGCTAATTCTTTCGTAATGTCCTGTACGATCTCCTTGATAAAAAATCCTCTTTGTGCTTACCCTATTATGAATAACGTGGTAATGTTTCTCTTTTTTGTGTCTATTTTTATATTGACATGTGCAATATTATCGATTTCCAGACAAAAGTTTTCTACTAATACCATTAGCCATATAGTAGCGATATTAAATAAAGAAAAATTTTTTACTAATCGCGATATCCGCAATGATAGCAAATATAAAATGATTACGTCTTTTGAGGACAGGACCTTCTTTTTTAGGGATCCAAAATCTCATACTATTTTTAATTGGAATAATTTAATCATTTTTCTAAAAAGAGCCGGTGCGCTTACTATATTGCGTCGTCCTGTACGGAGCGCAAAACTATTTTTTTCAAGAGGATACGGAACTATAGATATGCAATTAGTCAGAATTTTAGGCATAAGAAACGGATATGATACTTGTTTGATTAGAAGAAAGATCTTTGAGATTTTATATTCTAATATGATTTTTAATAGTTATTTTCGATATTTTCGAAAATTCGATGATGGAAAAATCTCTTTCAAATATTGGATTATTAGAAATTATATAAAAAATGTTCCTGTGCGTATAGGTATAGAGTCTTATCCGGCTAACAATGAGATACTATCCGAATTCTGTTCGAAAAAGATTTTGAGGAACTCTCTATGGAGGAGTTATTCGTATGGTGTATTGGTTTAGAATTTTTTGAAATTATCGGACCAAAAACGTTGATAGAAAAAGAAAATCTTTTGAATGATTACTCTTTAGATCGTTCCTTAATTAAAAAGATTATGGAAAAGTTATATTCTGGATATAACGTTAATTTGGATTGGGATGACTACGTATAGAATCTACTTGCACTTTTATCGAAAAACAGCCGAGGCGCTTTTTCTGGAATCATTCTGACATCATTTTTTAGACATCGTTTGTTTCCTGTTTTGTATTTTTGATTTTCAAAAATTACGATTTCGTTATTTTTCATTCTCTTATTCAATTTTCAAAATCTTCCCTGTTCCGGGTTCGAGGTGGAGGAGGCGTTGGTTGCGGGAGCCGCGGAATTTTAGAGTGAGGTCACGTTGTTCGAGAATGAAAGGCCCATCGATGAGCGCATCGAGACTGCACAAAAAATCCCACTGCGCGCCACCTTGCTTTTTTAGCTCTTCGTATGTATAGCCACTGAACGACCAGATGTTCCAGCCGAGTTTTTCACGACAGAAGTCGGCAATTTCCTTACAAGCCTTGGCTTGGAGAAATGGCTCGCCACCACAGAAAGTTAAGCCGGATTGACCCTTAAACTCGGAGAGACGCTTCTTTATCTCTTCAACATCCACTTCAAAGCCACCTTCAAGATCCCAAGTTTCGGGATTTTGACAACCTTTACAGTGTTTTAAGCAACCTTGCGTCCAAAGCACGGCGCGGAGACCGTAGCCATTGACGATATTGTCATGTTCAAGCGGGCCGGAAAGACGAATCTTCATCAATTACTCCTTTCCGAGCGCACGATCGGCATAAATCTTCGCCACTTCCCGTTTAGATTTTTCGTCAACAGTATAGACGCCGTCAACGCTATGCTTCACGCGTTCGCGTTCTTCGGCTTTCTTTCCGTCATTCCAACGATCTAAAGTCCCGACGAGATAGCCGGTAATGCGGCGGAGACGCTCGAAAGGAATCTCGCCCTCTTCGCGACCGCAAGACGGGCAGACGGAGCCGGAAATAATTCCAGAGAAGCCACAGACTGGGTCGCGGTCAACGGGATGGTTGACGCTGCCGTAGCCAATTCCGCAATCATGCATTTTTCTAATAACCGCCTCGAACGCCTCGATGTTTTGGGTCGGGTCGCCGTCAAGCTCGATATAGGAAATATGGCCAGCGTTACAGAGTTCGTGATAAGGGGCTTCGATTTCGATTTTCTCGAACGCAGAGATAGGATAATAGACGGGAACGTGGAAAGAGTTGGTATAGAAATCGCGGTCAGTGACGCCCTTAATCACGCCATATTCCTTACGGTCAATCTTCGTGAAGCGACCGGCGAGACCCTCCGCCGGAGTCGCGAGGAGAGAGTAGTTTAGATGATGTTTCTTAGAAAATTCATCACACTTCTCGCGCATATGAGCAATAATATCTAGACCAAGCTCGCGAGCGGTTTCGTCTTCGCCGTGATGTTTACCAACCATCGCAACGAGAGTTTCCGCGAGACCGATGAAACCAATACTGAGAGTTCCGTGTTTTATGACGTCGCGGAGGGTATCGTTCGGGCCAAGTTTTTCCGAGCCGAACCAGTTACCTTGACCCATCAAGAACGGGAAGTTGCGGACGTGTTGGTTGGCTTGGAACTCAAAGCGTTCGTAAAGCTCGCCCTCAACTAACTCCATCATTTTATCAAGATCATTAAAGAAGCCAGTCCAGTCCGCTTCTTCGCGCTCGCCGAGGCAAATGCCATGTTTAATTCCGAGACGGACGAGATTTATCGTCGTAAAGGAAAGATTCCCGCGACCAGTTACGATTCCGTCGGATTCGGGGAAGACGGAAGCGAAGACGCGCGTGCGGCAACCCATCGTCGCGATTTCTGTTCGGTAATCGCCCGGTTTATAATACTTTAGATTATATGGCGCGTCGATAAAGCAGAAGTTCGGGAAAAGACGTTTCGCGGAGACTTCCATCGAACGCTTGAATAAATCATAGTTCGGGTCTTCGGGATTATAATTAATTCCCTCTTTAACCTTAAAGATAGAAATCGGGAAAATCGGCGTTTCGCCTTTTCCGAGACCTTTATCGGTCGCTTCAAGGAGCATTTTCGAGACAAGGCGACCGGCGGGAGAAGTGTCGGTTCCGAAGTTAATCGAAGTAAAGGGGACTTGGGCGCCGGCGCGAGAGTGCATCGTGTTCAAGTTATGGACAAAACCCTCCATCGCCTGTTCGGTTTCTTTTTCGGTATCTTCGACCGAGGTTTTAATCACGGGTTTCGGGACTTTCATGCGCTCTAGTTTCGCGTCGTCACCAAATTCGATGTAATCGCCGATTTCGACTTTAACTTTCTTCTCGGTGAATTGATTGTATTTTTCGAGATTGCGGCGAAGAGCTTTTCGGAAACTTTTATCAACGCCCGGAGCCATCGCGTAGTCGAAGTTCGGGATGGATTGGCCGCCGTGTTGTTCGTTTTGGTTAGCTTGGAGAATAATTGCGGCAAGGGCGGCGTAGGAGCCGATAGATTGAGGAGTCCTGAGATGGCCATGACCAGTGTTGAAACCATTTTTAAAGAGGACGAACGGGTCGGTCTGGCAACAAGTTAGGGTTCCGGTCGCGTAAAAATCGAGATCGTGAACGTGGATGTCGCCGTTGTTATGAGCGTAAGCATATTCCGGCTTCATCAGGGAAGTTTTTGCGAAGACTTTTGAGCCTTCGGCGCCGAATTGGAGCATCTTTCCCATCGCGGAGTTTCCGTCAACGTTCGCGTTGCCACGTTTAACATCGGAATCTTCGGAGGCATCGGCGCAAGCGATGGTTCGGTAAATATTCATTAAGTCGGATTTCGCGATACGGATGTCGGAGCGGGCGGCGCGATAGTCGGCATAGGCGCGAGCAGTACGTTTAAAGCCGGCATCTTTCAAAACTTTTTCGACGGCGTCTTGGACTTCCTCGACCGAGGGAATACGAGATTTGATTACGTCTTTAGCGGTTGTTTCAAATTCGACGGAGAGTTCTTTCGCACGTTCAGCATCAAATTCGCCTGTCGCTTTACCGGCTTTTTCGATTGCTTTTTCAACCTTTCTTATGTCGAAATCAACTATTTTTCCGTCGCGCTTAATAATTTTTTTGAACATAAGAAAGAATCCTCCTTTTTCTTTTTATTAACCTTTTTCTTCTTCTATGTTTAAATCGCTAATACTATATTTAGCGTTTAGTTTTATTTTAGGACACTAAATATAGTGTGTCAATAGACTTTTTACTTATGTCTTTTTTATATTTAAGATTCAAGGTATTTTTTCGCGGAAACGAATAAACCGGCCGTCGTTAAAATTACAACGAAAAAGTAGAGGGCGGGGTTGTCGACGAGAGTATCGGGGTTTTCTTCGGCTTCGACAGGTTCGGCCACATTCGACGCCTCAGACGGTTCTTCGGGGTCGTCTTTAACTAAGTCTTCTGATTCTTCTTCTTTAGTTTCTTCGCCGCGACCGTCTTTTTTAGTGATTAAAATTTTATCGGAAGAAAGAACGCCAAAATTAAAAACACCTTTTTCGTCGGCGAAATCTGGATTTGAGCTAGTTAAATCAAGTTCATCGTAAACAATTTCATAAGTTTCGTGGGCGACATCATAAATAAGCGCGTCTTCAGCGATGAATCTTTCGATTGCTGACTGCGCTTCGTCGGCAGTGGCTTCAAGAACATAGAAAACTCTAGCTTCGGCTAAATCGGAGGTCGATTCAAACAAACCGGAAGTTATTTCGACATTAGTTTGATCGATGCTAAGATAGAGCAATGTTTTATGGGAGGTTTTATAGACCCCGCCGTTAAAAGTGATTTTTTCAGCACGACGAGTTGAATCGACAATCATTGCCTCGGCAATAACGGTAGAATTATTGAATGTGATGACTGAATCGAAGCCGGAGTCGGTGATGTAGCCGCCAATAAACTGACCGCCGTTTAGAGTCAAGTTAGTTTTATTATTGAGCGAGAAGATTTTGCTAAAGTTAAGCGTTTTGACTTTTAGATTGTTTATGATGATATTGCTATTATCGTCGAAAACGAAAATTTCCTCGTCGCTATCACTGTTAAAAATGATGGTTGGAGAATCGCCGGAGGTTAAATCGTTAATCTCAAGTTCAGGAATCCTGAAGACAAGCGAAGAATCTAGTTCGAGCGGAGAAGTTAGGTTTAAAGTTACTTTTCCATCGGAAACTTCACAGCTTTCGCTAAAGAGTTCCGACACGCAAACTTCTTCGGGCGAAGAGAAAGTTAAGGCGGAAGAATTTTTTACGAGGAAAAAATTGGTCGCAAGAAAAGTTAGGACAAAAATTAAAGTTTTTTGATACGTTTTCATTAATAACTCCTTTGGTTAGGAGTATTCTATCTTAAACTTTACTTTTTAGCAAGTTTTTTGTGAAGCTCAACAACCAAAAGCGGGATGGTAAACGAAGCGATTACGGTTAGAGATAAATCGAACGCAGGAACGCTTACGGTTTTTGTGAAAATCTGGAGAGGCCCGAAGAGGGCGAGAAGCTGGAGGGCGACGGCGACAACGAAAGCACCGATGAAAATATAGTTACGAGTCTTGGCGCGTTTGAAGATGGATTCATAAGTTCCGCGAACGTTTAGAGCGTTCGACCATTGAGTCACGACAAGAGCAGTAAAGGCAAGAGTAGTCGCGGCGTTAGCGCCGAGACGGTCGAGGCTAATATAATAAACGGCTAAGGTTATGATACTCATAGTCAGCGACATAATTATCATACGCGAGATAAGAATCTTTGAGAGAATCGGAGCGTCCTTTTTCTCCGGTTTCGATTCGAGATATTTCTTTTCCGGCGGTTCAAGCCCAATCGGAATAACCATTAGAGAGTCGGTTATCATGTTAATCCAAAGGATTTGGATCGGAAAGAGGATTTGGGACTTGGAGATTAGGAGAGCGGCAATCGTTACGATTACTTCGCCAGCGTTCGTCGAGAGGAGGTAGATTAACATTTTTCGGATGTTCGCGAGGATGACGCGACCCTCTTTCATCGCGGAAACGATGTTCGCAAAGTTATTATCGACGAGGACAATATCGCCGGCGTCTTGGACGATGCTCGGAGAATCGCCCATCGCGATTCCGATATGAGCATTAGTGAGCGCCGGAACATCATTTACGCCGTCGCCGGTCATCGCGACGACTTCAGATTTTTTAATGATGTTTAAGATTCGGAATTTATCTTCGGGCGTTACACGCGCGAAAACGGTTACGTTTTTTATATTTTCTTCAAGGTCGGAGTCGGAAATGCTGCCGAGCTTCGAACAGTCGAGAACTTCAGAAAAATCCTGACAAAGCCCAAGTTCGTGTCCAATCGCAAAGGCGGTTTGGGCATGGTCGCCGGTTACCATTTTTACTTTTACGCCAGCATTCGCGGCGGCTTCGATTGCGGGAATGACTTCGCGACGAACGGAGTCGGCAATCGCAATAAAACCCTCGAAGTTAAAAATATCAGATTTTTCAAGGCGATTTAGTTCGTTAATTTCGCGAGTTAGTTTCAGACTCGCGAGAGCGATTACTTTATAACCGTTGCTCGACATCTTTTTTAACTTTTCTTCAGCAAGGAGACGGTTTTTTTCGGAAAGTTTACATAAAGTTAAAACGGTTTCGGGCGCGCCTTTAATAACGAGGCGAAAAGTATTCGATTTATCATCGAAAAGATTACCGGAGATTTTTAGGGTTTGGTCGAAAGCGTAAGACTTTCGCGGAGTAATTTCGGAAAGATTAGCGGCTTCGGTTTTAATAAAGTTTAGAATCGCGGTATCGAGCGGATCGTTCGCGGAGGTTTCGGGGAGAGCGGACTCGGCGATTAGTTTATAAAACTTTTCGTTATTTTCTAGAGTTTTTACTTCGTTTAGATTCCAAAATTCTTTTAAGGACAGTTTATTTTCGGTTAAAGTTCCGGTTTTATCGCTTGCGATTGTTGTTACGATACCGATGGATTGGATTGCGCGGAGTTCCTTAATCAAAGCGTTTTTCTTCGCGAGACGGACAGCGCCAATCGCGAGAATAATCGCGGTAACAATCGGCAAGTCTTCTGGAACGGCAGAGACGATCATCGCGAGGGTAAACTGGGTCGCCTCAAAGAAAGTAAAGCCGTCGATGAGTTGGACGACGAAAATAATTCCCGCGGCGATTAAAACGGTGGTTGCGATGGCGACAACGAGTTTATTGATTTTTTCTTGGATTGGGGACGAGGCTTCGCCGTTTTTCGCGAGCGAAGCAATTTTACCAAATTCGGTTTCGTTTCCAACGGCAGTAACAATCATTTTCGAGGCGCCGGTAATGACGAATGAGCCGGAAAAAACCATGTTGCGCATTTCGTAGACTTTTTTCTTTCCGGAAATCGCTTTCGCGTCTTTCGCTATCGCTTCGGACTCGCCGGTCAACATTGACTCGTTCGTTAAAAGTCCAGATTCAACGATAATTCTTCCGTCCGCGGGAATACGATCGCCCTCATGGAGAACGACGATATCGCCAACGACAAGTTCGGAAGCGTCAACGTCAATTTCTTCGCCATCACGAAGGACGGTTACAGATTGGACAGTTTTTTCTTTTAGAGATTTTAGGACGCGCTCAGTCGAAAATCTTTGGAAATAAAAAACGCCAGCGTCGAGAATAATGTCGAGCGCGATAACGATAACTTCTGTCCAAGATTGTTGAAAAATAGAAAGAACGAGAGCAAAAATCAACATGACCATAAAAAGGTCGAGGAAAGGCTCAAGCAACTTTTTCCAAAGCGGAGTCGTTTTTACGTTTAAGATATTTTCGCCGTATTTTTTACGACGTTTTAGAACTTCTTTTTTCGAAAGTCCACGGTCTTTATCAACTTTGAGCGACGCTAAGGTTTCTTTTACGGACTTGTTGTAAAAATTTATCATAGATTAAGTATAAACGATTTTCTTCAGTTTCGGAAGTTTTTTCAGTAAAAGAAAGTTCGGCGGAAGAAGTTTCGGGGGTTTCAAAAAAGGCGAGACGAGTTTCGGGAGCATAGTTCGCGATATAAACTAGCCCGTCGATGATGTCTAAATAGGCAAGGACTTCGGACTTTTCCATGCCGGAAAAGCGAGCGATGATTCCGGCGCGAGAATTATCAAGCGGATTCTCGCGATAGTATTCTTCGAGCATGGCGGTTTGGGCGGATTTTTTTACAATTCCCATGCTCTCAAAAAGACGTTGATCTTCGGAGAAACGCTGATAGTATTTATTTTCGTTCCAGAGAGGATTTTCGTCGGACGCAACACAAGCGGAGCCAGAAATCCACGGCATATTTTCGGCTTCGGTCGCGGCGGAAATTAACAAGGAGACGTCGCTGACGAGCGGAGTATTCGCAGTAAGGGAGTTTGGTTTTTGGACAATTTCGTTCGTGATGTTCGCGTCAGCAAGTCCGAAGTCGGAATTTCTTTGACCGCAATACTTAATATATTTTCCTAAGTTCGAGTCGGGGTTTACTTCGACTTCGCCATTTTCGCGGTAGGACTTAAAGTTATTTGGATTCAATTCGTAAACTTTTTTAATAATGGCGAGCGGAGAATCTCCTATCGTTGATTCGTCGGTTATGAAATACATATTACAGTTTTCGTCGCCAACGGCGCCGATGGACGCAAGGCGCTCGCACGAGCCGACGGCTTTTGAATCTTCGGCTTCGCCAATCGCGGAGGCAGTCGGAAGTAGACTAACGGTAGAAGTTCCGAAAAGGTCGCCGAAACTTTTAAGAACGCTAGAGATGGAAACGGAAGTCGCGAGCGGGATAAAACTATAAGCGAGCGAACCGAGAAAAGTATGTTCGGAAGTTATATCGAGGGGACTACGACTTTCGCGCTCATATTCGGCTTCCTCGGCAAGAACAATCTCTTTTTTGCGGTTAAAGGCGACGAGTTTTTCAGAGCTAGCGCCAGAGCCGCCGCCGGTTTGGAAATTCCCAGCGAGAAGTTTATGGGCGCCGGAATTCGTCGCGTTGGACAAATCTTCGCCGAGCCAATCGGTTGCAGCATCTTCGACTATGTTTTTGGCGACTGAAGCGAGAATTTTCGGAACAACGAAGCTAACGATTTCGCCAACGGCAATTCCGAGCGCGAGTTTACCAACGGTTTTGGCGACGATATGAATTGCGGAAACACCTTGGCCGAGGATGGGGACGAAACTTAAAATGGTTGTTACAAAATTCGCGCCAGAAATTCCCATTTTAATATATGAACAAGTTTCAAAAGCCTTCGCGGTAAAGGCAAGGTCGCCGGTTAGACTACCAAGGCTCTTTCCGAGACTCTCGAAATTAGTCACTTTCAAACTTTCGGCGTTTGTATTCATTTTGGTTTTTGTTAATTTCGCATAAAGCCCGCCAGAGCCGACCGCAGTTTTTCCGGTTTCTGGGTCAGGGGTCGTTAGACGGCGATTATAATCGTTCATTGGGCTCTCGTTTCCGTAGCCAGCTTGAACCTTGTTAACGGCTTCGAAATAACCACTCGCAACGTTTAGGTATTGGAGAGATTGTTGGACGGAGACGATGGTTTGGAGAGTGGAAAGAATTTCGACGCCGGCGCAACCAACGGTCGCGGTTAATTTCGCGGCGGAGGCAACTTTTGAGTTTAGGGCGGAGCGAACTTGGTCGATGGTCTTGGCGCTGGTTAATGACTCACTATCGACAACGCCGTTAGTCCCCGAAACGGTCGTATTTCCGTCGCCGTCGGTTTCGGAATATGAGCCATAATCGGAAATTCCGGAGTCGATAGCGGTTTTCGAGGAAGCAAGTTTTTTAAACGCTTCTTTTTCGCCGGAATTCAAGACAAAACTAGTCCAGTTCGCGTAGCGACTGCGGGAGATACTAAGGCGCGTTTCAGTTAAATTCTCAAGAGTGTCATACCAGCCCGAATTTCCGCCACGATAAGTTCGCGAGGCGGTCGTATAGGGAGTTTTGAAATTAGGGTTTTTTAAGGCTTCTTCGACGGAAATTGGTGAAGAAAGATTTTCGAGATTGGAGTTGACGGAAGTAATCGCGGAAAGGATGCTTGATTCGGAAGAATTTTTTAGGACATTCTTCGAGACAACAGGAACATTTTTTCCGTTGTCTTTAAAAATCAGAGCGGTCGAGCGAGAACTATTTAGAGTAAAGTCGACGGGCGTGAGGTTATTTTCGGAAAAACTTTCGCGTTGGGCCTCGGACAGCGAGAAAAAACCGCCGGCAAATTCGAGCTGGTAATCTAGGATGTTATCGGCGCGGAGAGTCGAGGAAATTCCGAGAGTATTAAATTCCTCGCGAAAATGGTTGATGATTGCGAACGGCATTAAACTTTGGGAGACGAAAATTAAACCAACGCCAACTCCCAACAAACCAATCAAAACGACTAGCGGGAGCTTCTTTTTAAAACGCGAAGAATTTTTCTTATTGTTTCTTCCGGAAACGTTATTTCTGAACGATTCGGCTTCGTCTAAATTGGTTTCCGCCGCTCTTTCGTAATCGGACAAGGTTTTTTCTGGCATATATATTATATATTATACCATATATAATATATATGAACTAGAGAGCGCCGGTATTCGGAGCTTTTGGAATAATTAATTTTACGGAAGTTTTAGAATCGGCGGAGACAGATTTTTCAAGCTCAAGCGAAGCGGACGTTCCGCGGTAGCCGTCGCTAGAAAGCGGGACGAGAAGAAGCGTATTTTCTCGCTCAAAGTCTAAGTCGGTCAAAGTAAACTCGGTTTTGTCGGTCGCGCCGAGTAAGGTTTCGTTTAGGAAAACGAGAGTTTTAGCGCCGGTCGAAGAAAAAGAGATTTTCGCAGAAGAGGCGGAAGTAAGCGAGAAATTTAAATTCGAGATTTCGGACTCGGTTTTGATTGAATCGGGATTTAGAATATCAGACGGGACATTATTGAAAATGTCGGTCAGAATGTCGTCAAAATTAAACTCCGGAGAATCGACATAGACTTTTCCGCCAGTTTCGGTCGTTAATTCTTTATAAAACTCTTCGGATTCGGCGGTTGTTAAAACATAGAAGTTCACAGGGTCGATTTCTTTACTTAATTTTATGACATCGGAAACCGTAACGAGGTCGCGGTCGGGATTTAGGAAACCGGCGTCGGTAATCGCGATGATGGATTTATTCGCGCCAGTTTCCCATTTTACATTTTCCATCGCGGTTTTCGCGACGGAAAGAAGCGACTCTTCATTATCTTGACCGCCTTTTAGCCAAATTGAATTAACTTTAGTTTTAAATTCGGCGAGCGAACATTCGTTGAAGTCGCAAAGTTTTTCTGGACCATATTCGTCTAGATCGCCATAAGTATAAAGCGCGACCGAGCCGCCACTATTCATAATTTCTTCGGCGGTTTTGATTGCGCTTTCTTGATAAGTTTTTAGCATCGAACCCATCGAGCCGGTTCCGTCAAATAAAATAACGACGTTTTGTTTATAACGCGAGCGGACTTTCGCGGGGGCGACGCGGACGTATGTATCCCAAGCCGCGAGCTCATACATGCCGCCGCCGATATAGTCGGCATGACCGGCATACCAATCGTTTAGGTTGGTTCGGGTTCCGCAAATTATATCGCCATAGCGACAGTAGGCGCCGACTTTATCATAGAAACTAGAGTTGACGTCGTATGGGTTATAACTGCCGAGAGCTCCTTCGTGAACATGGCAGTCGGGGACATAGGCGCGATAGACGGAAAGATTTTCGTTACGGCAAGCGGGAGGAGCAATTCCCTTTCCTTCCGGAAGATAAAGTTTCGGGTCGCCAAAAGTCGCGGCGTAAAGCAAGTTTTTCGCGGAGATTTTTTGGAGAGTGCGGGAGATTACTTGGGCGCCCTGAGAAAAACCGCCGAGAACGATTTTTGAGGATGGGCATTTTTTCGTATAGGCCGAGATAAACGCGGCGGCTTCGTTCGAGCCAGCTTCAATACTTTTTCCGTAATTATAAGAATCGCCACCAGAAAAAAGCGCGCCGAGGGAAGTTCCGATACGTTTTAAATCGTCGATACCAATCCCCGGAGCAGGATAATAATAACCGCCAAAACCACCCTCGCGAGAAAGTTCATAAAAACTATAACTAATTCCGGAATTTTTAAAGACTTTTTCGTAGGCTTTTTCAAAAGCCTGATAATTCTTATCGTTTTGAGCAGCGCCAGATTCGCGCGCCCAAATTATTTTTACGTCGGTGCAGTTAAAGTATTTTTGATAAACTAAATCATCGGAAGCGTAGGCAAGGTTGGTTAAAGGGACGCTAGAAAAAGATAAAAATAGCGCGAGGACGATTTTCAAGAAGTTTAGAGAAAAAATTCGGAGAGTTTTAAAAGAATTTATTTTAAATTTTAGGCGCATTATACCTCCTTAATTTTCTTTAAGATAAATCACGGGGTTTAAAATAGCAATCTTAAGCACTTTTTTTATTTTAGGATGAGTTCTATAATAGAGAAAATTAGGAGGAAATATGCGCGAGAGATTTTTAGCGAAAGAAACAGAAAAAGTTCCGAGTTGGGACGAGTATTTTATGGGGATTGCAAAAGAAGTCGCGAAACGTTCAAAAGACCCGTCGAGCAAGAACGGGTGCGTGATTGTCGATTCAAAACACCGTCCAGTTTCGTTTGGGTATAATGGCGCGATTCAAGGCGCGGATGAGTCGAAGATGACTTTGACTGAACGCCCGATGAAATACTATTTTTCGATTCACTCAGAGATGAACGCGGTTTTATTCGCGAGAAAAGATTTAACGGGTTGCACGATTTATAATACGATTGCAACGTGTGAGAACTGCTTAAAGTATTGTTTGCAGGCGGGGATTAAGCGGTTTGTTTATAGCGAGCTTCGGGTTCATTCACATTCGACCGACAAAAAAAAGTCGATGACGAACATCGACACAGACGAGGCGGTAATTCGACTATTAGCTTCCTGTCCAGAAGTCGAGACACTTAACATTACGAACGGAAAAACTTATACGGAAGATATTTTAGCGCAATATCAAGCTGGAACGCCGGAGCGCGAACGATTGTTAAAATGGGTTTAGAATTACCAGTCAATCGGGGTCAGGTTGTGGGACTCTAGGTAGGCGTTGGTTTTTGAGAAAGGTTTGCTGCCGAAGAAACCGGCAGAAGCGGAGAGCGGGGAGGGATGGGCGGATTCGAGAATGAGATGTTTTTTCGAATCGATTAAGGGTTTTTTCGAGCGAGCATCACGACCCCAAAGAATAAAAACGAGATTTTCTTTATGTTCGTTTAGGTATTTTATGACGGCTTCGGTAAAAATTTCCCAACCATGACCGCGATGGGAGCCGGCTTTATGCGCCTCGACAGTTAGAACATTATTCAAAAGAAGAACGCCTTGATTTTTCCATGAATTTAGATTCCCCGTTCGACGTTTATTAGTTCCGAGATCAGATTCGATTTCTTTATAGATGTTGATTAGACTCGGAGGAATTTTTTCGGTCGGGGGGACGGAGAAAGCGAGACCATGCGCGGCGCCCGGAGTATGATATGGGTCTTGACCTAGGATTACGACTTTTACTTTTTCAAGGTCGGTCGTAAAAGCGTTAAAAACAAGTTCTTTCGGCGGAAAAA
>CAZSYG010000010.1:0-18129 GCA_964610655.1 uncultured Candidatus Saccharibacteria bacterium
CGACCTCTGCCGTGACAGGGCAGCGCTCTAACCAACTGAGCTACGAATCCACTTACCTCTTATTATATATCATTTTTCCCAACTTTACAACCTCTAAAATCGCTAAATCCCTCGACTTAGCACTCTTGACGCTCAGCTGCTAATTTTATATAATTAGATTATGAATTTAACCGAGCGCCAGAAAGAAATTCTCTTCTCGATTATTGAAGAATACGCCGAGCTCGCGACCCCTGTTGGAAGCGTTACTCTCGCGAAGCTTTTTGATGTCTCCTCTGCGACGATTCGTTCCGAGATGAAAAAGCTCGAAACCCTCGGTTTAATCGCCCAGCCTCATACTTCCGCCGGTCGTATTCCGACCGACGCCGGCTACCGCTATTACGTTAATTCTCTAACCGAAGAATCCGACCGCGAAATCGACGAAGAAACCCCTCTCGAAAAATCCCTCTCTCGCGGAACACACGTCCTCGAAGTTCGCGTAACCTCTCAGGCTACCGCTGATGCCGCGATTCGTGGCGCCGTTGATTCTCTCGTTGAATTGACCGGAAACCTCGGTCTCGCAACGATTGGGAACCAACTTTACCTCGCCGGCATCTCTCGCCTCTTTACTCAGCCCGAATTTCTCGAAACAACTCGCGTCCAAGCCGTCGCGAAACTCCTTGATAACCTTGAACCTTGGCTCCGCGAAGCCGCTCCTCTAGAGCCGCTAAATATCTTTATCGGTAAAGAAAATCCAATCGGAAAGACTTCCGGTGTCTCTCTAATCATCTCTAAGTTCCGCTCCCCGTTCTCTGATAATAGTTATATCGGCGTCCTCGGCCCAACTCGCCAGAATTACCAAAAAGTTATGTCTCTCGTCCGTCGCGCCGGAAAAATGCTCGAAATATCGTTAAATTAAGGAGAAATGCTTATGAAAAAAACCGAAAAACCCTCTCAAACGCCCGTAGAACCCCCTAGGAGCGAAGATACCTCTAAACCTTCCTTAGATGGCTCTTCGGAAGGAACTTCGCGAGAAGCGTCTCTAAACGCGAAACTCCTTGAGCTTACCGCCGATCTCCAGCGAACCCGTGCCGACTTTGAGAATTACCGAAAAAACGTCGAAAAAGATAAAGAAACCTTAAAAAAGCTCACCAAATTCTCCACCATCGAGAAAGTTCTTCCTCTCCTAGACGACCTTGATCGCGCCATCTTAACTTACCCTAAAGAGTTAAACCCCCTTGAAAAAAACTTTGAAAAAACCTTAAAATCCCTCAATCTTGAAAAATTAGAAACAAAGTCCGGAACCGAGTTTAACCCCGATCTTCATGAGGCCGTTCTCTTTGAGGAACGCGAAGATGTCGGCGAAAAAGAAATTATCGTCGAAACTCTTCGCTCTGGTTATAAATACGAGGGCGAAATTCTCCGCCCCGCGATGGTAAAAGTCGCTCGTAGTTAAAAAAATATGCTATAATCATACTTATGGTACGAGCAAAAAAAGAAAAGAAAAAAGTCAGCGTTGAATTTCCTGAAAAAGTTAAAAAAGAAAAGCCGAAGAAGAAATCTCGCGCCGAAAAGGCTCTGGAAAAAGAAATCCGAACGACTAAGACTAAGCGTCTCTCGAAGCGCGAAGTTAAAAATATGGGCTTTTTTGCTCGCCTTAGCTATAACCGAAAGCTCCGCGCCGATAAAGAGGCTCGTCGTCGTGCCGAAGACCTTGCTTCTCTCCCGAAAGAGCCGATTAAGCGCTTTTTTGCTCGTCTTGCCCCGAAACGCGTTTTTCGCTATATTTTCTCTTGGCGCGGCGTTAAAAACTTCTTAAAATTCTGTTTCGCCTGTTTCCTGCTCGGCGTAATCGCGATTGGCGGGCTTTTTATCTATTTCAAGAAAGAAATTAGCAACATTCAGCTTTCCGATATCGTTATCGCCGAAACCGTCAACACTTATCTCGACCGTAACGGGAAAGTCCTCTGGGAAGATACCGGCTCCGAGAACTATCGTCTTGTTGTTGATGGCTCAGAAATCTCCTCTTATATGCGTCAGGCTACCGTCGCGATTGAAGATAAGAATTTTTATAATCATCCGGGGGTCGATTTTACCGGTCTCGTCCGCGCGACAATTTCTACTTTGACCGGCAAAGGCGTCCAAGGCGGCTCGACTCTTACCCAACAGCTCATCAAACAGGTTTACTTCGCCGACGAAGCCGCTTCCGAAAACCGCGGCGGTCTCTCCCGAAAGATTAAAGAGCTAATCCTCGCCGTTGAGCTTGAGAAGATGTATGATAAGGAACAAATCATCACCATGTACCTAAACGAAAGCCCTTATGGCGGTCGTCGTAACGGGGTTGAATCCGCCGCCCAGACCTACTTCGGAAAGTCCGCCGCCGAGCTTAACCTTGCTGAATCCGCGCTTCTCGCCTCTATTCCGAATAACCCCGCCGTCCTTAACCCCTATAACGAATATGGTCATGAAGCCCTAATTGCCCGTCAACAAAAAACCTTGAACGTTATGGCGGAACTCGGTTATATTACCCAAGAAGAAGCGGACGCCGCGAAAGAAGTTGCGATTCTTGATACCCTAAAGCCCGAATCGTCCCAATACGCCAATATGCTCGCCCCTCATTTTGTCCTTGAAGTTAAAAAACAGCTCGAAGAAAAATACGGCTATTCGACCATGCGCTCCGGCGGGTTCACAATTAAAACCACCCTTGACTACGACGCCCAAAGAATCGCCGAAGAATCCGTCGCGGTTGGCGACTCAATGCGCTATCTAAACGGTAGCGATAACATCGCCCTCGTTTCGCTTGACGTTGAAACCAGTCAGGTTATCGCCATGGTCGGTTCGGTCGACTTTAATAACGCTGAATATGGCGAGGTCAACGCAACAACCTCGAAACTTGAACCAGGTTCAACCATCAAGCCGATTCTCGACTACGCTCCTCTGTTTATGCAACGTAGCGGCGTCAACTACGGCCCTGGAACCATCTTAAAAGACGAAAACATCGATAAAATTTATTGTAGGGGATATTCCGGCGCTTGTGCCCTCCGCAACGCAACTCAGAAATTCTATGGTAACATCACCATCCGTCAATCTCTCGCAAACTCCTTTAACATTGCCGCCGTCAAAGCCCTCTATATTAACGGAACTGAAAATTCTCTCGAAATCGCGCACGCTCTCGGCGACGTCTCTTATTGCGAAGATAACGAAAGCGCCGGTCTCTCTATGGCGATTGGTTCTGGCTGCACCGTCATCCCTGTTGAACACGCGAACGCCTACGCTTCTCTTGCCCGTGGCGGCTCCTATAAAGACATCAGCTACGTCCTTGAAATCAAAAATTCATCTGGTGATATAATCGAACAATGGGAAGATAAAGCCGGAACCCAAGTCATCTCCGAAGAAATCGCCTATATTCTCTCTGATATTTTGAGCGACGCGAAAACCCGCGCTATGAACTTCGGTTCTCAGTCTTACGAGCTAGGCTTTACCGTTCCGGGAGTTTGGACTGCCTCCAAGACCGGAACTACCACCACGACCGACTCCTCTGTTACGAAAGATTCTTGGATGGAAAGTTACTCGACCGCTCTCTCGACGCTTGTTTGGAACGGGAATCATGATGGCTCTGGCATGACCAGCACTAACGCCATCGTCCGCCGTGTTGCTGGTGAATATATGCAACGCGTCCACGCTGAAGTTTACTCCAACAACGGAAAATGGGTCTCCGGTAGCCAGCCAACTCGCCCCGCCGGAATCCAAACTCTAACCGTCAACGGGAAAACCGACATTTGGCCGAGCTGGTTCAACGAAAAGAACTCTGGCGTCTCGAAAGAAAAATTGAAGTTTAATAAATACACCAGAAAGCTCGCGACTTCCTGCACCAAATCCGATTATATCGTCGAAATCGAAGTAACCAAGACCGTTGACCCGATGACTAACACCGTTATCTGGAACATTCCTGATGGCTATGACCGCGAGGCCGAGGATACTTGTGACTATACCGCCCCTAGCGCAAAAATCCGCGTCTCTAACGACAAATTCAGAATTACCGTCTCTGGTAGTCATATCACCGCCGGCGGAACTTATACCTTAACCGTCGATGGAACCGTCGTCGAAACTGGAACAATCGAGTCCACGAACTTCTCCTCCGACTATAAGATTAAATGTGGCGAAAAGAGCGCCAGCGTTACCGTTAGCGACCCGCTCGGCGGGAGCGCGACTGGGAATACGACCTTGACCTCGAAAGAATGTTCGTCTTCTTCGAGTTCTTCTTCGGATTCATCTGAGTAGCGAAAATCATTTTCCCAGAGCTCGTCTGCAAAAATCGGACAAACGAAACCTCAAGTTCTTGCCCGATTTTTTTCGCGGCATTATCAACAACAACCATCGTCCCGTCTTTAAGATACCCGATACCCTGTTTCGGATTGCTGCCTTTTGTTGTAATTTTTACAACGATTTTTTCATTCGGCAAAAATTCATTCCTTAAAACTAAGGCTAAATCGTTGATATTTAGCGTCTCAATATTTTCCGTCGCCGCGACTTTCGAGAGATTAAAGTCACAGGTTAAAATTATCCCTTTATTTTCCTTCGCGAGGCTCAATAATCGTTCATCAACCGGCGTTCGGTCTAGCTCGTCCTGTAAAATTTCCGTATTAAAATAAACGACGCGTTCTAGTTCGTTCGCGACATCCATCCCAAACCTCGCCCGTGCCCGTTTTTCCGAGTCCTTTCCGTCCGCCAAAAGTTGCAACTCACGAATTACGCTCCGCGGAATAATTAAATCGTCCGATAAAAATCCGGTTTTCGCGACCTCTAAAATCCGCCCGTCCATCAAGCTCGACGTATCGACGTAAACCTTTCGCTTCCCTCGCCCTCTAACTTTTTCTTTTTTAAGCATCAAAAAACTTAAAAAACTCGTTTCCCCTAAGATAATTAAAGAAATAACTAAACTAAATAATTCCATAAGTATTATTATAACATAATTCTATAAAAAAGAAAATTATTCTCTTTTTCCTAAAAATTATATATAATATACTTATGTTTAACGAAATCTCTCGCCGCGTCCGCGCTGCCGATTATCTAACTGTCGCCGAACTTTTTCTTGAGAGTAATTTTCTCTTAAAATCCCCGCTTTCCTTTTCCGACATAAAGCCGCGTCTCTTGGGTCATTGGGGAACGTGCCATGGCATTAACCTCGCTTACGCGAACTTAAAAGCCGCTTATAAATTCCGCTCTGGTTTTAGTTTTATTCTCGGCTCTGGCCATGGTTTCCCTGCCTTGAATGCAAATCTTTTTCTCGATGGCGACCTCGAAAAAGTTGATAAACGCGCGACCCGTAATCTCGCCGGAATCGAATACCTCTGTAAAAATTTTTCTAAAGCTGGCGGCTTCCCGTCCCATTCTTCTCCTCTGACCCCGAACGTCATTATCGAAGGCGGCGAACTTGGCTATGCTCTCGGTGCCGCTTTTGGTGTCGCTCTTGGTCATCCCGAAAAGCTCGTCGCTGTTCTCTTCGGCGATGGTGAGCTCGAAACCGCGACTTCTCTCGCCTCAATGAACCTGAAAAAACTCATCGGCGGCGAGAAAAACGGAAAAGTCCTCCCGATTTTAGCCCTGAACGGCTATAAAATCTCCGGCCCGACGATTTACGGCCGCAAGTCCGAAAGGGAATTAAACGAGCTTCTTCGCGGTTTCGGCTTTACGCCTCTCGCTTTCGACGGCGAAAACCCCGAACGATTCCAATACATCCTCGAAAAAGCCGAAAGCCTCGACAGCCCGTTCTTAGTCATGAAAGTTAAAAAAGGCGCGACCGGCCCTCTTGAGCTAAACGGAAATAAAATCGCCGGAAATTATCTTGCCCATCAAATCCCCCTGAAAAACGCCAAAACAGACAAAACCGAACTTGGACTTCTGGAAAATTGGCTAAAAAGTTATAATTTTAACGAGCTTTATCTCGATGGGAAAGGATTTGATTTATGATTGACCGCGTAGAATTTCCAGGTAAAGAAAAAATCAATATCGCCAAAAAATTCGGCGAGCTTCTTGTCGAGCGCTTTAAATCCGACCCGAAGTTTTATCTTTTCTCTCCCGACGAAACTACCTCGAACCGTCTCGACCAAGTTTACGAAGTCGAATCGCGCGCGTGGAATCTCCAAATCGAAGATTGGGATTTGCCCGAATCTGCTTCTGGGCGAATCATCGAACTCCTTTCCGAAAACGCCCTCTTCGCGGCGATGGTGGGTCATCTCAGTAACGGCGAGCAGGCGATGATGACCAGCTACGAAGCCTTTTTCTCCGTCATCGCCTCCCAGCTCCTCCAACAGATGAAGTTCTTTACCCAACTCGAATCCGTCTCTTGGCGAAAGCCGCTTCCGTCCGTTAATCTTCTCTCGACCTCTGCCTGTTGGCGTCAGGATCACAACGGCTTCTCCCATCAATCCCCCGCGCTCATCTCCACTCTCCTCTCTATTCCCTCGAAGACCGCGAACTGTCTCTTTCCGATTGACGATACTTCCGCCGAAGAAACTTTTAATTTTATGCTCGCCTCTGAAAATGTCGTAAATTTGACTACGTTTGATAAAAACGAAAATCCCCGTTGGATTGACTCGAATCACGCTCGTTTCCAGTTCGACAACGGTGGCGCCTCAATTTTCGGCTTCGCCTCTGATGATAATCCCGAAATTATCTTAACCGCCGCCGGCGACCTTGCGACCCGCGAAATGCTTTTTGCTCGCGAACTCATCAAACGCGACCTTCCCGACCTCCGTCTTCGCTTCGTTGGGATTAACTCGCTCTCTTATGGAAGAATCGGAACGACGAAGAGCCCCCTCTTAAAAGAAACTTTCGATAGTTATTTTGGTAAAGACCTGCCCATCATCGCCAGTTTCCACGGTTACCCCGCCGCCTTAAAGTCCATCCTCCTTTCCTATGCCTTGCCGGATGTCTCCCTAAACCCCGCCGAATCTTTTAAACTACGTAAACTTTCTGTTCATGGTTTCCTCGAAAAGGGAACAACGACTACTCCGTTCGAGATGCTTTCTCTGAATCATAACTCTCGCTTCGACCTCGCCGCCGATATCGCTCTGACCGCGAACCGCCCCGACCTTGCCGAAAAATACCTTAAGAAAGTCGAAGAAAATCGCGACTATGTTAAACTTTTCGGGAAAGATAAAATCGACCTCTTGACCCCTTGATTTTTTATTCCTCTTGTGATATAATAGTTCCAATCCGTCCTAAACGGTATTCCTTTTGAGTTTCTCTCTATACGCTCAACGCACATTTCTAAGGAGGAATAAGATGCAAGAGATTAACCTCAGTCGCGAGAGTTTTAAGAAGTTTTCGGACTTCCTCGTCTCTTTCGCTCCCCGTTTCGCCGCCCATCTCGACCCCATCAACCGCCCGAACTTCAACTACGGCTTTGGCGTTGCGAACGTCCATTTCCGCGCCTCTTTCTCGCGTCACGAAACCGGCGCCGGCTATACCCTGATTTTCAGCGAATCCTCGATGAACCCAATCTCCGCCTGCCTCTCCTGCTCCATCTCGGAAACCGGCGAGCTCCTGAAAGTCGTCGGCTCTGACATAACCGCCGAACGAGCCGAGCTGATTTTCTCGACCTTTCGCCATATCGTCCTGAGCCACCGTTTCCTCCTCTAACCCCCCGCCCCGCTTTTAGCCTAAAAAAGCTCCCAGCGGGGCTTTTCTATGGTATAATTTTCTTATGAAACTATCTGAAGAACTCATTTGGCGCGGCTTTTCCGCCGAAAATACCTTAGAAAAGCCTGAAGATTTAGATAATCGAGCCTCTAAAAAGTTCTATTTTGGTGCCGACCCCTCTGCCGACTCTTTGACGATTGGAAACCTCGCCGCGATGATGATGTGCGCCTGTTTCGTGCGCCACGGTTACGAACCGACTCTCCTTGTTGGCGGCGCAACTGGCCAAATCGGCGACCCGAAAGAAACCGGCGAGCGCGACCTAAAATCCCTTGAAGAAGTTGAACATAACAAAAAATGTATCAAGTCTCAAATGTCTCGCGTCATCAAATCCGATTCTCTCGAAATGGTAGATAATCTCGACTGGTTTAAAGATGTAAACTACCTTACTTTCCTCCGCGAAATTGGAAAAACTTTCTCGATGACCCAACTTCTCGACCGTCAATTCATCCAAGCTCGAATCGGCGCCGGCGGCTCCGGAATTTCCTACGCCGAATTTTCTTATACCTTGATTCAGGGTTATGATTTTCTCCATCTTTACCGCAAAAAGGGAATCAGCCTCCAACTTTGCGGCGCCGACCAGTTCGGCAACGCCTCGACCGGAATCCATCTCATCAAGCGTCTCGAAAACGCTCGCGCCGACGTCTGGTCAACCCCGCTGATTATCGACCCCGTCTCCGGCCGTAAGTTCGGAAAGTCCGAGGGGAACGCCGTTTGGCTTGCCTCTGAGCCCGCGACTAAACCTAACGGCGAAAAATCTGAGAACTATACCTCCATCTTCGATTTTTATCAGTTCTGGCTTAACCAGCCCGACGAATCCGTCGAATATCTAATCAAAATCTATACAACTCTCGAAAAATCCGAAATCGAAAAAGTCCTAGAAGAGTCAAAAACCTCTCCCGAACTTCGCTTGGCTCAAAAATCCCTCGCGAAAAACGTAACCGAAGTTGTCCATGGTGCCTCCGCCGCCTCTGCCGCCGAGTTCGCGACGAATCTCCTCTTCTCAAAAGACAACGCCGCCCTAAAAAACCGCCTTGATTCGGAAGGTTTTAAAAAGCTCGCCTCTGTTCTTGGCTCAACTAGCCTCGCCGAAAACCCCGATCTTCTCTCTGCTCTCGTCGCCTCAAAGCTCGCTTCTTCGAAGTCCGAAGCCCGAAAGTTAATTAAATCCGGCGCCATCAGCGTCAACGGCGAAAAAATCTCCGACGAATCTCTCGTCCTAAAAGAATCTTCTCTCTTAAAACGCGGAAAAAATAAATTCGCCATCGTAAAATAAACCCCTAAAGGAGGAAAAATAATTATGATTGTTTTTATTGATGGCGAAAATTTTAGGCAAGGTCTTTCTGATGTTTTGGAAAAGGAGAAAGCCATAAAAATACGATTTAATCGGACTTCTAGGCGATATTCTTGGCGCGGACGAGCTTAATATAAAATACTACGCTTCAGAAATAAAAACACCAAACGGTTACGAACCGACCCCAGCTGTTAAAAAGCAAATTGAAAAAATTAGAAAACGAACTAGAAAGTGGGTTTCAGGGTTGGTCAACCAAGGAATAGAATATATTAAAGCTGGAAATTTAAAAGTTAAAGCAGACAAGCCATGCCCAAATTGTAAAAACATCCAAGACCGACTTCAAGAAAAAGGCGTCGACGTTAGGTTGGCTCTTGATATCTTTGAGGCTAGTCTCGAAAACAAAAACAAAAACAAAGAGATAGTTGTCATAAGCTCAGACACTGATCTTTGCCCAGTATATCATAAAATCAAAAAATATGGAGTTCACATAAAATATGTCTGCTTTGCTACTCGATTAAACAGAGCTATCGCTGCTGCAACAGATGAAATAATCAGCATTACGCCAGAAAAAGCGGTAAAATTTCTAAAAAAGCCTTGATTTTTTTAGCTAACTGCGTTATTATTCCAAATGAAGCACCTCGTGTTGGATTTTTCCTCAGCGGGGCTTTTTTGTCGTTCAAGGTTTAAAGCTCGAAAATTATTTTATCGTCATAAAATAATCCCTCTCGACCCTGCACCTAACCCGTTAACCTTGACTTTTTTAATAAAGTGTGCTATAATGAAAAAATACTAGATTCTACTAGTCGTAATTTATATAAGGAGGGGAATCAAATGGACATCGCTATGACCTTGTTTCTAGTTGCCGCGTGTACTCTCTTGACTCTCTTGCTACTTTCTCGAATTGCTCCGACCGTCTTGAAAAAGAGAAGCTGGAAACTGGCTATCTGTGCTTTCCTTGCCGTCGATGTATTTATAGGTGCACTTACTGCCCTTGATGCAATCAAGGCCAAGGAATTCACGAAGATTAACGAGAAAACCGAAGTAATCTTCTCTGGAGAGCTGACCGGTCTCGTCGTCAGCGACAGCAACGAATGGCGTTGGCACCGCTCGAATGAGGAAGAGAGGATTGCTAAAGCCACAGGCTTTTCCATCAGTCCTAGGATTGATCTTTATACCGTTTTCCACGTCTCTCACAAGGCCAACGAGATTGCTCGAAACGACTCTAACTCCGAGTTTCTCGGAACTAGAAGCCAAATCTTCCTCTCCTCACTCACAGACTGTGTTACCTTTATCGACTCTCCGGATTACCGATTTGTCGTTACTGAAACGACCGCTGACTTTGTCCATAAAGGCATTTTCACCTTCTATATCGATGAAGACTATCCCGTCTCTAGGGAATATATTTTCTACCTTCCCAAGTCCGAGCTAGTTATCGACAACTCCGCGTTTTTCTCCTCTGAACCCACCTATCCTTTTGAAAGCTCCCTTTCCTAGGGGGCTTTTCTAGTTTTAATAATTATATTATAATAAACCTATCTAACTCTAGGAGGAAATATGAAAAAAGTTCTCAGTTTCGACGTCGATCAGACGCTCAACATCGCCAAAACCCCAATCCCCGACGAAATCGCCGATCTGTTGATAAAATGTCTAAAAGCCGATTTTAAAATCTGTCCGATTTCCGGCCAAAAGTTCGACCAATTTCTCGTCCAAATCGTTGACCCCCTGAAAAATCGCGGCGCGACTCCCTCTGAGCTGAAAAATCTTCATCTTTTCGTCGCTCAGGGGACGCAATATTACCGCTTCGACCCCGAAACCGAGAACTGGATAAAAGTCTATGATTATCCTCTGAAAGAAGAAGAAGTTAAAAAAATTACCGAAGCTCTCGAAACCGCCGCGAAAGACCTCGGTTTTTGGGAAGAAGATAAACTGAAAGAGGGCGACGAAATTATTGAAAACCGCCTCTCTCAGGTTACTTTTTCCGCTCTCGGTCAGACCGCCGGAACCAAAGAAAAATACGCTTGGGATCCCGACTGTAAAAAACGCGAAAAAATCGTCAAAAAAGCGAAAGCCCTCGCTCCCGAATTTGACTACGAAATCGGCGGGACGACCTCAATCAACGCAATAAAACCAGGCATGAATAAAAAATTCGGCATGGAAAATCTCCTTAAAGAGCTCCATGTCGAAAAATCCGATATTCTCTATTTCGGCGATATGACCTCTAAGGGCGGGAACGATTACCCCGTCGTCGAGATGGGAATTGATACGATTACCGTCAGAAATCACGAAGACACCGCTTACTCTCTCCGCGGCATCCTCGGCGCTCTTAACGCCCTCTAAAATAAAAAGCCCCGACGTTTCGTCGGGGTATCTCTCCTTTTCTATTTTTATTTTGTCATCTCTCCGGCCACGCCTGAATGACCTCAACGGTCATAATCCGCTTTCCCCCAGGGAAGACCATCAGATATTCCGAATTGAGGTAGGTGACGAAGTTGTCACCGCCAAACCTCTCGACGTAGCAGGTTCTGTTAAAACTCACCTCGCGCTTTCTCTTCGGAGAAATCAGATAGCCGGCAACAGCCAACACTCCCAAGCCAACGACCAACAGGACAACAATGTCGCTCATCGAGCTTCCCCCTCTTTCCTTTAAAATAAAAATAGAAACCAAAAATCCTAGCCGCAAGAAGCGACTCTATATCTATCTTATCATAAAACTCTAAAAAAGTCAATACCGCTCGCGCTAAACGGCTAAAATCCCCTACTTTTAAAATAAAAATCCTTATGCTATAATCATTACTATGAAAACTTATATCGTTGGTAACTGGAAGATGAACTTTACCGTCGGCGAATCTTCTCTTTATCTTCATAAACTCCTTTTAAAAACCCGCGCTTATCGCGACTTCGAAGTTATTGTCGCGCCCTCTCTTGTCGCGCTTCAATCCCTCTCGCTCCAGACCGACCGCCGGAAGATAAAGCTCGCCGCCCAGAACTTCTTTTACCGCGACTTCGGCGCTTATACCGGCGAAGTTTCCGTCTCCCAGCTCCGCTCTCTCGTCGACTACGCGATTGTTGGCCATAGCGAACGCCGCTATATCTTCCGCGAAACCGATAAAGACATTAAAAACAAAGTCGCCGCCGCCCTCCGAAATGGAATAACCCCGATTCTTTGCGTTGGCGAAACCGAGTCCGAGCGAACTTTCGGCGAAACCGCCGACGTTATCCGCGATCAAGTCCTCGGCGGCCTCTCCGAAGTTTCCGTTGAAGATTTAAAAAACATCATTATCGCCTATGAGCCAGTTTGGGCAATTTCCGGCTCTGGTCGCGTCGTAAAACCCGCCTCGCCTCTTGACGTTAAAGACGTCTTCGCGCTTATCCGCAAAACCTTCCGTGAGACTTACGGAAAAGAAGTCTCCGAAGAAACCCCGCTCCTCTTTGGCGGCTCTGTTTCCCCCGATAACGCTGGCGGCTATCTTGAGCTAAAAGATTGTAACGGTCTCCTGATTGGTGGCGCGAGTTTGATTGCTCCGAAGTTTATTGATATAATTGAGATAGCTAAGAAAGTAAAGTCCGAAAAATGACCGAAAAAGTAAAAAGATATATGGATTTCATGGGGCCAGTCTCCCCCCAGCCTCGAAAATCTACTAGTAGCGACCCCTTAGCGACGCGCCCCGCTTCGCGTCCAGTTTCTCGCTCTGCCGCGAAAGCTCCCGCTCGCCCTGCCGCCCCCACGCTAAAATCCTCTTCTCGCCCGACCATCTCGACCCTCCAAAAACCCGCCCTAACCTCCTCTAAAAAACCCGAATCTTCCTCTAAAGCTCCGCTAAAAACCGCTTCTCCCGCTAGCGCTTCCGACGCTCTCGCCCTGAAAGCCGCCGCCGCTCTCTCCGGCTCGAACTTAAAGAAAAAGTCCGACGCTCCCGACGGAAATAATTACTCCCTCGGCGGAAAATCCCCCTTCCTTTCCTCGTATAACGTCGAAAAACGCCCGCTTGGAAATAAAGTTAAAGAGAAAAAAGTCGAAGAAATCCCGAAGAAAAACGTCTATAAACGGGAAGAACCGTCGAAACCCTCGAAAAAATCCCCGACCGTCGTTATCGATGAGCCTAAAAAATCTTCTGGCCTCAGCACCGTCATAATCATCATCTTAACCATCATCCTCGGCGCCGCCGCCGGCGCGGGAATCTACTTCCTCCTCCCAAAATAAAAATAAGTCCTTTTCGGACTTAATTTAGACTGGCTAAAGACTACACTTTAGAAACCTCTATTGGCTTTTCTTTTTCCCGTGTAGATTATATTTTGCCGTGTAAAATCAGATTTCCCGTGTAAAACTTATTTTTTCCCGTGTATGTAAACCGTACCCTGAACTGTACCCTATATTCCGGACACTTCATGGACAATCAAATCTATCGATAGGCGAGCACTACTTGGTCGATATAAAATAGAATATAACAAGAAAGGTTTCTATGACTAAGCATAACGAAAAGTATATTAACAAGATTATTAATCTCTTGCAACAAGGCATATCGCCAGAAGAGATCGCTAAAAAATACAAGCTCTCCTTAAGCACGATATATAACTGGAAAAATCAGTATTTGCCAATACAAAATAAGTTCGGCTCTTATACGCTCCGAGAAGTATCCGATCTAAGGCGAGAAAACGAACGGCTCAAACAAATGCTGGAGATCTTGATAAAATCGCCATTCATAATCGGAGCTAGGCGTAAAGATCGCATGCGATACATTCACCTCATAAAAGGAAAAAGAGAAGATATGTCTGAGCACGCTTTATGCGACGCTTTCGGCATTGATTACTCCACTTATTCAAACTATAAGAAGAGTTTGTTGCATGCTCCGTGGTTCACCAAGCGGCATGATATTTTGGCTAAAAAAGTATTGGAGGTTTATGAAGATAGCAATAGAACTTACGGAGCGGCTAAGATTCGAGCGATAATCAAAAAAACCTATAAGCATGGGTTAAGCGTCAGATATGTAGGTAGATTAATGAGAGAATTGGGCATTATGGGAGCAACACCCGTCTCCAGCAAAGGTCTCGGAAGAAGGGAAGCTAGAGAAAGAAGAAAAATGGAAAATCTCTTACAGATGGACTTTACCATTGATGCTCCGAATCGGGTTTGGGTTATGGACTGTAAATACATTTGGGTAAAGAACCATAAGATTAACTTGTGCGTCGTAGTCGATCTATTTGCGCGGATGGTCGTCGGATACCATATAAACATTCGTGGAGGAGAGAGCGCACGACATGTTATAGCTGCGTTCAAACAGGCTTATGGACTAAGAACGCCAGAAAACGGATTAATCCTACACACTGATAGGGGCTCAGCTAATCGCTCAAGAACGCTAAACAAATTCCTCAGAACACATAGCGTTCGACATTCGTATTCAGAAAAGGAGTGTCCGCCAGAGAATGGTGTAGCCGAGTCGTTTTTCTCGCATTTTACGGCAGAAGAACTTGCCGCATCGGGAAAAATACGCCCATACCATTCAGTCAGAGAAACCAGGGAATCGATTGAAGAATATATTGAGAGATTCAACACGAAGCGGATTCATGAATACAATAACTACTTAACTCCAGAAGAAGCAGAAAAAGAGTATTACCAAAAGAAGTTCGGTGGCGGAAGAGATTATAAACGATTGTCAGGCGAGGAAGATTGATTATCGCCACAATGAGCTAAGTATTCCCTAAATCGCTATTTTTCCTTGTTCATGTTATAATCAAATCATAAGCAAGGATTAATTATGCCAACAATATCATTCTTCTACGGAATTATCATAACCATGTATTACGACGATCATAATCCGCCTCATTTTCATGCTAAATACCAGGGAGAAACCGCAGAAATAACGTTTGATGGTGAAGTACTCAAGGGCAATCTACCAGAGAAGCAACTTAGAATAGTCCAAGCATGGGCTTTAATTCACGAAGAAGATTTGATGGCAAACTGGGAACTCCTCAAAAATCAATCTCAGCCAGAAAAAATCGAGCCTCTAAAATAGGAGACTATCTATATGGACAAAAATAATAAAATCAACTACATAGTCAAAGCCGTCAGCACAGAAGACGACTATATTCTCCTTATTGACTTCATTGATGGTTCAAGAAAGCGTTTTGATATGAAACCCATCATCGCTCGTGGTGGCGTGTTCGAACGACTCAAAAATGTAGCTTTCTTCAAAAAAGCTCACGTTGATCGTGATACTGTTGCTTGGGACGACGTATTAGATATTGCTCCTGAGTCTCTATATGACCGCGGCGTCGCAGTAAGATAAAGCATACCACGTTTCGCCTATTTACCTCTGTTAGATCAAAAAGTGTATTTTGGAAAATTCCAATAATAACAGAGAAAAACACAAAATCTCATTGGTCCAAAACGGCATTTTTGCAAAAAATGGCGCAAAAAAATTGCAGAAACTGGCACTGACCTGTTCTGCAATTACCCCTGTCGGAATTGGAAATTCCAACATTTTTGGTCCATTTTGCTTACATGACCACTAGTGGGGTGGGATATCGGGATCGAACCGACGACCTTCTGGACCACAATCAGACGCTCTAACCATCTGAGCTAATCCCACCAAGTCAACCCCAATTATATCATAACTTCCCCCTAAATTAAACCCCCTAAAATATTCCGCTTATGTTATAATTAACATATGGAGATAATTATTCAAGTTCTTATCCTCGTCGTCGGCTTCATCCTCTTGATTAAAGGTGCCGACCTTTTTGTTGATGGCGCCTCCTCGACCGCGACCAATTTCCGCGTCCCGAAAACCCTAATCGGTCTAACTATCATCGCTTTCGGAACTTCCGCTCCCGAACTTGCCGTCTCGCTGAAAGCCCTTGCTTCTGGGAGTACTGATATGGTTCTCGGAAACGTCATCGGCTCGAACATCTTAAACATCCTCCTCATCCTCGGTCTCGCCGCCCTAATTCATCCTCTCTCGATAAAATCCGATACCATCAAAAAAGAAATCCCGATTTGCATTTTAATCTCCACCCTTCTCGTCACCTTATTCCTCGATGTCGAGCTAAAATCCGACTCCGCCGACCTAATTACTCGCTCCGACGGCATAACCATCCTCCTCTTCTTCGCCGTTTTCCTCTATTATCTAATTTCCATGGCAGTAAAAGGTCGCAAAGAGGAGAAAAAGAAAAAAGAAAAGCCAAAGTGGAAGCTCGGAAAATCGCTTCTCTTTACCCTGATTGGGCTTTTGGGCATCATTTTCGGTTCAAATTTCGTCGTCGATTCCGCTTCATCTCTTGCCGCTCTCGTTGGCGTCTCTGAACGCGTAATTGCGCTGACGGTCATTGCCCTCGGAACGTCCCTTCCGGAGCTAGTAACGACCGTCGTCGCCGCCCGAAAGGGAGAAACTGGTCTCGTTCTCGGAAATATCCTCGGCTCAAACATCTTCAACATCTGCGTCGTCCTCGGAATCCCCGTCACGATTTTCGGAACCGTGACTCCGGAGAGCTTTGCCGCTCTCGATTTAGTCGCCCTCGTTGGCTCCGCTGTTCTTCTCTTTATTTTTTCATTAACCAAACACAAAATTTCCCGCCTTGAGGGCGGGCTAATGCTAGCTTCTTTCCTTATCTATTACGGTCTAGTTTTTCTAGCTCCCGTCTAAACTAAGGTCATGGTGCGGGTAGAGAGAATCGAACTCTCATCCCAAGTTTGGAAAACTTGTATACTAACCACTGTACTATACCCGCGGCTCCCCTATTATACCATACGAAGAAAATAAGGTCTATCCCCTAATTATACCATAAGCAAAATAAAAAGTCAACCCCACCCTCGTAGGATAGCCTTTACTCTCTCTGATAAATATGTTATACTTAGAAAAATTGCACGTTAAAAGGGAGTGATTTTATGTTTCGCCGCTATTATTCGGCCTATCTGATGTCTTTCGTTCTCATCGGTTTGGCAATCGTCGTCCTCGTCGTCGCTCTCAGCGACCCCGCCTCTGCCAAGACCCCCGAACGCGCTTCTGCCGGAACTCCAACGAGGTCTCCATCCGCCCTAGCCGGCCCGACCGCCCGCCCCTCTGACGGAGGCAGCAACCCTCCCGCTTCGACTCCGACCGACGCCCCGACCCCGACTCCAGTCCCGAAGTTTGACCTCCAGTCCACCGCCGACGACCCCGCGTCCAAGGGAAAAGCCGGCGACGGTTCAGAAGGGAAACCTAAACCCGTCGACACTTTCCGCGAACAGGAGTCATACCAACCTTCCCGCCCTCAATTTGAGGCCGCGCTCGAATCGGCTTTCCCGATCAACCCCGCGACCCCGACCCCGACCGCGCCAACTGTCTCCCCGACCCCGACCGCCTTCCCGACTATGGAGCCCGCCGTTGCCGAAGCTGGAACTTTTTGGTTCGACCCCGAAGAGCCGGACTAACTCCCCCTTATAAAACCTAAAACCCCGCTAGTCTAAGCGGGGTTTTCGCTCGAAATTACCTTAAAAGCGCGTTAAAAAACATAAAAAACCGCGCCCGACCCCCTAAATCGCCGTATAACCCCCGTCAACCGGTAAAATCGCCCCCGTAACATAGCTCGCTTCTTTTGATGCTAAGAAAATTGCCGCCGCGTTCAACTCCCCAGGTTTTCCATATCGTTTCATCGGAACATGGGTCTTCGCGAACTCTTGGAACCTCGGCGTATCAAGCACCGGCTTCGTCAGCTCCGTCTCGAAATACCCCGGGCAAATCGCGTTACAGGTAATCCCGTCCAGCGCCAACTCTGCCGCCACTGCTCGCGTAAAGTTAACCACCCCGCCTTTCGAAGAATGATACGCGACCGTATGAATCTCCGTATTCCCGACTAGCCCATACATCGAAGCAATATTGATAATTCGCCCATATTTATTCTTTTTCATCAACTTCCCGAACACCCGCGTCATCTTAAACACGCTCGTCAAATCCGTCTTAATCGTAAAGTCCCATTCCTCGTCGCTCATCTCGACCACCCCTTTATCTTTCGAGCTCCCCGCGCAGTTCAACAAAATATCGACTTTCCCAAACTCCTTTTCGACTTTCTCCGCCGCCGCGTCAATCTCCTCTGTTGACGTAACATCTACCTTAACAGGGAGAACCTTAACCTTATATTCTTTCTCTAGTCGCGCCTTTAGCTCCTCTAATCTTTCGACTCGCCTC
>CAZSYG010000011.1:0-18038 GCA_964610655.1 uncultured Candidatus Saccharibacteria bacterium
TCGTTGCCGTGATTGATGGAGTCGGAGATGGGGGAAGAATAATTGATTTGGAGAGAAAAAATAATCCCTCGTTAGAGGGATTATTTTAAGTAAGATTTTAGCGGCTTACCAGACTCGAACGAGAACTTCTCCGCCGAGATGGTTTTTGACGGCTTCTTGGCCGGTCATGATTCCTTTAGAAGTAGAAATCAAGACGATTCCGCGACCGGATTTTACCTTCGGGATTTCGGTCGAGGAGACATAAACGCGGCGACCCGGTTTCGAGACTTTCGAGATTTCGTTAATCTTCGGAGCGGTTCCGGCTTCGTTGATGGTAATATAAATTTTATTACGCGGAGTTCGCTCTTCGATTCTAAAGTCGGCTACGAAACCAGCTTTCTTTAGGCTTTCGAGAATCGCGACTTTCAACTTTGAGGTCGGGAGAGAAATTTCATTTTTCCCTACCATGATTGCGTTACGAATACGGGTCAAGAGGTCGGCGATTTGGTCGGTTGATTGTAATGACATATTTTTCTCCTTTCTCCTACCAGCTACTCTTAGTTACGCCCGGGATTTCTCCCTTAGAGGCTTTTTCGCGGAACGTGATACGGCTCATGCCGAAGCGGCGCATATAGCCACGCGGACGACCGTCGAGCATATCGCGGTTTTTAAGGCGCGTAACAGAGGCGTTTCGGGGGAGTTTCGCAAGACCCTCGAGGTCGCCAGCGGCTTTAAGCTCGTCATGTTTCGCTTTATATTTTTTATACATTTTCATCCGTTTTTCGTCGCGGAGGACGGCAGATTTCTTCGCCATATTATTTAGCCTCCTTCTCAAACGGCATACCGAATTTTTCTAACAATTTTAGACTTCCTTCTTTTGAGCCATTTTTAATAATAAAGGTAATTTCGAGACCGTGGAGAACAGCGGAATCCTCGAAAGTGATTTCGGGGAAAACGGTCTGTTCGCGGAGACCGAGGGAGTAGTTACCTTGAGCATCGAAAGAACGACGAGGGACGCCGTGGAAATCGCGGACGTGGGGGAGGGCGATGTTGATTAAGCGGTCAACAAATTCGTACATTTTATCGTTACGGAGAGTCGTTAGGTAGCCGACTGGCGCGCCCATGCCTTTTCTAATCTTAAAGGTCGCGATTGACTTTTTCGCGAGGCGAGAAGTTGTCGCTTGGCCGGTGATTTTAGTTAAAGTATTCTCGACGGTTTCGGTGAAGCGTTTGTCTTCGCGTTTTTTGCCGACGCCAGAAGACACGATAACTTTTTCTAGCTTCGGGACTTCGTTGATGTTCTTTAAATTTAATTCCTTTTTTAATTCGGTCGCAAACTTTTCTTTATAAAGTTCTTTTAAGCGAGGAATATATTTTTCGGATTTAGTTTTAGTAGCCATTATTTTTTACCCTCCTCTTTTTTAAGGTTGGAAAGGTCAATACCGAGATGGACAGTTTTCTTTCCGCCTTTGGGGTTGTATTGGGTGGCGCGGAGATGGCGTTCGCGAACTTCGATTCCTTCGAGGAAGGCTTTATTCTCTTTTGGAGAAATTTTAACGACTTTCGCGGTTTTTCCTTTATTATCGCCAGCGATAATTTTAACCATATCTCCGGTTTTAATCGTAGTTTTCATTAGAGAACCTCCGGAGCTAAGCTGATGATTTTAGTGAACCCGAGGTCGCGAAGTTCGCGGGGGACTGGCCCGAAAACGCGGGTTCCGCGCGGGGTTTTATCGTCGTTGACGAGAACGGCAGCGTTGTCGTCGAAACGGATAGTCGAGCCGTCCGGACGGCGAATTTGTTCGCGAGTGCGGACGATGACGGCGCGGACGACGGCTTTTTTCTTGACGCCGCCAGTCGGGGAGGCGTCTTTAACCGAACAGGTAACGATGTCGCCGACGCGAGCATAGCGAGCGCGGGTTCCGCCGAGAACGCGGATAACGCCAAGCTCTTTTGCGCCGGAGTTGTCGGCGACTTTTAATCTTGTTTCTTGCTGAATCATTAGATTTCTTCCTCTTCTTTCAACTCAATCGAGCCTTTCGACTTCTCGAGGACGCGAACGAGTTTATAGCTCTTTGTCTTCGAGATTGGACGGCAAGACGTAATTTCGACCTTATCGCCGAGACCAGCTTCGTTTTTCTCGTCATGGGCGGTATATTTACGAGTTTTAGTATATTGTTTGCGGTAGAGGGGATGAGTTTCGCGATTCGTGATGGAGACGGTAATGGTCTTATCACGAGAAGCGGAGGAAACGATCCCGACTAATGTGTGTGCCATAATTAGAACTCCTCTTTCTTTATAATTTTTGTACGAACCGGAAGTTTATGGGAAGCGAGACGAAGCGCCTCTTTCGCCTGTTCTTCGGTAACATCATCCATCTCAAACATGACTGTTCCCGCTTTTACCTTCGCGACGTAGAACTGGGGCTCGCCTTTACCGGAACCCATTTTAACATCGAGCGGTTTTTTGGTAACAGGAGTATGAGGGAAGATGCGAATCCAGATTTTTCCGCCGCGCTTAATGTAGCGGGTGATTGCTTGACGGGCGGCTTCGATTTGGCGAGAGTTGATACGCTCGTTATCGAGAGACATTAAACCGTATTTTCCGAACGCGACGGTGTTGCAACGAGTCGCGACGCCGGTATTTTTACCTTTTCTAACTTTACGGTGGGCTAGTTTTTTAGGAATTTGAATGGCCATAATTATTTCTCCCCTTTATAAATCCAGACCTTAATGCCAACGATACCAGCGATAGTTGGGGCGTGATGGCAATGGAAGTCGATATCAGCGCGGAGAGTATGTAGAGGGACAGAGCCTTCGATAAACTTTTCGCGGCGGGACATCTCGGCGCCATTCAAACGGCCGGAAACTTCGATGCGAACGCCTTTTGCGCCGGCAGCCATGGTAGATTGGCAAGCCATCTTAACGGCGCGGCGGAAGTTCATACGCTTTCCGAGTTGGAAGCCGATGTTTTCGGCAACGAGCTTTGCGTTAAGTTCAGGTTTTTTAACTTCTTCGACGTTAATGCGGACAGGTCCAGAAACAAACTTTTCTAAATCTTTTTTCAGTTCGTTAATTCCGGCGCCTTGTTTTCCGATAACGGCACCCGCTTTCGCGGTTAAAATCGTCACGGTCGTTAAGTTTTCGGTTCGTTCGATATTAACCTTCGCGATGGTTGGGCGGGATTTAAAGCGATTTTCTACCGTTTCGCGGATTTTGACGTCCTCGATTAACCAGTTTTTAAAGTCGGTCTTTTTCGTAAACCATTTAGAAGACCAATCTTTAGAAACTTGGAGACGGTAGGAGATAGGATTTACTTTTTGACCCATTATTTTTTCTCCTTATCATCCGCTTTGGCGGCTTTTTTAACTTTTTCTTCTCCAGCGACTTCAACGAAAATGTTAGAAGAAACTTTTTCGAACGGAAGGGCGCGACCGCGGGAAGCGGGGACATAGCGACGAATGCGAGTTCCGGCGGTGACGGAGATACGGGAGATACGAATCGATTTCGGGTCGATTGACTTTCCGGAGTTTAAGAGATTCGCGTTCGCGGACTCGACGGCTTTAAGGACGGCGCGAGCGGCGCGGCGGGGGGTATGCTCAAGAATAACAACGGCGTCGGCAACATAACGGTCGCGGACAAGAGCGGCGACAACGCTAGTTTTGCGCGGCATTGAGTCGGTTCCTTTAGCGTATGCGTGAGCGAAGACAGTAGCCATGATTAGTTAGCTCCTTTCGCGGCGGCAGCCTCAGCGGCTTTCTTGCCGCCATGGCGTTTAAATTTACGGGTAGGCGCAAACTCGCCGAGTTTATGACCGACCATATTCTCCGAGATAAAGACGGGGACGTGGGTCTTGCCGTTATGGACGGCGATAGTTCGACCAACCATTTCTGGCGAAATCGAAGATTGACGCGCCCAAGTCTTTATAACGGTTCGGTCTTCGGCGGAGAGAGCCTTAATCTTCTTTTCTAGCTTGTAGTCCACGAAAGGACCTTTTTTCAAACTACGAGACATTATTTCCTCTTTCCTTCGTGACGACTACGCACGATCATTTTATTAGTTTTCTTATTATGACGAGTTCTAAATCCGAGAGTGAGTTGACCCCAAGGCGTTCGGGGAGCTTTGCCGGAACCATGACGACCGCCGTCACCACCACCGTGAGGGTGATCGGTCGCATTCATGACAACACCACGGACGGTCGGGCGGATGCCTTTACGGCGACGACGACCAGCGGCACCGATTTTGATGTTTTGGTGCTGGAGGTTGCCGACGGTTCCAATCGAGGCTTCGCAGGTTTCGAGAACTTTACGAACTTCGCCGGACGGCATCTTTAAGGTCGCGTAACCGTCTTCGCGAGCCATGAGCTGGGCGGAAGAGCCGGCGGCGCGAACCATCTGGGCGCCACGACCCGGAGTCAATTCGATTCCGTAAACGAAAGTACCAACAGGGATTTTCGCGAGCGGGAGGCGGTTCGAGGCTTCAACGGGAGCTTCTTCGCCAGTTTCGAACTTTAGACCTTTTTTCATGTTCGTATCGGCGATAACGTAATAATAATTATCTTTTTCGTCGCGGACGCGAGCGATACGCGCCGAACGGTTCGGGTCGTATTCGATTTCCATAACCTCTAATTTTAAGCCTTTCGGGAGGTTATGAGTAAGAAGTCGGTAATGGCGTTTGACGCCGCCGCCACGATGGCGGACGGTGATGCGGCCTTGGTTATTTTTTCCGGCTTGTTGTTTTTTGGCGAGCGTAAGGGACTTTAAAGGCTTTCGAGTCGTAATTTCGTCGAAATCCTGAGTCGTCTTTTGGCGCTGCGCCGGAGTAGTTGGGCGGTAGGCTTTAATACTCATTATTTATTCTCCTTGTCTGCTTTCTTGTCGGCTTTAGCGGTTTTCGCCTTAGCTTCCTTTGCGCTGACTTTTTTAGTATCTTTAACTTCCGGAGTTTTTTCTTCCGGTGTCTCGAAAACTTTAATTGAATCGCCATCTTTTAAGGTAACATAGGCGTATTTACGGTCGCGACGGAAAGTTGTTCCGGGGTAAGCGTGTTTTCCTTTCGAGAAGCGAGTTTTCTTCCCTTTCCTCAAAAGAACGCGGACGTCTTCGACGGTAACGTGATGATCTTTCTCGATGAGAGCTTTAATTTCCTGTTTCGAGGAAGATTTTTTAACTTCGAAAACGTAAGTTCGCTTAGATTGTTCGAGATAAGTTTTCTCGGTTGCGCGAGGCTCGATAATGTTTAACTTAATCTCGGATTTATTTTCTTTCGGAGTTTCAGTTTTCTTAGCCATAATTACTTCTCCTCCTTAACTTCTTTATCTAAGAGCCAATTTTCGGCCGCTTCGAGAGCTTTTTCGCCGAAGATAATCGCGTCGGCGTTCAAAATGTCGAAAGTGTTGAGGTAAGTCGCGCGGACGAGTTTAACGTTTTCGAGATTGTTCGTTGAGCGGAGAATTTCCGGAGTTTTCTCGGCGACAACGGCGAGAACGGCTTTTCCTTCGAGTTTTAAATCTTTCAAGATTTTAACGGCGTCTTTCGTTTTTCCGGTTAATTTATATTTCGGGTCGAGGACGAAGACGGCTTTTTCGGCGTTCTTTAAGGAGAGAGCCTGACGAACGGCGAGTTTTTTAGCACTCTTAGAAACTTTCTTTATAAAGTTTTCTTCACCGGTTCGACCGAACGCAACGCCACCATGGCGCCAAATCGGGTTACGGGTTGAGCCGAAGCGAGCGCGACCAGTTCCCTTTTGTTTCCAAGGTTTTTTACCGCCACCTCTAACTTCGCCACGCTTTAAGGTTTTCGCGTGGGACGAACGGGAGTTCGCGAGATAGGCGTCGTAGGATAGTTTTAGAAGTTCGTAGTTTTCGACTTCAATTCCAAAAATTTCTTTGTTTAGTTTCGCAGTTTCCGCCATATTACTCCTTTCCCTCGACGCTTATAATTCCCTTTTTCGGGCCAGGGACAGCGCCCTTGAGGCCGAGGAGGTTGTTTTCTTTGTCGATAAAGGCGACGACGAGGTTTTTAACAGTAACTTGGTCATGGCCCATGCGGCCCGGCATACGTTTACCTTTAAAGACTTTTTGAGGATACATCGAGCCGATGGAACCGACTTTACGGATGTCGCCCTTGAAGCCGTGGGTGTTGCGGGATTCTTGGAAGTTCCAGCGTTTTACGGTTCCGGCGAAACCTTTACCTTTAGAGATTCCGGTAACGGAGACCTTATCGCCGAGCGCGAAGTTTTCGACGGTAATCGTATCGCCGAGAGAGACTTCCGGTTCTTTTTCGGTTCGGAACTCTTTAAGAACTTTAGGGTTAATGTTTTCTCCGGCCTTTTTAACGTGGCCAGAAACCGACTTGCTCAGGTTCTTACCCTGACCGTAGCCTAGCTGAACCGCGTTATAACCATCTTTTTCGACGGTTTTAACCTGAGTCACGGTAGCTGGGCCGGCTTCGAGAATCGTTACAGGGGTAACGATGCCATCTTCGCCGATGATCTGGGTCATACCAATTTTGGTGCCGAGAATGACTTTCATTTCACTTTCCCTTAATTTTAACATTATTAAATCTAGACTTTTAAGCAGTTTCTTTCCCGTTTAAAGGGGTCGGACTTACTTTTTCGTCTAGGTATTAGAGTATACGAGGTTTATTTTAGCATAGTTTTTAAGAATTTACAAGAGGGAATTTAGAGAAGAAAAAGACCCCAAAGCGGGGTCTTTTCTCTGTAAAATGTTTATTTTACATGCCGGCAAGGTCGGCTTCGGTCGGCTCGGTTGAGTCGACTTCGGGAGCCGAGATAATCGGATGGACGCCGGTTCCGACCGGAATTTTACGACCGATAATAACGTTCTCCTTGAGACCGTGGAGATGGTCGACGCGGCCGTTAATCGCGGCGTTGATAAGAACGCGAGTCGTGTCTTGGAACGAAGCGGCGGAGAGGAAGGAATCAGACCAAATCGAGACCTTGGTAATTCCGAGGAGAAGATTCTCGAAGGATGCCTTTTCCTTTCCGTCTTTTTCGAGCTCTTTGTTTTCTTCTTCGACAGCGGCGCGAGAGACGATGTCTCCGGCGACGAACGAAGTTTCGCCCGGTTCGGTAATCTGGACGCGGTTAAACATTTGGCGAATAATAACTTCGAAATGTTTCGCGGAGATTTCGTGACCCTGAGCGGCATAAACGGACATGACGTCGTTCATGATGTAGCGTTCGGTCTCTTCGGTTCCCTTGTATTTCAAGAGGTCTTGGAGGTTCAAAGAACCGGTGGTTAGGCGGTCGCCAGCTTTAACGGAATCGTTAGACTTAACGACGAGTTCGGCAGAGCTAGGAATTTCGACGCGGACGGGAGAGTTCGCGGCGGCGACAATGATAATCGCGCCATCAACGAGTTGGGCATTGCCGTCGAACGGGGCGATTAGAGGCTCGGCGCCTTTCGGTTTCGAGGCGATAACGTCGCCGGTCTTGACGGTTGCGCCGTCTTTTACTTTCGCTTTTCGACCATCGAGTTCAATACGGGTCGTTTCGCCGGATTGGGGGGTAATTTGGATGACGAAATGATTATTATCTTCCCAAACTTCGCAAACGCCATCGACCGGAGAAATCCAAGCCTGACCCTTCGGGGAGCGGGCTTCGAGAAGCTCCTCAACACGAGGAAGACCGCGAGCGATGGCACCGGAACCAGCGACACCGGAACCGTGTTTCGTGTCGAGGGTAAGCTGAGTACCTGGTTCGCCGAGAGACTGCGCAGCGATAACGCCGACAGGTTGGTTCGGCTCGACGAGCTCGCGGGTTGACATATCGACACCGTAAGCCTTGCGCGGGACGCCGTTGGTCGCGGTCGTCGTTAGGACGGATTGGATTTTTACGCTTTCGATTTTATCGTCGGCTTCGATTTGGGCGGCGAGTTCGGGGGTAATGAGCTGGTCGGCTTCGAGATAACCCGGAACAGTTTCGGCGGTAAAGCGGCCGGAAATACGTTGGGCGAAGTTAATACCGGTCTGTTCAGTTTCATATTTATAAACGGTAAAGCCTGGGTCGAACGCTTCTTCGTCGGTCGTAAAGACGTCTTGGGCGACGTCGACGAGACGGCGGGTTAGATAACCGGAGTCGGCAGTACGAAGCGCGGTAGAGACCTGACCCTGACGGGCGCCTCGGGTCGCGATGAAGGATTCGAGGGTGTTCAAACCTTGTTTGTAAGAACTTTTAACCGGAAGCTCGATTTCGTTGTTGTTAATATCGACCATGATACCAATTTCCGCAGAGGCGAGCTTGATGTTCGAGACGGAGCCACGAGCGCCGGAGTTGACCATGACGGCGATGTCGGTATCGAGGGAAGAAAGCTTCTCTTTAAGGAAGTCGGAAATCTTTTTATCAATATCGCGCCAGTTCGCAATGGTTAAGTTTCGACGTTCTTCTTCGGTCACGAGACCTTGGTTGAATTGGTCTTGGATGAGCGCGGTTTTTGCGTCACCCTCGGCAACGAAGTCGGCGATTTCGGGGTAAGTCGGGTAATCGTCTTTCGCGGTCGAAACGGAAGCGATTGTTTCGTATTCGAACGCGAGATTCTTAACGGCATCAGCGGTTTTTACGGTTACTTCAGGGCCGTAAATATCGAAGATGTTCGCCATGACTTTCTTGAGCTGCTTCGAAGTTTGGACGGAGTTATCATAGGGATAATCTTTCGGGAGGATTTCGTTGAAGATAACGCGGCCGAGGGTCGTATTCCTAATTTCCTTCTTCGTAAAGACGCGAATCGGGGTTTGGAGGGCGATTAAGCCTTTATCATACGCCATTTCCGCTTCATAAATCGAGGAGAACGCCTTGACCTTTTCGGTATCGGTTCCCGGTTTATCGTAAGTTAGGTAATAGATTCCGAGGACAACGTCCTGATAGATAGCGAGAACTGGCGCGCCGTCGGCGGGCTTGAGTAAGTTCTTCGTTGCGGACATAAGTTCGCGGGCTTCGGCTTGAGCATCGTCGGAAAGCGGGAGATGAACCGCCATCTGGTCGCCATCATAGTCGGCGTTAAAGCCGGAAGCGACGAGAGGGTGAAGCTGGATGGCTTTACCGTCGATGAGTTTAGGTTGGAAAGCCTGAACTGAGAGACGGTGGAGCGATGGAGCGCGGTTTAGGAGGACATATTTACCTTGGATTACGTCGTCGAGCGCATCCCAAACAACGGCTTCGCCGGCCTCGATCATGCGAGTCGCGACGCGGATGTTGTTTGCGTATTCATTTCCGATGAGCCAAGAGATAACGAACGGCTTAAAGAGTTCGAGCGCCATTTGTTTCGGGAGGCCACATTCGTTCAACTTTAGTTCCGGACCAACGACGATAACGGAACGACCGGAATAGTCGACACGTTTACCGAGGAGGTTCTGGCGGAAGCGACCTTGTTTCCCTTTAAGAAGGTCGGAAAGAGATTTGAGTTTCCTACGACCGTTTTGGGAGGCAGCAGAGCGAGAACCATGCGCGGCGGAGTTGTCGATGAGGGCATCAACGGCTTCTTGGAGCATCCTTTTCTCGTTGCGGCAGATGACTTCTGGAGCGTTAAGGTCGAGAAGTTTCTTTAAGCGGTTATTACGGTTAATGACGCGACGATAGAGGTCGTTAAGGTCGGAAGTCGCGAAGCGTCCGCCCGGAAGAGAAATCATCGGGCGAAGATCCGGAGGGATGACCGGAATGACGGTCAAGACGAGGTCGTTCGGTTTAATACCAGCGGCCTGCATACCCTCGAGAGTCTTTAGACGTTTTGAGAGCTTTTTGGCCTTTTGACCCTTAGTAGTCGAATATTCTTCTTTAAGTTCGTTAATGAGAACGTCGAGGTCGATTTCGTCGAGGAGTTGTTTGATGGCTTCGGCGCCCATTTTGACGGTAATTAGCTCTTCGTATTCTTCGGGCATATTACGATAATCGACTTCGGTAATGATGGCGCCCTTTTTGAAGCCTTCGAGGTATTTTTTGTGGCTAAGGAAGTCGGCTTCGAGTTCTTCGAGCTCTTTGGTTTGGCCGGCGGCGAGTTCTTTAATATCTTTCTCGCCAGCTTCGCCATCTTTCTCATAGCGAAGTTTAATCGCTTGACGAGCGGCTTCGGTTTGAGCCTCTAAATCGGAAAGAGTTTTTTCGATTTCCTCATTTTTCGCGTCAACGATTAGATAGGTCGCGAAATAAACGACTTTTTCGATATTTTTAACGGTCAGGTCGAGCAAGATAGAAAGCGCGCTTGGAGTTCCTTTCATAAACCAAACGTGAGTAACGGGAGCGGCGAGGGAGATATGGCCCATGCGCTCGCGGCGGGAAATTGACTTCGTTACGAGATTTCCCTCTTTATCGACGGCAGCTTCGCGGGAGCGAACGCCTTTGAGCTTAGCGTCGTGGGGGTTGATGTCCTTGACTGGCCCGAAAATTCTTTCACAGAATAAACCATCGCGCTCAGGTTTTTGGGTTCGATAGTTAATTGTTTCAGGCTTTAGGACTTCGCCGTAGCTCCAGTTTAGAATGTCGTCGGCACTGGCTACGCTGAGGCGAATTGAATCAAAATCGCTGGCGGATATAAAGTTGTCTTGCCAAGCCATATTAGAACTCCTCTCCGAGGTCAACGGTTCCATCATCGTCGCCCTCTGTTATTGTGATTCCCTCTTCGTCCAACATTTCCGCCGATTCTTCGGAGTCGAGATCGGTAATTTCCGGCTCGGATTCGGCTTTATGTTGGTTGTAGATTTGTTGATCGTCTTTTAGTTTTTCGATTTCGCGAGACGTTTCTTCGATAACTTCGGAAGCGTCAGTCATGTCGCCATGATCAAGTAAGTCGACTTTAAGACCGAGACCCTGAAGCTCTTTAACGAGAACGTTAAAGCCTTCTGGGAGTTTCGGGCCCTCGATTGGTTCGTGCTTGATGATTGACTCATAAGCCTTCGCGCGGCCGTAAACGTCATCGGACTTAATCGTTAGCATTTCCTGAAGGGTGGTTGCGGCGCCATAAGCCTCAAGCGCCCAGACCTCCATTTCTCCGAAGCGCTGACCACCGTTTTGGGCCTTACCGCCGAGCGGCTGTTGGGTAACCATGGTGTAGGGACCAGTCGAGCGGGCGTGAATCTTGTCTTCGACCATGTGGTGAAGTTTAATCATGTGCATAACGCCGACCGAAGTTCTTTCGTTGAACGGTTCGCCAGTTAAGCCATCGTAGAGTTGGACACGTCCATCTTCGTCGAAGCCGGCGCGCTTTAGTTCTTTCGTGATGATTTCGTCGGGGACGCCGTTAAAGGACGGGGTTGCGACTTTATAACCGAGCGCGCGAGCGGCGAAGCCGAGGTGGGTTTCGAAGAGCTGACCGAGGTTCATACGGCTTGGGACGCCCATCGGGGAAAGAAGAATATCAATCGGGGTTCCGTCTGCCATGAACGGCATATCTTCGACGGGAAGAATGCGAGAGACGACGCCTTTATTCCCGTGACGACCGGCGAGCTTATCGCCAACGTCGATTTTTCTCATCTCGGCAACGTAGATTTTAATCTGCATCAAGACGCCGGCTTTAAGGTCATGGCCCTGTTCGCGGGTATAGATGCGAACGCCGACAACTTTTCCGCTACCGCCGGACATACGAACGGAAGTATCGCGGACGTCTTTTGCTTTTTCGCCGAAGATAGCGCGAAGAAGTCGCTCTTCGGAGCTTAGCTCTTGTTCGCCTTTCGGGGTAATTTTACCAACGAGAATATCGCCGGTAGAAACTTCGGAGCCAACGATAACGATACCGTCTTCGCCGAGGTGGCGGAGAGAATGTTCGGAGACGTTCGGGATGTCGCGGGTGACCTGTTCGGGACCGAGTTTGGTTTCGCGGACTTCGACATCATAGTCTTTAATGTTAATCGAGGTTAATTCGTCGTCTTCGACGAGGCGAGAAGAGATGACGATAGCGTCATCCATATTATAACCGCGCCACGGCATGAACGCGACAAGAAGGTCTTTTCCGAGCGCGAGTTCGCCACCTTCGACGGACGCGCCTTCGATAAGAACGTCGCCTTTTTTAACTTTTTGACCGCGGACGACTTTTACGCGCTGATTATAACAGCGGTCGTCGTTGTTTTTCTCGAAATGAGTAACGTTATATTCTTTTTCGGACTTATCGGCGTATTTGACGATAACAGAGACGGCGTCGGCTTTTTTAACCTCGCCATCGCCCTCGGCGAAGATAACCTGAGAGAGATTTTTCGCGACTTCTTTTTCGATACCGGTTCCAACGACAGGGGCGTTGGTATGGAGAAGCGGGACGGCTTGTTTCTGCATGGCGCACGCCATGAGCGAGCGGTCAACGCGGTTTTTCTCGACGAACGGAATAAGTGAGGCGGAAACGCCAAGAATTTCTTTATGAGCGGCGTCGATATGAGTAACGCGAGAAGATTCAACCTGAGACGGTTTCCCATGAACACGAGCAGAAACATAAGTATCGACGAATTTTCCGTCTTTATCGAGTTTGACGGAAGCGTCAGCGATAATCATCTCGTCTTCGGCGCTAGCATCGACGTAGATGACCTCTTTAGTTACCTTTCCGTCTTTAACGACGCGATAAGGCGCTTCGATAAAGCCATAATCGTTGATTCGGGCGTAAGTCGCAAGGTTAAGAACGAGACCGACGTTGCCGCCCTCAGGGGTTTCGACGGTACAGATGCGACCGTAATGGGTCGGGTGGGCATCGCGGACATCGAAGCCGGCGCGTTCGCGAGTCAAACCGCCAGGGCCCATCGAAGAAAGACGGCGTTTATGAGAAAGTTCCGCGAACGGGTTAGTTTCGTCCATGAGCTGGGAAAGCTGGGACGAAGCGAAGAACTCTTTAACCGCGGCAACGACCGGACGGGAGTTTAAGAGTTGGGACGGGGTAACTTCTTCGATATTCGCCATGGACATGCGGTCTAAGATGTTTCTCTGTAAGCGGAGCATACCGAGGCGGAATTGGCGTTGAACAAGTTCGCCAACGAGTTTAACGCGACGATTAGCGAGAGAGTCGATATCGTCGGCGGGTTCTTGGGTATTGTTGAGGCGAATAATCTCGGAGATAATCGCGATAAGGTCTTCCATCTGGAGGGTGCGATGTTTCGAGTCGTTTGGCGTATCGAAACCTAAGCGCTGGTTGATTTTAAAGCGCCCGACGCGAGAATAATCATATCTCTTATAATCGAAGAAAGTGCGCTCAATCATCGACTTTGCGTTTTCGACGGTCGCGAGGTCGCCCGGACGGAGACGGCGATAAACTTCGATAAGAGCTTCGCTTTGACCGCGAGTTGTATCTTTGTCGAGGGTTGCGTCGATATAGGAAATATCGCCCGTGTCGATTTTTTCGAACTTCGCTTTAATCTCGGAGTTTTTAGCAACGCCAAGAGCGCGGAGGAGGGTCGTTACGGGGACTTTACGGCGACGGTCGATTTTTACGTAAATCGCGCCGTTAGTCGCGGTTTCGAATTCGAGCCATGCGCCGCGACCCGGAATAACTTTCGCGCCGTAATAATTACGACCGGAAATCGTATCGGCGGTAAAGAAAACGCCGGCGGAGCGGATGAGCTGGGAGACGATGACGCGCTCGGTTCCGTTGATAATAAAGGTCGCGCGGTCGGTCATCCAAGGATAATCACCGAAGAAGATGTCCTGTTCCTTGACTTCGCCGGTAACTTTGTTGGTCAGCTCGACGTTGACATGGAGCGGAGCGTCGTAAGTTGTTAAATTATATTTCGCTTCTCGTTCGGTTTCCGCGGGTTCTTTAAAGTAGTAATCTTTAAACCTTAGAGAGAGTTTTTGGCCCGTATAATCGTCGATTGGATTTAACTCGTTGAAAACTTCGCGGAGTCCAGATTTAACGAAATCTTCCCAAGAATCCTTTTGGTGGGCGATTAAATCGGGGACTTTAAGAGCTTGGTCGCCTTCAGTAAAAAACTTGCGGCCACTAGTTTTTTCTGATACTTTCACAGAAATTTAGTCCTTCTTTAAATTAGTTTAGTGATCTTTAGCGCCGAAGATTACTGCCGGTTTTTTAGAGGAGTTAGCACGTTCAGTTCGCTACGCTTACTTATGCTTCAAAAAAATCGGCATACTGCTTCTTAATGAAGAATTTTACTAGAAAAAGGAAGAATTTTCAAGAGGATTTTGGATAGATTTTTAGACTAAACTGGACTTTTTTCGGGATTTGTGGTATAATTAGGGGATGGACTAGATTTTTCAGGGAGGGAGAGAGATGAGTAAGGTCCACGAAGGGCTGAGCCCTAGCATTTACGAGAATGTGCCGAACAACCAAGAAGTTTTGCATCAGACGTTGCTCGCCGATTCGTATCAACAGATGACCGAGAGGCGACTGAGCGAGTCCGAGGAGAAGCCGTTTGACCAAGTCGCGGACAGATATTGGCAGAGTGCGCTGACGCTGATTGGCTATGCGTCGATGGCGATTTCACGCTATAAACTCTACCAAAACGCGCTGGATCCGGTCAAATACCATTCCGTTAAACACGTGATTGAGGGGCATTGCTATAACGGGAGTAAGAGCGAGCTTTACGCAAGCAGAGATAGAGCGATTCAGACTTTCTTTCGGGAGGTCGATTTGTTTAATCTCGCCTGCCTCAAGCGGACTTTTCCGCAACTGAACGGGATGTGGCTGCTTGGGAAGCTGTCGGGAGAGGATGGCGATATGTTGACGAAGTTTCGGAGACACATCCGGAAACATATCGCGAGAAACGACCCGCCGATTCCGCTGGAAGACCTGCCGGCACACGATTTTAGAAAACCCCGCGACTAGCGGGGATTTTTTTGAACCAAAAAACCGCCCATAGCCAAAATAGGGCGGCTTTTTGAACATATAAGCTCTCAACTTTTTATGTGTAAAAGGTTGACTCGCAGTTTAGCCTTTTATGTTCAAGAAGAACTAGAACTATTTTATCTAATCATAAGCTGAATGTCAAGGGTTAAATGTCTAAATCGTCGAGTTCGTCGAGCTCTTCGCGAGTTTTTTCGGCGAGGTTAGAATTTTCCTCGGCTTCTTCTTCGGGCTCGTCAGCCGGAGCTTCGGAAGGAGTTTCTTCGCTAGAAGAGGTAGATTTCGGCTCGTCGGTGTTGACGATTTTAAGGTTGTAGCGGGCGTCGTTTTTAGTTCCGAGGGCGCGGAGGAGAGTACGGATGCTTTGGGCGGTTGCGCCGCGTTTTCCGATAACACGACCGACATCTTCGGGGTCAACAGTTAGGCTCAAGAGGACGCCTTTTTCGTCGATTTTTCGATCGACGGTAACCTTATCGGGGTTATTGACGAGGGTTTTCACGATATATTCAACAAATTGCTGGTCGATTGTGGACATTTTAATCTCCGTGTTAAGTTTATGAGTTTATTATAGCACAAAATCAGAAGTTGATTTTAATTATCGATTTTCTTAACGGATTTGAAGAAGTAATTTCCGGATTCGTCTTTTTCGAAAGTAAAACGATAATGCTCGAATTCGGTATAGTTATCTTTGTTGATAAGCATTCCGTATTCCGCACTAGTGGAATTGAGTTTTGAATGGATTAAACTTTCGTCTGGAGTGAGGTCGGTATTAGAGGTAGAATCATAGAAACTTGAATGTTTGAGGAAAGTTCGATAGATGATGGAACTTGCTTCGTTGATGGTGTTGACGGCGAGATTTAGGTATGCGTTATTTCCCTTTTGGGTATATGAGTAGACGTAGGCTTGATGATTGATTAAATCAACTCCGCCACAGCCTCCGACTGGCTCGGAAAAATAGACATTGTATTTTTTGCTATAGATTAGGCGACCGCAGATTCCGGTAGGATCTTCGTTGGTTGGAGTTCCGCCAAAGATTTCTTTATAAAGTTTTTCTACATCTTCCGCAGCGACGCCGACGTTGTTGTCTGGGTTGCAATATTGAGGTTCTTGGGAACAGAATTCATATTTTTCGTAAATATCGCTTTTTACGCCAAGACTAGAAAGAGAGGTTGTTTTCTTGTCGCGTTTGATGAGGCTGGTAACGATATAGAGTTTATCGGAATTTGTTAAGGTTGAGGTCGGGTAGAAATTTTCACTAACTTGGTAAGAAGTTTTGAAGCCGAAATAGGCGCCGGCTTCTAGGGGATAGAATTTGGAATATTCGTCTTGGGCTGTAAGGGGATTGTGGAGGTCATAGAGTTTATTGAAAAGAGCGGTTTTAACGGCTTCATCGGCGATTTCTGTTTCTTCTTCCTCTTCTTCGGGTTCGGTTTTAGTTTCGGTGTCGATAGTTTCGGTTTCTTTTTCTTCGGTAGTAGTTTGAGAGATTTGGGGGGTTGGGGAGGTTGAGCCGGAGAAGAGGTTGGAGATTAAGTCGGGAGCGAAGAGGAAGATGCCGCCGACGGTAAGGAGGAGGAGAACGACGATGATTAAGATAATCATCAGGGCTGGGGATTTTTTCTTCATTTTTTCGCCGAATTCAATCGGTTTTAGGCCGGTTTCGGCGGCGGATTCGGATTCGGCGCGTTCGATTAAATCGGCTTTTTCGCCGTTGATGTCGGTTCGAATATCTTTAACTTCGGATTCTTTCGCTTTTTCGCGGATTTCGGAGATAACTTCTTCTTTGGAAGGTTGAGACGCTTCGGCTGGTTCGGGGGTCGGCGCGGGCTCTTCGGCTACGTTGTCGGTCGGCTTGGACTCTTCGCTAGGGGTTGGTTCTGGCGGAGTTACCGGAGCGACCGGAGATTTATTTTCTTCATCCATTATTTTTATTCCTATTTAAAGTATTTATGTTTTTATTTTAACACAAAAATAAAAAATAAGCCTCTTAACGAGGACTTATTTTTTAGACTAGGCTTCCGCAGGAGTTCCCGCGGGAGCTTCTTTCGGCTGATTCTTGCGAAGTTTGTCGGCGTGTTTGGGTTTAGAAGACTTTTTCGGAGCTTCTTTATACCAAGACGGGAGTTTAATTCCCTCTTTTTTAAAGATAAAGGCGACGCGGGAAGATGGTTTGGCGCCGTTTTTAAGGTAAAATTCAACCTTTTCTTTATCGAGGACGGTTTTTTTAGTTTCTGGGTTGTGGTTGCCGACCTCGGCCACAACGCGTCCAGAAAGAGGATGGCGCTGGGATTCTTGGACGACTATTCGATACACGGGGAGGTGTGATCGACCATTACGCTGCATGCGAATCGCGAGCATAGTTTCTCCTTAATTAGTTTAATTTCTATATTTTAGCGTATTTTTTGGGATTTGTAAAGTTTAATTCCCTCTTTTGCGGCGAGAGTTTGGGCTTCTTGTTTGGAATGACCGACACCGATGCCTTTGACGGTTTTTCCAACATAGACGCCAACGGTAAAGATTTTGTCATGATCGGGGCCTTCTTCTTTGATGGTTCGGTAAACGGGAGTTTCGCTATCGTATCGTTGGGCGAGCTCTTGAAAATAGCTTTTTGGGTCGCGCCATGAGCCCTCTTCGAGGACGGTATCGATTTTGCTGAGGATGTGTTTTTCGATAACCTTTTTGGCGGTGGCGTAACCTTGGTCGAGATAGGTGGCGCCGATGACCGCCTCGAAACAGTCGGCGAGGATGACGTCGTGGGCGCGAGTGGTTCCGTTTTTCTCGCCTTTCGAGAGGCGGACGAGCGGTTCATAGCCGAGTTCTTTGCCGGCGGCACAGATGGCTTCGGTGCGGACGAGGGCGGCGCGCCATGCGGTCATGATTCCCTCCGGTTCGTTATAGTTTCTAAAGAGAAAGTCGGAAGAAACAAGTTCGAGAACGGCGTCGCCTAAAAATTCGAGACGTTCGTTATGGTCGTGTACGATTTTTTTGTGTTCGTTGACGTAGCTACGATGAGTTAAGGCGGTGATGAGTAAATTTACATCTTTAAAGCGAAAACCGAGATTTTCTTCGGCAAAAAGTTGATATTTTTCGATAGTTCGTTTGTCCATGTTTGTTAGAATTCCCCTGATCTTATTTTCTTTTTAGCGATTAACATTAGTTTTTCGATATCTTCGTATTCGACGGCATCGAGCGCGTCGGAGAATTTAAACCACTTTATTCCGTTCATCCAATTTTCCTTTTGGGGAGTTTCGTGGGAGTCGAGAGAATGGACGAGGT
>CAZSYG010000012.1:0-16859 GCA_964610655.1 uncultured Candidatus Saccharibacteria bacterium
ATTAACACCAAAAACACCGAGAAAAGCGTTCCAAATTATTTTTGCTCCGCTTGGAAAGTCGCTCGCAGCAATCAATTTAAACGAACTAAAACCGCCGGCTAATAGATTTAATAACGTTCCGAAAATTAGGAAGGAGATTAGCGCGGGAAGATAAAAACTTTTATAGCGAGAAGCAAGCAGAACGCCGCGACCGGCCAAACTTAGTTCGTCAAACCAACGAGCGAGTTTCTTTTTTATGTCTTTCATCTATTCAACAGTTCCGGTTCCGACAACCTCGCCATCGACGAGGAGTTCATAATCGCCCGCGGCAAGGTCTTTTGCGCTATAAATTATCGATTTAAAATCGGTTTCGACGTTATCGAGCTCGCGCGAAGCACCTGTCACAACCGAGCGAAAACTTAAATTGCTACCTTTTTTAACGGTTTTAGAGAAATTTACGGTTAGGGATTTTTGGACGGAGGAAGTTAGAGGTTTTTCTAACTCTTTTTCGTCAAGAATGACGATTGTTCCACCGTTTATTTCTAAACCGCTAGCGGTTTTTAGAGAATTTTCGCTTTCTTTACCGTCGAGATAGATTAAACCGCCGCTGATTGTTAACTTTTTATTCGTTTCTAAACTGCTCGCAAGCAGACGACCGTTGGAGTTTCCGGAATTTTTAATTATGAGGTCGCCAGAGGAGAAAACGGAGGTTAGAGAATTTATCTTATTTTCGGGGAGAGAAAGGGTCAAGAGATTCTCGGATTCATTGGAAATCGAGAGAGATTTCGAGAAAGTTACTCCGGAGAGAGTTAGATTAACTTCGCCGGTAGAGTTGATGTAAACGGAATAGTCGAAAGTTCCCTTTAGGGTATAGTCGCCAGCCTCGGAGAGAAGAATATCGGAATCGTATTCGACTAAATTGAGTTCATGGTCGGAAACGGGAAGCGGGGTGTTTTTATTTTCGTCAGAGTCGGATTCTTTACCGGTTAAGGAAGAAAGGTTATCGCCATGGATTTTTTGGTCAGCGCGACCGGAAAAAATCACCCAGATGATGATGCCGATTGAGGCGAGAAGAACGAAGGCAAGAGTAATAATCCAAATTATTCGGGGCGCTTCTTTTTCTTCTTCTTTCTTTTCATCGAACGCAGGAGAAACTTCTTCATCTTTTTTTATTTTTGGAAGATTTTTTTCTTCTATGGTTTTTGAATCATTAGACTTCTTCATGCATATTATTATAGCATTATTTATATTACTTATCTTTATTTTATTAGAACATTTTTATATATTTTAGCAAGGCGAGTCTGTTCGGTTTTTTATTTCTAGAGAAAACATAAAGATTTTAGAAAATCAATATTGACAAGGAAAATCCTAGTGGTAAAATGGAGGTAAGGAGTTCGGACGAGTCCGACGTTGAGAGCCGTCTGAATTCTCGGAGGTGGGAGTCCGCCTAGAAATTTAGCGCTACAAAATAAACAGCAGGCTACAAAAAAATACTTCCTAATTTTAGGAAGTATTTTTATTTAGACTTATCTAGAGATTAGAAATTCTTATAACGAAGACCCCACATGAAGTATTTAGTTCTATAGCTGGAACCGTTAGTCTTGTTATAAAAGTCAAATTCACGAACTACGCCGGCACCATTAGACGCTTCAATCATTTTGCTATCGCCGATATAGAAACCAACGTGATCGCAAGCGCCATCTTGTTTGAAGTCAAAAGCGATTATGTCTCCGGCTTTTAGATTCGAATAACTTTCGATTTTATTGAACTTGGAAAAATCATGACCCTGAGACGCAGCAGAACGCTTTAAAGTGACTTTCATGACTTCTTTAAAGAGATAATAAGTTAGGCCGGTGCAGTCGAATTTCTTAGGCCCCTCTGCGCCATAAACATAGGGCATACCGATTTTGCTTTTCGCCAGATTGATCATTTGGGTGATTTTTTGTTCGGACTCGGTTTGACCGCTGTCGTCGCCACCTCCGCCACCGTCGCCGTCATCTTCACCGCCCCCTCCACCTTCAGGGATGTAAACGGAAGAGAGACCGCCAGCGCCGATGAAGCCGATTTTACCGTCTTGGGTCTTAACATAAGCGGACGAAGTTTCTTTGTTACTAGCGGTAAATTTGGCGACGGTTATTTTTGTTCCGTAGTTAATCGTATTAACTATTTCGTTAGTTAGTTTAGCGTCAGACCATAAAGAGTCGCCATTTTTAGTATTTATATAGACTCCCACATTGTCTTTTAGAGTAACATTTTTAGGAATGTTCGTATAGCCGGTGTATGTTTTTCCGCCAGAAGTTCGATTAACTTTTATCCAAACGCCGTCCATAACTTCAAAATCAACTGCGGTTTTTGCGTCAAAACTCCCGTGGGAGCCGCCGGAAGTCGAAGCGTTTTTATATACTTCGGTTTTCGCGTTTAGGAGCGCAGGGGTCGAAGCGAAAGCGTTATTCGACAAACCAATCAAACAGAGCGCTCCAAGAACACTACCGCTAACGAGAATTTTATTTTTCTTAGATAGATTTTTCATTTCTTAGTCTCCTTTAATTTTCGTTAGCGTAGCAATAATTACCGGATTCGAGATAGCCGTAAACAGCGTAAGAAGTATTAGAATCGGAATATTCAGGGCGATTTTCTGAACAAGTAGCATGAGAAATGACGTAAACTAAGCTCGCAACTCTACCGTCTGAATCGGAAGGGTTAGTCGGCTCAGGAATTTTCGACCCAGAACATTCTTCTTCGGAGAAACAATATCTCGGAAGAATTACGTAATCGTTTCCGGAAAGATCGCTACCGGAAGGGTTAATATAGACAGTTGCGTCGAGCGAAGAAGATTCATTCGGAAGGCTTCCCATGTTATTTTCTATATAAATTTCGGAAATGTTTTTCGAGAGAGTTTCGTAATCGGCTTTACGACGAGAGTCGCGGAAAATTCTCAAGAGAGGAGGAACAGCGAAGACAAGAATCAGACAAATAATAATCGCGCAAGGGATTATGATAAATAATTTTGACCTTTTAGGTGATGCTATACTATTATTATCCATAATTATAATTATAGCATAACAAGAATAAAAAAGTTAAAGAAAAATTAAAAAATCGCCAGCTGGCGATTTGGGAATCGAAGTGGCAAAGGACGTCTGTTTTAGACCAAAGAATGCATTATCTATTTGCCGTGTGAAAATAGCCCCAGTTGGCGTCAGTTGGTGTTGGTTGGTGCTGAGTTGGTGATAACTGGTGCTGAGTTGGTGCAACTTGCGCCTAATAATACTCTTATGTTTTCCTTTTTCTCGATATTATGTTATAGTTTTCATCACCTATGCAAATCCAAGAATCCCGATTAGATGTTGAGTTAATTGATCAGAAAGAACAGCAAAACAAGAAAAAACTTAATGTTGCGGCTTACGCTAGAGTTTCTTCCGATAAAGATGAACAGTATGGATCTTTGGTAGCACAGAAAGAATACTATAGGGCTTATATCAAAAAGCAGCCAGAATGGAATTATGTAGGGATTTATGCCGATGAAGCATCGGGTCTAAGGACTAACAAACGCCCGGAGTTTTTGGCGATGTTGGACGATTGTCGGAAAGGTAGAATAGACCTAATCCTTTGCAAAAATCCGAGCAGGTTCAGCAGAAATACGGTTGATGGATTGTCGATTATAAGAGAACTAAGAAGCCTTAAGGTGGATTTGAGGTTCGAGTGTTACCCAATACCTATCTTTGATCCAAAGGCAGAAATGTATTTTTCTGTTTTCTTTTCTCTCTTCCAGGATGAGAGCAGACAAAGAAGCGAGAATGTCAAATGGGGGATAGAGAGAGCAGCGGAATCGGGAAAATCGGGAAGATATAACCGTCCTTGTTATGGGTACAGAAATGATCCAGAAACCGGAAAGCTAGTTATTTATGAACCAGAAGCTAAAGTTGTGAGAAGAATCTTTGAGTTAAACAAACAAGGTAAAGGATCTACTACTATTTCTCATATTCTAGAACAAGAAGGTATTCCCTCCCCCAAAGGTAAAGCTAAGTGGCATCCTGCTACGATTGTGGGATTACTCAATAACGAGAAATATCATGGAGATGTAGTAATTGGTAAGACTTTTACTGCCGACTACTTATCGAAGAAAGTCGTAAAGAATACTGGTCAGAGGAGAATGTATAAGATTGAGGGAAATCATGAGGGGATAATAGAAAAAACTACGGCTTAAACCATTGTACTTCAAACTTGCTATTTGGTTCTCTTCGTCCAAAAAGTAATTACGCCGCTATATCTTTTATTTCTGAGTTATTGATCTCGAGAATAGTTTTGCAAAAACCCAGCAGCTTAGGAATATCATGCTCTACGACATCCCAAAGAATCTCTACATCAATTCTACCGTAGGCATGAGCAATCCTATTTCTAAGTCCGCCCATCGCTTTCCATTCGATTTCTGAATGATTATCTTTAAACTCTGAGCTGAGCTTTTTAGCGCACTCTCCGATTTGTTGAACGAAAAACGCTGTCATTCCCCTAAAAGCAAGATTATCTGCAATGGTTTCCTTATCGATAGAATAATCGCGCAGAGCGCGTAATAAAGTCTCGGAATAACTAGCTATAGTTTCTATAAGAATCTTATCGCTAGGCGCCATAAAGGGGAATCCGATCGTTCTTAACTAAATCGAAAAATCCAGGAAGCATACCATCTTCAGTTGTTACATCAACCTCTGTACCAAGTTCAGTTTCTAATTCATCACAAAAATGGAAGTAGTCTATGTATTTATGAAGAGCCTGACCTTTATCGATGATGAGATCAATATCACTAGTTTCGTTAGCAGTCCCCTTAGCATAAGAACCAAAAAGATATACGGATTTTACGCCATATTTTCTGCCTATTCGCGTTACGACTTCTTTGATCTTTTCTATTGTAAGCATAGCGATTATTCCTTAGCTTTAGCTTGATTATATCATACTTGTAGTGATTAGGGAACAGTTCAGATACACGGCAAAAACACGGGAAATACACGGGAAATACACGGGAGAACACGGAACTACACGGCAAAAACACGGGAGAACACGGCAAAACACGGGAGAACACGGCAAAATAAAATCGACACCAACTCCTGTATTTTTTATTCGTTTATGTCGATTAGCGCTCATGCCAAATTGTATATAGTGCACATAAAATCCCCGTTTTTACAGGGGTAAATTTGTTAAACTTAACCAATTATTGTCGATATGGAGGTGCCGACCGGAATTGAACCGGTGTACAAGGTTTTGCAGACCTCTGCGTAACCACTCCGCCACAGCACCGTTTTACTGGTCCCCGAGATGAGACTCGAACTCATAACCCAGTGAAGGGAGCGGATTTTAAGTCCACCGCGTATACCAATTCCGCCACTCGGGGATGGGTTTATTTTATCATTTTAAAAACGAATTTTCAAGGACGGGGAAAGAAAAATCCCCCTCTAACAGAGGGGGAGAAGATTAGTTGAAATAATGGGGGAACAGCAGTTCTTCGCGAGAGAGGCGAGTATAGACGTTCGGATGAGAGAAGTAGGACATTCCATAGCCATAACCCATCGGAACGAGAACGGGACTGAACGCCTTGACGACGCGATAACGGTCGTTTGGTTCATCGAGACAAACTAAAACAACTTCGAGTTCACGAAGAAGGCTCTCGATTGTCTGATTTTTGTTCGGCGTGATTTCGGTAACCGGCCCAGAAAGAAGCCATTTCAGCATATCCGCATATGAGTAGCGAGTATGACGAGACTCGACCATACAATGGTAGAGATGAGCATGATCGTCGGGAGTCTCAACGTCTTCCGGCTCGATGATGCGAGCGCGCAGTTTCTTCGCTTCGAAAAAGTTTTTCTCAGCTTCTTCGATTGCGCGAAAAGCGGCACGTTCGTAATCCGTTCCGAGAGTAACGCCGGAGCCGCAAACAAAAAGCGGGAAGCGGTTCGAGTTCCTGCTGACGATAATCGCCAGAAAAACAGCACCGTATTCCGACGGAAGCTGGAGCAGATAGAGCTCGCGCCCACGACGCTTCAGCTCATGAACTCGTTTAACTACTAACTTCTTATACGGATTCGGGAGAACTCTCAAATCGATTCGCGGGGGAGTCTCGCGAGAAAACCAGTTCCGCATAATCGCGTCGCGCTTTATCAGGTCAATCAAGCTAAGGCGAATTGCCTCGTCGAGATCAACATGAGCGGCGAGGCCGCAAGACGTCGCGCGATGAACCGGACAAGAGCGGAATAAACCAAAGTTGTTCGGTTCAGAAAAATAGACGAGATCCGTCGGAACATAGATAGTCTTCCGCTCCCAGTTCATGCCCTTGACCCAAGAAAGTTTAAGTTTCTCGGAAAAAGGGCGCAGGTTAGCGTCGTGGAGCTGGGACTTGTCTAACGGGAAGTAGGTTCGCGGGTCGAGAAAAGCCGAATCGAGTTTCCTTGCCGGAAGCGTTGCGTCGATTCGCGGAGAATCTGAGGCAATCAGTTCAGCATAGGCTTTCATAAAGGCGCGGAAAAGCGCTTCGTAAAGGTCTTGGGTCGCGCTCGAAGCTAACTTCTGATCGCCGAACTCGACTCGCGCGCGGTTTGAAACACCGGCGCGGTCGATACCGTAGTTTACGACTAGGTCTTCGTCGATAGTTAGATGGAAATACACCTCCTTGAATAATTGTTCGTAGTCGAAAGTCTTCCGCAACGGTTCATTCTGTCGCAACTAAAACACCTCCAAAATTCAACAAAATCAGTTTTAATGTACCTAGCCGCTAGATGCGAGCCATCCCTCTATTATATCATACTTAACATTAAAAGTCAATAATTAGCTCTAGCGATTTAGAAATCGTCGTCGTTTTCGATCTCGGAGTAGCGTTTATGGGTTCGCTTCGCAATTAAGATAAAGACGCCAGCGATGAAGAATGTCAACATCGCCCACCAGAAAACGTCTAAGGTTTCAAAGGCGTAGAGAATCGGCGAACCCTCAATCAGAGCTTTATAAGCGGCGATAACGGCTTTATATTTCGACATTAAGCTCGGCCCGACGAGGGTTTTTGCATAATCTGATAGCTCGGCATAAGCAAGTTGGGCAGCTTTAACGGCGGCTTTCGAGGAATAGTCGATATCGTCTGGGCTAGGTAAACGCGAAATCATAGCCTCGAATTCGGCGACTTGGTCGAGAACATCGAGGGCGGAGTTGATGATTGAGATGGAATTGTTTAGGTTAAAGAGCTCGGAGAGACTAAAGTTCCCGTCGAAAACGCCTAGAGCTTCAACATAGCCAGCCTGAGCATCTTCGAGAGTGGTTTGGTCTTCCTTAGTGACGTTGTCTTTATTGATTTCTTTAGCGGGGTCATTTTCGATCACTTCTTCGATTCGCTCTTTGACCTCTTTGAGGCGTTCAAGCAACTCGTCGATTTTCTTTTCGTCTTCTTCGAGCTCGGCTTTTTCTTCGGGACTTAGATTAGGATTATCTTTTAGCTCTTCGATTTCTTCTTTCAGCTCTTCGAGGTCAGACTTATCGTCGCTAGTAACTTTATCAATATTGTATTCGTCGGTTTCGTGATTGATTTCTTCAACTCTTTCTTCGAGGTCTTTAATTAGTTTGAGTTTTTCGTTCAAATCCTCAAGCATATCTTCGAGTTCATCAACCTCTTCGTCGGTTAGATGGTTCTTGTCTTCGTTGAGGATGTCCTCGATTTTTTCGATTAGCTCTTCGACGGTTTCTTTATCGTCGGAAGTGATGGTCTCGATACTAGGTATATTATTGTAGTCGTTTTCGGTTTCATCGACTTCTTCTTCGACTTCGGTGATTTTTTCGAGAACGTCGTTTAGCTCGTCGAGAAAATCATTGATGATTTCTAGTTCTTCTTCTGTTGGAGTAGAGTCATCGTTGTTTTTAAGTTCTTCGAGTTTTTCAATCGCTTCGTTGATTTCGTCGATATCGTCTTTGTTGCTATGGTCTAAATCTAAGTCGGTCGGAGAGATAATCGCGCCGGTTTTTATGGTCAATTCGGTTTTATTCCCCGCTTTATCGGTAACGATAATTTTATTTTCGGCGTCGGTATTCCCAGCTAACTCGACAATCCCGTTGTTTAGCTCAACTTTTTCGCCGTTAATTTCAACGGTTTTGATTCCCTTGTTGTCGGAGATTAGAAGTTTTTGAGTCAAATAATAGACTTTATCTTCTTCGAGCGGATAGGTTCGGCCAGAAGCATAGCCCTCAATCGTCGCAGGAGTTACATCAAGTACAACGCCTTCGGAATTGATAATGTTGATGTTCCCAGCGTTATCAGTCAGTTTAAAGTAAACGACAAAATCTCTTTCGGGCTCGACTGTAACGGTCGTTTCGCCAGTCGTCCAATCGTTCGACTCGACAGCTTCGCTAGGAGATGAAAAATCGTTTTCTAGGATTAGATACTCGGCGGATTTAATTCCGGAAACGTCGTAATCGGGGGTCAAAATAAACTCTTTCGTCTCGTTAAAGAATAAGCCGAAAGTAATTGTGTTTAAAAAGCTATTCCAAGAATTATCGCCGAGAGAAATCGAACCGGTCGGAGCAACAGTATCTTTTTTCACATTGCCCTCAACAACATCACTTTCTAAGCCAGCAGCAGATTTAGCCTTGAAATAATAGGTTACGCCCGACTCGTCAGTATCTTCGCTATGGATAATACTTTCGTTATAATCATTCCAAGTTTCGCCGTCGGTCGAGACGTAGATTTTAACCGGACTTAGATTATTCGCAACATTACGAACGGAAAGCGTTACGTTTTTGTTTGTCCATGTTCCGAGTTCATAACCGTTAGAATTTAATTCGAGGACTGGTTTTACTGGATCGAGGTTGGTGTAGATGACGGTTTCAACAGTTTCGTTTTCAGTCTTATCGACGGCTTTGAATTTATAGATTCCGTTTTCGGTCGCCTCATAGGCAACACTATCATAGCTAGTTAGCTTTTCCCAACTTTCGCCGTTATCGGTCGAAACGTAAATTCCTTCGATTCCGGCGGCGTCGTGAGCGACTAGCTCGGCAACGTCACTCGCTTTCCAGTTTTCGGTGTCGGCAGTAATTTCGAGGCTAGGTAAACCATGATAAAATTCTTCGATGACTTCGTTGTATTTTTCTTTGATTTCGGGATTTACCATCTCTTTTTCTTCGTCGGTCAGATTATTATATAGGTCAATTCCCTCGTCGATAACTTCTTTATCACTTTCTTCGGCTTCGGTCGGGTTCGGATATTCGTCGCGAACTTTATCTTCAAATTCTTTGACGTGTTCTTCGCGCTCGCGTCTAGCCTCTTCTTCTTGGCGTTGGCGCTCCTCTTCTTCTAACCTTTGGCGCTCTTCCTCTTCTAATCTTTGACGTTCCTCCTCCTCTAGACGCTCAATTTCTTCGATACGAGCAAGTTTCTCTCTAAGTTCTTCCTCTTCTTCGATGAGTTGGTTCGCTTCGTCGTTGGTTAGATTTTTCTCATATTCTTCTTCGGCAGTTTCGACACGTTCCAATAGTTCTTCGATAGTTTCTTTATCGTCTTTCGTGATGTTTTCGATGCTGGGGAGTTGGTTGACTTCTTCTTCGATATCGTTCAAATCTTCGACGATGGCTTCGACTTTTTCAATTAGCTCTTCGTAAGTATCGGTTATGTCTTCGATAATTTCTTTTTCAGCTTCAGTTTCGTTTTCTCCCTCGGTTTCTTCTAATTCGTTTAACTTTTCGATAACTTCGTTTAAATCAGCTAAGTCGTCGGAATTGACGTATTCTTCGTCGATGTCTAATTTTAGATCTTCGATTTTGCCAGTGTTGATGGTTAGTTCAGTTACATTTCCAGCTTTATCAATAGCCTTAATCTCGTAAACTTTTTCAGTATTACCAGCTAATTCGATGATGTTCGTTGCGGACAGCGCAACTTCTTCGCCGTTGATGATAATCTTGTTGAGAGCGCGATTATCGGTAACGATAATTTTTTGAGTGAGATAGTAAGTTTTTTCGTTTTCGAGAGGATAAGTTTCGCCAGTTCCGGCATAGCCCTCAATCAAGGCCTTAGTCGCGTCCAAAACGATTCCGTCGGTGTTAACGACTTTGACGTTTCCAGCATCATCGGTTAACTTAAAGTAAAGAACGAAATCTCCGTCAGGGTCGATTTTAACGGCGGAAGAATAAGTTTCCCAACCGTCGAGATTCAACGCATCTTCCTCGCTTCCGATTTCAGCGTTGGTAACTAGATATTCGACTTTATTAACGCCGGAAAGTTCGTCGCTCGCGGTAACCGAAAATTCTTTAGTTTCGTTGAAGAATAGGCCGAAAGTAATTCCGTTTAAAAACTGGTTCCAAGAAACGTCAGAGCTTTCGATTGAACCGTTCGGCGCGGTTCGATCGATTTTAACGAGCGCAACAACGACGTCGCTCTCGATTCCGGCTTCGCTAATCGCCTTAAAGAAATACTCGTCGCCGGCGCTATCAGTTTCTTCATTGACGATGACGCCGTTATTATAATCTAGCCAATTTATGCCATCAGTAGAATAATAATATTTAGTTTCGCCAACGTTAACGGTTAAATCTTCGACCGTTAGAACGACGGCTCCATTCGTCCATGTTCCTTCTTCATAGCCGTTAGTATTAACTTTAATCGCGGGCTTTTGATTGTCTAAACGTTCATAAGTTACGCACTCTTTATTGGAATAAATTTCATAGACATCATAAGCACGGAAACAGTAAGTTGTGTTTTCGGTCGCTTCATACTCGGCATAATCGTTGTTGCTGATTTCTTCCCAAGTTTCGCCATTATCTAAACTCGCTTCGATTCCGCCGACGCCAGTTTCGTCTTCAGCGGTAATCTTAATCGTGTCGCTGATTTGGATTAAACCCGGATGAGCGTCAAGCTCAAGTTCGGGCGGATTGGACTCATGAAGAGTTTTAAACTGAACGGCATCAGAACTGATACTTTGGCCGTTGACGTTTTCCGCCCTGACGCGGGTATAGTAAACTGTATCGGGGTTTAAACCAACCGCAAGAAGTTCAGTTCCGTCAACCTCTAAGTTATTGTAATTTTCTAAAATGTTCAAAAAGTTCGGGTCGGTCGAGATATCAAGACGATAGCTGGTCGCGCCCAAAACTTCGTCCCAAGTTATAGAAGCGGTCGAGTCGGTTACGTTAGTTACGAAAATGTTTTCGACTGGATCAGGCGCGGCGACGTTCACCATTCCGGTAACGGCATAAATTCCGCAGAATAAGCCGGAAGTGTCGGAGCTACCGTTTTTCCCAGTCATTCTAAAGTCGATTGACTTTAACAACTTTTTCGGGTTCGCGTTAATCGTGGCGGATTGGAGATATGGCGCAGCGGAGACGCTCCCCTCGTAGTTATAATTATTAGTCGAGGAAGAGGTGTGACTCCAACTTGACGACGAGGAGTTACTTTTAACGACAAGACGACGCGCGACGTTCGGATATTTATAAACGCCAGCGACGGGAGTCGCGTCATACCAATCGTAAAGTTTATAGTTGGTCGCGTCAGAAGTCCCATCGGTATAATTCAAAACAACGGAAAAGTTCGCGTAGTTTCCCTCGCCCGGGCCGCCGGCAGTTCCGAGAACGTAAATTTGTTCATAGGCGCCGATAGTTTCAAGGTTCATTGTTGCGGAGGCGTTACCGGTATAGAGGCGAATCGTATCAGTTCCGTCATAAGTATTCGCGCCAGACCAGTTGAAATTATAAGGGATCCCATCGGCACTCAAAGAGCCAGAAGAATCAAGGCCGCCGTCGGATTTATTCGCGGAGGAATAGAAAGCTGCCCAATCATCAAGGCCGCCGGCTTCAACGACGGTATCAAAAGTTTCGCCAGCACCCCAAATCGTGTTTCCGTTTAGAGAAGAGCTAGCGATTTTTAAGGTTTCGTAATAGCTGTCGGAAGCGACAGTTTCGACCTTTGGACGCAAAAAAGCGAAGCTAGAAATTAAAACTAGACATAAGAAGATAATAAAAAGTTTTTTGTTCGGATTTTTCATTTAGATTTTAACTTTCCTCCAATACTCCTTATGAATAATTTTATAAAAAGTTTAAGGTTTCGTCAATTATTTAGTTTTTGGAAAAATAGTATATAATATATAGATATGAATAGAGTGCCGCTAGCGGAGAGGATGCGTCCGAAAAGTTTAGACGAAGTCATCGGTCAAGATGAGATTATTGGCAAGGGAAAAATTTTAACAGAGATTTTGAAAAAGGGGGAGCCAGTTAATTTGATTTTTTGGGGGCCGCCCGGAACGGGAAAAACAACGATGGCAAAAATTCTCGCTAGGGAGTATAATGCGGATTTTATTGAAATTTCTGCGGTCACGAGCGGCAAAAAAGATATTGAGGCGGTCGTTCAGCGCGCGAAACAAAATTGGAATCTGAAAATTCGGACAGTTTTGTTTGTTGACGAAATTCATCGTTTTAACAAGGCGCAACAAGACGCGTTTTTGCCGCACGTTGAGTCGGGGTTAATTATTTTAATCGGGGCGACGACGGAAAATCCGAGCTTCGAGGTCATCTCCCCGCTTTTATCGCGGTCGCGAGTAGTCGTTGTTTCTCCTTTATCGAAAGAAGCTATTAAAAAAGTTTTAGAGCGGGCGGTCAAGGCCGAGGGAGCAGAAAAACGAGTCTCGAAAACAGCAATCGACTATCTCGCAGAACTTTCGGGAGGAGACGCGAGGAGTGCGTTGGGGGATTTGGAACTTGCGCTGAGTTTAGCGGATAAAATTAACGTCGAAACCGTAAAAACCGCGGCGGGAAAAAAGATGCCCGGGTATGACAAAAAAGGCGACGCGCATTATGATAATATTTCAGCGTTTATTAAGTCGATGCGCGGGAGTGATGTTGACGCAGCGCTTTATTATCTCGCGAGGATGGTCGAGGCAGGAGAAGACCCGAAGTTTATCGCGCGAAGGATGGTAATTTTTGCGAGCGAAGATATTGGGCTCGCCGGAAACGGAGCGTTAGACTTGGCGTTAAATTGTTTTATGGCGGTCGAAAGAGTTGGGATGCCGGAGAGCGGACTGATTTTAGCGCACGTCACGACTGCACTCGCGAAATCGAAAAAGTCGCGTGATACGACGAACGCGTGGTATGCGGCGCAAGATTTGGCGCGAAAATCGATGGGACTTCCGGTTCCGACGTGGTTGAGAAACGCGCCGACGAATTTGATGAAAAATTTAGGGTTTGGAGCGGGACAAAAATGGGAAGCGGGGTTCCATCTTGATAAAAATTATCTGCCGGACGAAATTAAGGACGAAAAAATCTTTATCTCAAAAAGATAAATTTCCCGAAATTTAGTATATAATAATATATATTATATATAAGAAAAAGGAGTTTTATGGCTGATTTTAATAAAGTTTTAACGGCGGGAGAATATGAAAAAGGCGAGATTAATGTTGTGGTTGAAATTCCGACAGGAAGCAATCATAAAATCGAATGGGACAGAGAGCACGCTTGCTTTATGCTCGACCGAGTTGAGCCGATGGCGTTCGCGAAACCGTGCAACTATGGCTTCATCCCGCAGACGATTGATGAAGACGGCGACGAACTAGACGCGTTGATTATTACCGACCAACCTCTGACGACGGGAATTTGGCTCAAGGCGCGGATCCTCGGCGTGATGAAATTTGTTGACGGCGGAGAAGTCGATGATAAAATTATTTGCGTTCCGGCGGACGATAGAAATAATGGCGATAAATATCAGAAGCTCGAAGATTTACCAGAACAGTTGATTAAACAAATCGAGTTCCATTTTAATCATTATAAAGATTTAAAGAAAGCGGGTTCGACAGAAGTTAAAGAGTTTGCCGACGTTAAGACTGCGAAAAAAGTGATTAAAGATTCAATCGAGCGATATATTGAAGCGCATCCGGAGTTAAAAGCAAAAAAGACGATTGAAAAAGGGATTGAGAAAGTCAAAAAAGCAATCGAAGAGGCGTAAAATTTTCGCTAAAAAATAACCCCGAAAGTTGGGGTTATTTTTGTTTATAGTTCTTCGGGATTTTGACGGATTTGGGTTGCGGAGTCGCGGTCGCGGACGGTTACGGTTCCGTCGGTTAAAGTGTCGAAGTCGATAACGACGCATTTCGGGGTTCCGATTTCGTCTTGTTTTCGGTAACGTTTTCCGATATTGCCGGAATCGTCCCAAGTTACGAACGTATATTTTTCTTTCAATAAATTATAAACTTCACGCGCTTTTTCTACTAGCTCGGGTTTATTTTTGAGAAGCGGAGAAACGCAGAATTTATAGGGCGCAAGGTTTTCGGGGAATTTTAGAATGGTTCGAGTTTCGTCTTTCCCGTCAACTTTTTCTTCAGAATAAGCGGAGCATAAAATGGCGAGGAAAAGCCGCTCGACACCGATTGAGGGTTCGATAACGTGGGGGACGAAAGTTTCGCCGGTTACTTTGTCGCGATATTCCATTGACTTTCCAGATTCGCGCTCGATATTTTTAAGGTCAAAATCGGTTCGATAGGCAAGCCCCATCAACTCTTCTTCGCCGTTTAGATACTCGAACATAAAATCGACAGTGCGTTTCGAATAATGCGCACGGTCTTCAGGAGCAACTTCGAGATGATGGATTTTCTTAAGGTCGAGACCCATTTTTTCGCACAAAAATTCATCGTTTTCTTTTAGAAGTTTCTCAAAATTTTCTTCCCAAGTTTCGGGATGAACAAAGTATTCGATTTCCATTTGGGAACATTCGCGGTCGCGCAGAATAAAATCGCGAGGAGAGATTTCGTTGCGGAAGGCTTTTCCCTGTTGAGCAAGACCGAACGGAAGCGAGGGATAAAAACAATCGACGACGTTTTTATAGTTCGTAAAGATTCCTTGGGCGGTTTCTGGACGAAGGTAGGCGACGGATTTTTCGAGGAGAGCCTTCGACTCTTCGGAGCCGGTCGCATCTTCGGGAAGGACGGCGCCAACATGAGTCATGAACATCATATTAAACTTTCTAATTTCTCCCCAGTCGGTTTTTCCGCAAGTCGGACATTTTACATTTAGTTTCAAAAATTCTTCAGTCGAAACGGATTCGTTAATCCCGTCGGCGAGTTTATCGGCGCGGAAACGACCATGACAACTTTTGCACTCGACAAGCGGATCGGCAAAAGTCGCGGTATGACCCGAAGCGACCCAAGTTTTCGGGTTCATTAAAATTGCGGCATCGACGCCATAAATATCGTCGCGCTTCTCGACCCAAAAATTCCACCATGCATCCATGATATTTTTCTTTAACATGACGCCGAGAGGCCCGAAGTCCCACGTTCCGGCGAAACCGCCATAAACATCAGAACCGGCGAAAATAAATCCGCGGCGTTTACATAAACTTACAATATCTTCTAATTTAGCCATATATATATTATATAATAATTTTTAGATTTTATTAACGGATTTTGCGACGTAGAGAATCGAGGGGAGACGTGGGACAATATCTTTAACGCGCGAAACGGTTTTTAAGTCGGAGCTTAGAATTAGGCGCATCAATTTAATTTCGGAAGCGGTAATATTCCCGCCGATTTGTTCACGCAAGGCAAGTTCGGTCGAGTCCCAAACATAGGACTTAAACGAATCTAAATCGTTTCCATCAACATCCTTAACGAGATTAAATTGTTCGCCGGCAGTTTTCGCGAAGTTGAACCAAAACCATGTTTCGACAAGTTCGGGATTGACGCCAACGTTTAGAGCGGTCAGAACTTGGCGCGTTAGATTAAAAAAGTCAGCTTCGGGAGCAACCTCGGCGGCTTTTTCGACTTTCTTCAAGACAAGCGAACCGAGTTCGAGGTCGTCGAGCTTAATCGTGATGTTTTGGTAGGCTTCGAGCATTTTTGCGCTTGTTAAAATTCCGAGTTTGTTGTTGATTCCGGCGTGAACCGTTACTTCGGAAAGACAAAACATTTCGATTCCGCCGGCGAGCTTCGACTTTTCTTTGCGAACGCCTTTAGCGATACAAGAAATTAAACCTTTTTCGGTCAAGAGATTTAAAATTCGGTCGGACTCGCCATAGTTAGTTCGACGAAGGACAATCGCCTTAGTTCGTATATCGTTTTGCATAGGTAATAATCTCCTTTGGAGTCATCTCTTCCTTTTTAAGTATACCCTTAACGCCATAAATTTTTAAGTCTTTTTTCTTAAAATCAAGACTGGAAACGATGATGATTGGAATTTTCATGGTATCGGGATAGGACGCGATTTCGTTTAAAAACGAAAAACCGTCGAAAGCGGGAAGAAGAATGTCGAGAAAAATTAAGTTCGGGAGAGGATTTTCGTCGAGAGCGGGCATGACTTCGGGAATGTTAGAAAAAGTTTTAACTAGAAAATTCTCGGATTTTAAAATTCGCGCGAGACAGGCGGACATTTTTTCGTCATCGTCGATAATATATATTAGTTTTTTAGGTTTCAAAACAAAACTCCTTGACGCGAAGCCGGAAGAGAAATATAAAAACTCGTTCCGTCTTGATGGCGGACGGCGCCGACGTCGGCATTCATGAACCGCGCAAATTTGGTCGCAATAAAAAGTCCGAGGCCGGAAGAATCGGGACGAAGAGAAATATCGGTCGGAGTTTCGAGAGAATTGGATTTTAGTTTTTCATAAATTTTTTTCGGAAGCGAGGGACCAAAGTCGCGAACTTCGACTTTTACTTTTCCTTTTTCGTCTTTAACTCGGAGAAAAGATTTTGAGTTTTTATTAGAATAGCGAAGCGCGTTAAAACCAAAATTATAAATAACAGAAAAAAGGAGTTCGCGGTTCGCAACGACAAGGCGAGAACGGTTTGAAAATTTCAAATCGAGAGTTTTTTTGTCGAAACGATAAAGATATTTTAGTTCTTCTTCGACTTCGGAGCAGAGATTGCGAATCGAAATCGGTTCGAGTTCAAACAGACCGTCTT